>NZ_JBYIRN010000011.1:0-188599 GCF_057708145.1 Micromonospora sp. bgisy143
GCACCGTACGGTGCCGGGCGCGCTTTTTTGGCGCACCGTGCCGGGCCGGCGGGCGGACGGCGGCGACTCGGGGCAAGCTGGGTCGATGGAGCGCGCGTTGGTGACCGTCGGGCACGGGACCGCCGGCCGGGACCAGCTCGGTGCACTGCTGGCCGGCGCGGAGGTCGCCCTGGTCGTGGACGTGCGCCGCTACCCGGCCAGCCGGACCAACCCGGACGTCCGTCGGGAGGCCATGGAACGCTGGCTGCCCGAACGGGGCATCGACTACCGCTGGGAACCGCGCCTCGGCGGTCGACGGCACGTCCGCGCCGGCGAGCCGGAGCCGGACACCTGGTGGACTGTCGCGGCCTTCCGGGCGTACGCCGCGTACACGCGCACGTCCGACTTCGACACTGCGCTGGACGAGGTGCTGGCCGACTGCGTATCGCGCACCACAGCGGTGATGTGCAGTGAGAGCGTCTGGTGGCGCTGCCACCGACGGCTGATCGCCGACGTCGCGGTACTCGGCCGTGGGGTGCCGGTGTCGCACCTCATGCCGGACGGCCGGCTCAGCCCGCACCGGCCGGCCGAGGGTGCCCGCCGCCTGCCCGACGGGCACCTGCTCTGGGCGGCGGGCTGACTCAGCCGGCCAGCTCCTCCGCGAGCAGGTCCATCAGCAGGGCGTCGTGCCAGCGGCCGTCCTCGCCGCGTTCGTAGCGGCGCATGATGCCCACCGGACGGAAACCCACCTTGGCGTACGCCCGGATGGCGGCGCTGTTCGCCGCCGCCGGGTCGATGGTGAACCGGTGGTGGCCGTACTCGTCGATCAGGTGCCGCACCAGGGTGCGGATGGCGTCTCCACCATGGCCCGCGCCGCGTGACTCCGGATCGAGGAACACGTCCAGGCTGGCGTGCCGGTAGTCCGGGTCGGACTCGGCGTACCACTGGATCGCGCCGATCACCCGGCCGTCGTGCTCGATGGCGTACAGCGTCAGGTCGTCGTCATCGAGGTCGGCGTGGACCGCGGCGGTCAGGTCGTCGCCGCCGCGCCACCACCGGCGTACCTCCGGTTGCTCCCGGATGGCCGCGAGGGCCGGCACGTCCGTGACCGTCGCCGGTCGCAGGGTCACCGCACGCCCGCGCAGCACCGGCTCAGCCTCGGCTCTCGCCGTGCTCGACGCAGACCGCCGACCAGCCGACCGGCAACACCTGCACCTTCATCCGGCGTCGGCAGGCCGGGCAGTAGCGCGGCGGCTCCAGCGTCCGGGCCGCCGCGCACGACTCGTGCCCGGCGGCCGACGCGTCCTCGCCGCAGCGGTCACACCAGCGTTGCGCTGCCACCAGCTCGGTCACGTCGTCCTCACCGATCAGCTCAGAGGGTCGCGGAGAGGGCCTTGACCGGCATCTTCAGCTCGTCGAGCAGGTCGAGGTCGGCGGTCGCCGGCCGGCCCAGGGTGGTCAGGTAGTTGCCGACGATCACGGCGTTGATGCCGCCGAGCAGACCGTCGCGGGTGCCGAGGTCACCGAGGGTGATCTCCCGGCCGCCCGCGTACCGCAGGATGGTGCGGGGCATGGCCAGCCGGAACGCGGCGATGGCCCGCAGCGCGTCCTTGCCCTCGACGACCGGGCGGTCGCCGAGTGGGGTGCCGGGGCGCGGGTTGAGGAAGTTCAGCGGCACCTCGTGCGGGTCGAGTTCGGCGAGCTGCGCGGCGAACTCCGCCCGCTGCTCGACGGTCTCGCCGAGGCCGAGGATGCCACCGCAGCACACCTCCATGCCGGAGTCGCGGACCATCCGCAGCGTCTCCCAACGCTCCTCCCAGGAGTGCGTGGTGACCACGTTCGGGAAGTACGACCGGCAGGTCTCCAGGTTGTGGTTGTAGCGGTGCACGCCCATGTCGACCAGGTCGTCGACCTGCTCCTGGCTGAGCATGCCCAGCGACGCGGCGACCTGGATGTCGACCTCGGCCTTGATGGCCGCGACGCCCTCGCGCATCTGCTTCATCAGCCGCGCGTCCGGGCCGCGCACGGCGGCCACGATGCAGAACTCCGTGGCACCGGTCTTCGCGGTCTGCTTGGCGGCCTCGACCAGCGACGGGATGTCCAGCCAGACCGAGCGCACCGGGGAGGTGAACAGGCCCGACTGGGAGCAGAAGTGGCAGTCCTCCGGGCAGCCGCCGGTCTTCAGCGACACGATGCCCTCGACCTCGACCTCGGGGCCGCACCACCGCATCCGCACCTCGTGGGCGAGTTGCAGGGCGGCGGGCAGGTGCTCGTCGGGCAGGTTCAGCACGGCGAGGACGCCGGCCTGGTCGAGGCCGACGCCGTCACCCAGGACCTGGGTGCGGGCCTGGTCGAGGATCTCTGGCATGGCTCGTACCCTACAAGGCCCCCGGTCCGCCGGGTACGACCCGCCGTCGGCGCGGACCGAGGACGGCCAGGCCACGCCACCCGCACGGCGACCATGAGTGACAACCCGTTGACCGTACGTGGCGGTAGCTGTCTCTGGGTCGGCGTTCGCCTCGCGTACCGAGTGGATTCGTCTGCGCGGCGCAGCCGGGTGGTAATTTCGCCCGGCGGACGTCGGCGTGACCGGCGCGGACGGCGGTGAAGGGGTGACGGTGGCGGACTGGCTGGCGGCGCTCGATCGTCGCGCGCAGTTGCGGGCGAAGGCCGGCTTGACCAGGCGGCTGCACCCGCGTCCCGCCGACGATCGGCTGACCGACCTCGCCGGCAACGACTACCTCGGCCTGGCCACCCACCCGGAGGTCACGGCCGCGGCCACGGCGGCACTGTCGGCGTACGGGCTGGGCGCGACCGGCTCACGGCTGGTGCGCGGCTCGACCGACGCGCATCACGCCCTGGAGGACGAGCTGGCGCAGTGGCTGGGCACCGACCGGGCGCTCGTCTTCTCCTCCGGCTACCTGGCGAACCTGGGCGCGTTGCGGGCGCTCGTGCAGCCCCGGACCCTGCTCGTCTCGGACGCGCACAACCACGCCTCGCTGATCGACGGCTGCCGGATCTCGGGCGCCGAGACGGTGGTCAGCGCGCACGCCGACGTGACGGCGGTGGCCGCGGCCCTGGCCGTGGCGCCGGGACGCCCGGCGGTGGTGGTCACCGAGTCGGTCTTCTCGGTCGACGGCGATCTCGCGCCGCTGGCCGAGCTGCACAGGGTGGCCCGCCGCTACGGCGCGCTGCTGCTGGTCGACGACGCGCACGCGCTCGGCCTGACCGGCCTGTCCGGAGCGGGGGCGGTGGCCGCCGCCGGTCTGGCCGGTGAGCCGGACGTGGTGGTCACCGCCACCCTGTCCAAGGCGCTCGGCGGGGCGGGTGGGGTGGTCGCCGGTCCGGCCGAGTTCGTCCGGCACCTGGTCGAGACGGGCCGTACCTTCATCTTCGACACCGCGCTGCCGCCGGCCGTGGCGGCCGGGGTGCACGCCGCGCTGCGGCTGGCCCGCGCCGGTGACGACCTGCGCGCCGAGGTCGCCGACCGGGTGGCGCTGGCGGTCGGTCGTCTGCGCGCGGCCGGGCTGGCCGTCTCCGCGCCGGACGCGGCGGTGATCTCGGTGACGGCGCCCGGTCCGGAGGCCGCGACGGCGTGGGCGGCCGACTGCCGGGACCGGGGCGTCGCGGTCGGCTGCTTCCGGCCTCCGTCGACCCCGGACACCCGCTCCCGGCTGCGCCTCACGGTCAGCGCCGGGGTGCCCCGGGCGGACTTCGAGCGGGCCCTGGACGTCATCGTGGACTGTGCCCCATGAGTGATACGGCGTGGGCGGGGCCGGTGCTGGTCACCGGCACCGACACCGAGGTGGGCAAGACGGTGGTCACCGCGGCGATCGCGGCGGCCGCGCAGGCCGCCGGTCTGCGCGTGGCGGTGGTCAAACCGGGCCAGACCGGCACGGCCGGTGGTGAGCCGGGTGACGTGGACGCGGTCAACCGGCTGGCGGCCCCGCTGACCGGCCGTACCCTGGCGAGTTTCCCGGACCCCCTCGCGCCGCTGGCCGCGGCCCGGGTCGCGGACCTGCCGCCGTTGGAGCTGTACACGGCGGTGGACGCCGTCCGCGAGGAGGCGGACAAGCACGACCTGGTCCTCGTCGAGGGGGCCGGTGGTCTGCTGGTGCCGATGGGGCTGCGGCCGTCCGGCGAGCCGTGGACGATGGCCGACCTGGCGGTGTCGCTCGGCGCGCCCGCGGTGGTGGTCGCCCGGGCCGGGCTGGGCACGCTCAACCACACGGCGCTGACCCTGGAGGCGCTGGATCGTCGGGCGGTACCAGCCGGAGTCGTGATCGGCGCCTGGCCGGCGTCGCCGGAGCTGGTGCACTGGACGAACCTGACCGACCTGGTGCCGAACCTGCTGGGCGCGGTGCCGGCCGGCGCGGGCGCGATCGACCCGGGGGTGTTCCGGCGGTCGGCGCCGGGCTGGCTCACCCCGGCGCTGCACGGGGTGCTCGACGACTGGCGCGTCTGGGCCGAGGAGAGCAGCTGAACACCTGACTTTCGTCGGTGTCCGCGCAGGTCGGACGTGGGTAGCCTGGCCGCCGTGAGGATCCTGGAGCCGTCGGCGTCCGGGCCGCCCCGGTGGCGGCGTCCCGTGCTGGACGTGTCGCTCTGGGCGGTGGTGGCCGCGCCGGTCGCGGCCGCGCGGGTGACTCCGCCGTACCCACGGTTCGGTGTGGTGCTGCTGCTCGGCGCGTTGGCGCTGCTCGCGGCCGCCGTGGCGTCGGCGCGACGGTGGCCGCTGGTGGGTCTGCTGCTGGTGGTGCTCGGTTCGCTGGTGGACGGCAACTTCGTGTTCGCCATCCCGGTGTTCAGCTATCTGACCGGCCGGCGCAGCGCGACCGCGACGCCGGCCGCCGTGCTGTTCGGCGTGATCGCCCTGGGCGGCACGGTGCTGAACCTCGGGTTGCTCGGCACCGGGGCGGCGACCTGGTTCCTGCTGGCGTCGGTGCTGCTGTTCGGCGGGGTGTTCCCGTGGCTGGTGGGTCGGTACCGGCGGCAGCAGCAGGCGCTGGCCGACGCCGGCCGTCGACACGTCGAGGCGGTGGCGCGCGAGCGCCGTGGCGTCGCGGAACGGATCCGGCTTCGCGAGCGGGCGCGGATCGCCGAGGAGATGCACGACTCACTCGGTCACGACCTCAGCCTGATCGCGGTGCGGGCCGCCGCGTTGGAACTCGCCGCCGACCTCGCGCCGGCCCACCGGGCGGCCGTGGGGGAGCTGCGGGCCAGCGTCGCGGCGGCGACCGAACGGCTGCACGACATCATCGGGGTGCTGCGGGAGGAGGGCGGCCCGGCCGGCGTCCGGCCGGTGGGGGAGACCGTCGTGGACCTGGTGACCGGGGCCCGTGAGGCCGGCATGGCGGTACGGCTCGACGCGGCGCCCGACGCCCTGCGACTGCCCGGCATGACCGGCTCCGCCGCCCACCAGGTGGTGCGGGAGGCGCTCACCAACGCCGCCCGGTACGCCCCGGGCGCCCCGGTTACGGTGACCCTGACGACCGAGGTGGACGGGGTGCGGGTGCGGGTGCGCAACGCGCCGCCGCCGGCCGGTCCGCTGCCCCGACCGGCGTCCTCGGGAAGTGGTCTGGTCGCCCTGGCCGAGCGGGTACGGCTGGCCGGCGGCGTACTGGACGCCGGTCCGTGCCCCGACGGCGGATTCGCGCTGCGTGCCCGGCTGCCGCTCGCCGCCGAACCGGGGCTGCCGGCGGTGGCCGCCGCCGGTGGGACGGTCGACGACGTCCCCACGCCCCGGGGCGTCCCGGAACGGCCGGCCGACGCCGAACGGCGGCTGCGCGAGGCCCGCCGCCGGGCGCGTCGGAGCCTGCTGACGGCGCTCGCCGCGCCGGCCGGCTTCGCGCTGGCCCTGTCGCTTGTCTACTACCCGTTCGCCACGGCCGGCACGGTGCTCGACGAGTCGACGTACGACCGGATGCGGCCCGGTACCGCGCGGGCCGACCTGCCCGGGCTGCCCCGCCGGCAGCTCGCCCCGCCGCTCGGGGTGTCGACGCCGGGCTGCGAGTACTACACCGACGGCAACTTCCCCCTCGCCGAGGCGACGTGGCGGCTCTGCTTCACCGACGGCCGACTGGTCAGCAAGGAGCGCATCACATAGTGGACACCGACATGGCCCCGGCCGCGCCCGTCCGGGTGGTCCTGGCCGACGACGAGGCGATGATCCGGGCCGGGGTGCGGGCCATCCTCGCGGCCGATCCGGGTATCGAGGTGGTCGCCGAGGCCGGCGACGGGCGGGCGGCGGTGGAGTTGGTCCGAGCGCACCGACCGCGGGTGGCGTTGCTGGACATCCGGATGCCCCGGCTGGACGGCCTGGCCGCGGCGGCTGAGATCCACCGGTTGGCGCCGGCCACGGCGACGGTCATGTTGACCACCTTCGGAGAGGACGACCATGTGGCCCGGGCGCTCGGGCACGGCGCGAGCGGGTTCCTGCTCAAGGCCGGTGACCCGCGGGAGCTGATCGCCGGGGTGCACGCGGTCGCCGACGGCGGGGCGTACCTGTCGCCACGGGTGGCGCGTCGGGTGATCGAGCTGGGTGCCGGCCGGTTGGCGCGCCGTCCCGCGGCGCGGGATCGGACGGCCGGACTGACCGAGCGGGAACGCGAGGTGCTGGCGCTGGTCGGCGCGGGTCTGTCCAACGCGGAGATCGCTCGCCGGCTGCACCTGGTGGAGGGCACCGTGAAGAGCTACCTGACGAGCATCTTCACCCGGTTGGCGGTGCGCAACCGGGTGCAGGCGGCGATCCTCGCGTACGAGGCGGGTCTGGTCGAGCGGTGAGCGGGGGCCGGCCGGCCCCCGCTCACCGTGTCAGGCGTCCCGGCGGCGCAGCATGGCGCGGCCGAGCAGCAGCGCGGCGCCCGCCCAGCCGGCGAGCAGCAGCAACCCGACCACACTCGGGTACGGGTCGGTGTCCCCGGCGAGGAAGTGCCCGCCGGCCACGCCGGGAAACACGTCGGCGATCCGGTTCAGGACGGTGATGTCCGGCTCCTGCAGCGACAGCGGCACGATCATCAGGGTGGCGAAGAGCACGATGATCGTGAGTACGGCGCTGCGCAGTGCCGCACCGAGGCCGAGCGCGAGGACGCCGACCAGGGCCAGGTAGGTCGCCACCGCCACGATGTCGCCGATCGTGTCGGCGGTCGGCGCACTTCCCCAGTCGCCGAGCACCGGGCGGGCGACGAGGACGCCGACAACGCCGAGCAGCAGCCCGAGGGCGAAGGTGACGGCGCCGGCCACGACGGCCTTGGCCAGCAGCACCCGACCGCGGGCCGGGGTGCACTGCAGGGTCGTGGCGATGGTGCCGCTGGTGAACTCGGTGGTGATGGCGAGCAGACCCACCGCCAGCACGGCGTACTGGGTCAGCTCGATCGCGTCGATCAGCACGGTGCCGGCGGTGACGACGCCGAGGTCGTCGACCGGGTCGTCGTTGGTGTTGGCGTTCGCCGCGTAGATGGCCAACTGTCCGGCGCTCGCGGCCATCACGAGCAGCCCGGCCAGCAGCGTCCACCAGGTGCTGCGGACCGAGAACAGCTTGCTCCACTCGGCGGCCAGCGCACCGCGGAAGGGACGGGTGGGCGTGGCGGCCTGCGTGCTCATGCGGCACCCCCGGCGTACTCGACACTGTCGGCGGTCAACTCCATGAACGCCTGCTCCAGCGAGGCGCCGTGCGGGCTCAGCTCGTGCAACCGCACCCCCAGCTCGTACGCGAGGTCGCCGATCCGGTCCACCGTGGCGCCGGTGACGGTCAGCTCGTCCGGTCCGGCCTCCTCGACGGTGCCGCCGGTCGCGGTGAGCCGCGCGGCGAGGGTGGCGAGCCCTTCGCGGTGCGGGCTACGGACCCGTACGGCGACCGCGCTGCCCGCGATGACGTCGCCGACCGGGGCGTCGGCGAGCAGTCGTCCCCGACCGATCACCACGAGTTGGTCGGCGGTGAGCTGCATCTCGCTCATCAGGTGGCTGGACACGAAGACCGTCCGACCCTGCCCGGCGAGGGAGCGCATGAGCTGCCGTACCCAGCGCACCCCGTCCGGGTCGAGGCCGTTCACCGGCTCGTCGAACATCAGCACCGGCGGGTCACCGAGCAGCGCTCCGGCGATGCCGAGCCGCTGCGCCATGCCCAGCGAGAGGGCGCGGCCCGGCTTGCCGGCCGCCCGCCCGTCCAGCCCCACGGTGTCGAGCACCTCGTCCACCCGGCGGGCGGGGATGCCGTTGCTGCGGGCCATGGCCAGCAGGTGCGCCCGCCCGGACCGGGTCGGGTGCAGGGCCCGGGCGTCGAGGAGGGCGCCCACCTCGTGCAACGGTCGCCGCAGTTCCCGGTACGACCGGCCGGCGACGAGCGCCTGCCCGGCGGTGGGCCGGTCCAGGCCGAGGATCATCCGCATGGTGGTGGACTTGCCGGCGCCGTTGGGGCCGAGGAAGCCGGTGACCCGGCCGGGCGCGACGTCGACGGTCAGGGCGTCGACCGCGAGGGTCGCCCCGAACCGTTTCGTCAACCCACGTAATGTGATCATGCGTTGACGCTAGGCGTCGGTCGGCTGGGCCCGCCGCGCCCGAACGGCACCGACCGGCACTGACTTTCGTCAGTCCTCGCGGGTCAGCGGATGTAGTCCTCCAGCAGCGCCGGGGTGAGTCCGGCCCGGTGGATGGCCTTCAGCGCCGCCAGCAGGTCGTCCATCAGCGCCGGCCGGAAGTGCATCAGCAGCACGTCGCCGGGTTGGACCACCTTCTCCGGGGTCTGGTAGCGCACCTTGCCCTCGTGGACCGTCTCGGACCAGTGCAGGACCGCCTTCGCGCCGCAGTCCCGGGCGGCCTCCAGCGTGGTGCTGTCGTACTCGCCGAACGGCGGGCGGAACAGGGTCGCCCGCTTGCCGAACAGTGTCTCGAGCTTGTCCGCCGCCCCGCAGATCTCCTGCTTCTGGTAGTCGTACGACCGGCCGGCGAGGGAGTTGTGCCGGATGGTGTGGTTCTCGACGACCCCGCCGGCGACCTGGATCTGGCGGAAGTATTCGTCGTGCTCCTCGGCGGCCGGCGAGTTCAGGAACATCGTGACCGGGATGTGCGCGCGCCAGATGAAGTCGGCCACCGCGGGCGGTCGGGCCAGCCCGCCGTCGTCGATGGTGATGAAGGCGACCTTCTGGTCGGTCGGCAGGCGGTGCCAGAACGGGATCGGGCCGGTCACCGGCAGCGGCACCGGTTGCGGCGGCGGCGCCTCGGGGAAGGTCGGCGCCTGCGACACGTACCAGTCGAGGCTTCCGGGCGTGGGCCGGGCGGTCGGCGACGCGGAGGGCGACGGTGACGCGGACGGCGAGGCGGACGGGCTCGGTTGCGCCGCGACCTGCCGGGCGTGGGACGCGGGTCCGGCTGCGCAGGCACTCAGCACCAGCAGGGCCAGAAGTGTTACCACTGCGGCGATGCGGCGCGGAAGGGCTGATGACACGCCCGGAAACATAGCGGGTCACGCTCAGGGGCCGCGGCCCCGAGTGGTCTTGCCCGGGCGGCCTAGCCTCGGATGGGAGTCAAGGGGATCAGCGGAGGCGGCCGACGGTGCGGTGGATCGTGCAGGTACTCGCCGTCGTCGGCTTCGGCGTGCTGCTGGGGTTTATCGGGCTGACGATGACCCGCAACTTGTTCGGGTATGTCGACGCGGAGGCCCGCCGGTTGGCGAGGAACCCATGGAATCGCGTGTGGGGAGTACCCGACCGTGATCCGGCTGAGGTGCGGCAGGACGTCGGCTTCACCGTCGCGCGGTTCCTCGTCGGCGGCGCCGTACTGCTCCTCGGCGCTGCCGCGGTCATCGGGGGCATCGTGCTACTGGTCAGCGGGCCGCTCGACTGACCGCACCACGAAGGCGTCCGGCATCCGGAAGGTGAGGTTGTCCGGGCACCACGGCGGCCGTACCACCGTCACCCCGTCGAGCAGGGGCGCGGCCTCGGCCACCACCACGGCCGCCTCCATCCGGGCCAGGACGTCGCCGACGCACCGGTGCGCACCCGCCCCGAACGCCAGGTGCCGCCGCGACCCGCGCTGCCCGGGGACGAACTCGTCCGGCGCGCCGACGACCGCCGGATCGCGGCCGGCGCGGGCCAGCCACAGCACGATGCTGGTGCCCGCCGGCACGGCCGTGCCGCCGAGCGTGCCGTCCGCCGCCGCGACGCGTCGCCAGGTGACGATCGGCGGTTCCAGGCGCAGGCCCTCCTCCACGACGTCGGCCACCGCGACGTCGCCCGCGCGCAGCGCGGCGCGTACCGCCGGTTCGCCGGCCAGCCGGTGCAGCAGCAGGGTGAGGAACTGCGAGGTGGTCTCCTGGCCGGCGACCAGCAGGAAGAAGAGCGCGCCGACCACCACGTCGGGCGGGTGCCCGGCGGCGCGCAGTTCGGCGGCCAGCCCACCCCCGGTGGCCGCGAACTCCCGCAGCACGCGGTGGAAGCGGCCCACCTCGGCGGCGAGCGCGACCTGCCGGTCGTCGTCCAGGGGCGCCCAGAACAGCTCCAGTGCCGCCTGGGCGAACTCCTTGACCGCGCCGACCGGGGCGTCCGGCAGGTCGACCAGCCGGGCCAGCACCAGCAGGGGCAGGTCGGCGGCGAGGTCCGCGTACAGGTCCACCGACGCGCCGGCGTCGAGGCTGGCGCGGAGCCGGGTGACCCGCTCCCGGACCAGGGCGGTGAGCCAGGGGCGCTGGGCGGCCACCTTCGCGGGGTGCAGCGCGTCCGCCACGATGCCCCGGATCTGCGGATGGCTGTGGCCGGAGTTGTTCGCCAGGGTCGGCGGCAGCCGAAACCGGTGCCCGGCGAGCACGCGCAGCGCGGTCACCGGCATCGGGGTCACCGCGTCCAGGGCGTTGTCCGGCCGGTAGCGCTGGGGGTCGGCGAGGACTTGGCGGACCAGCGCGTGCCGGGTGACGACGAGGTGGCGTACGCCGACGTGATCGGTCACCTCGGCGACGTCCGGCCAGGGTGCCTCGACCGCGGACGCCCAGCCGGAGAAGAGCACGCCGCCACGCTAGCTGGCGGCCCCCGGCAGGCCGGGACGCAACCGCCAGACGGTGGTGCGCTTCACCCGCACGCTCTCCAGGGCCTCCGGCACCGGCACGTCGTAGCTGGCCAGCTCGTCGAACCGGTCCCGGGGCAGGAACGCCCGGCCGGGGTCACCGACCAGCGCCGGCGCCCCGGCCCGGGTGGCGCGCAGCAGGAACCGCAGCACCCGTCGGGCCATCGCGTCGCTGTAGAAGACGTCCCCGGCGAGCACCACCTCGGCGTCGCCCGCGTCGCCGTCGAGGATGTCTCCGAGCTCGGCGTCGACGCGTACCCCGTTGGCCTCGGCATTGAGCGCGACGGCCGCGACCGCCAGTTCGTCGACCTCGACGGCCCGCACGGACGCCGCGCCGGCCCGGGCGGCGGCGATGGCCACCAGGCCGGAGCCGGAGGCGAGGTCGAACACCCGCCGGCCGGCGACCAGGTCCGGATGGTCGGTGACGTAGCGGGCCAGCGCCTGGCCGCCGGCCCAGGCGAAGGCCCAGAACGGCGGCGGCCGGTCGCTGGAGAACTGCCCCTCGGTCAACTCCCAGAGCCCGATCGGCTCGTCCGCCTGGTGCAGGCGTACCTCGGGGACGAAGGGAACCGGGGTCAGCCGGGCGTGCAGCCGGACGAACGTGCTGGAGAGCTCGGACACCTGGTGATTCTCCCAGTGGCCCGGCACGCGGCGTGTCGTGGGGGAGTGGTGACCGGTTCACCACTGTCGGTGAAATGACCCCTCGCGCTTGGCGTCCGGTGCGAAGACACCCGTCTGTGTGATCCGTCCGCTTCCTCCTAGCGTTTCCCTACGGGGACGAGAAGGAGTGAGGTGGTGGTGATCGTGTGGCGGTACGCGCTGCGGCTCGGGGCGTTGGTTGCCGGCGTGGCCGGGGTGGTGCTCACCCTGGCGGCACCGGCGCAGGCGGCGTTCGCTACCGAGATGGGCGGCCTGCCGGCCCGGTTCACCGCCGGCGACCAGGTGCGCACGATCTCCGCGGTGGTCTCGCAGACGGACCGGCGCGGTGGGTGCGTGAAGGTGCGCTGGTCGATGGTGCTGCGGGTGCAGGGCATCCGCCTCGACCAGGTGAAGATGGACCGGGTGGAGGAGAACGGCGACTTCCCGGTGGAGATCCGGACCGAGGGTGACGTGGCCCGGTTGACCGACCGGCAACTCGACCCGGGCACCCTCTGCCCGGGCCGTACGGTGACCGCCCGCTACCGGGTGGCCTTCGCCGAGGACGTCAGCCAGGGGCGGGTCACCCTCGCCGCCGAGGCGTACGACGCCAACCTGCGCCTGCTGGCCCGCCAGACGGCCACCCGGTCGGTGCTGGGAGCGGGTGGCACCGGAACCCGTACGCCGACGCCGACGCCGAGCCCGACTCCGGCGCTGCCGAGCGACCCGCCGAGCGAGCCGGCGTCGGAGGAGAGCGCACCGACCGAGGAGGCGATCGCGGACCAGCCGGTCGACGCGGCGCCACCGCCGGCCGGCCGTCCGGTCGCGCAGACCGGGGGGTTCGGTGTGGTGCAGGCGGCGTTCCTGCTCGGCGGGTTGCTGCTCTCGCTCGGGGTGGGCCTGCTGCTGCGACTGCGCCACCTGACCCGCGCCGCGAAGGACGAGGCCGAGGCCGAGGACCCGCCGGTGGACCGGCTCTGGGAGCGGCCCGCGCCGACCGGGCGCTGGCACCCGGCACGCCGCTGATCGGGGGCTGTCGGGGCCGGCGGTCGCCCGCCGGCCCCGACGGTGTCACTTCGCGAACGCCTGGAACTCGGCGATCCTGACCTGTGCCTGGGCCGGGCTGGCCGTGGCGCAGTCGGTCGTCGTGGCCGGGTCGTCGTCCTGCTCACCGGCGTACTGCGGGCCGCCGGTGCACTGGCTGGTCAGCACCTCCAGCCGCAGGTGGGTGGCGAGGGTGGTGGGCACCGCGAACGTGCGCAGGTTGATGTCGCGGCTGTACGCCCGGTACGCCCCGCCGGGGAACGCGTCGGCCGCGCTGGTGTAGATGCGCCGCCAGCGCGCCGGGTCGGCACAGTCGGTGGTGGTCGCGTCGCAGGCGGACACGGCGAACGAGCGCAGCGCGCTGAGCGCGTTCTGACTGCCGGTGTCGGCGTCCCCGACGATCGCGGGTCGCAGCATCGCGCTGACGTTCACCCGCTTGACCACCTGCGGGGCGTCACCGGCCAGCGCCACGGTGAGCTGCTTGCCGGCCACCCCGTCCAGCGCGGCCCAGTTCGTCGCCTCGGTGTCGTCGGCGACCCGGTCCAGGTTGACCCCGTCGCCGCTGATCGTCGCGCCGGAGGCCTTGGACGCGAGGTTGCGGCTCAGCCGCAGGTCCACGTAGCCGTTCTTGCCGGCGTCGGCGACCACGCTGAGCCGCTGGTGCCCGAAGCCGGGCGCGACGGCCAGCAGGTCGTACGTGCCGGCGACCAGCTCCACCGTGTCCGGGATCGGCGTCGCCGGGTCGGTGTCCGCGATCGGTACAGCCCTTGCCTCGTAGTGCCCGACGTACACCCGGATGGGCGCGTCGGCGCTGTCCCCGCGCGGGCGCAGGGTCAACGTCGCGTTGCCGCCCCGGGGTGAGGCGAAGCTCGGTGTCGGGTCGGTGTCCGCGGCGCCGTTGGTGGCGGCGTCCCGGCCCATCCCGGAGCGGGCGAACTCGGCCCAGATCAGGTCCTGGTTCGCGCCGCCGAAGCGCAGCAGGTCGGCGGTGAGCATGTTGTCCCGCATGTCGAGCATGCTGACCTGGCTGGCCGCCTGCAGGAGGAACGAGTCGAAGACCAGTTGCGACCAGCGCCGGTTGCCCGGGCACCTGTCGGCCGGCACGGCGCCCTGCGCGCACTCCCGCTGTCGCTGCGGGGTGCCCAGGCCGTACCGCTTGACCAGCGCGGCGCGTACCCGGTAGTTGGTGGCCCCCCAGATCTCCCCGTCGGCGTGCACCGCCGGACCGGCGGTGTTGTAGCCGATGTCCGAGTAGTTCAGCGGGCTACGGCTCAGGTCGTAGTTGCGGATGCCGCTGACCAGGTTGCCGGTGACGTAGCCGCCGGTGACGAACGGCGACTCGCCGGGAGCGCGCAGCCCGTTCTGGAAGAGGTACTCGGCGGCCATCAGGTCGCCCCACGACTCGCCCATCGCCCCGCCCTGGTGGCCGCTGATCCCGCTGTCCGGGCCGGCGATCATCCGGTTGGTGATGGCGTGGGTGTACTCGTGGCCGATCACCGTCATGTCGTAGTCGCCGTCGACGCACGGCGGGTACGGGCCACCGGCCTGCGGCTGCCACAGGTACATGTTGGTGGTCGGCGGCAGACCGTCGCGCGGGGTGCCCTGGTTGGCGTTGTTGCGATTGCCGGTCAGCGCGCCCTGCTGGGCACGGCCCTGCTCGGCGTCACCGCCCAGGCCGGACGGGGTGAGGTTGACCGCCTGGAGGTTCCACGCCGACTCGGTGAAGCCGAGCTGGTACGCCCAGTCGTGCATCCGGTTGTGCATGGCGAACAGGTTGGCGATCGCCGCGTCCGCGTCGTTGCGCTGCGCGGACGTAAACACCTCCGGGTTGCACCTGGCCTGGTGCCACTGGTCGGTGAACGGGTACTCGTAGCGGCGGTCCGCGCTGGGGGTCGCCGGCACCACCGGGGTGTTGTTGCCCCAGGAGAGCACGGTGTTGGCCGAGTTGCCGCGCGAGGTGAAGGTGGGTGTGCCGGTGGCCGCGTCGACGTCCCACGGCTGCCCGGTGGCCGGGTCGCGGAACGCCGCCTGGCAGTCCGGGGCCGGGTCGCCGCACCAGCGCACCCGGGGGTCCTGGCCGGCGGCGAGGTCCCGGGGCGGGGTGGCCGGGAAGACCGCCCAGCTCGGGTTGTCCGAGTCGAAGTCGACGAGGTCCTCGCGGACCAGCACCTTCCCGGTGCTGCCGTCCACGTAGCTGGTGAACGCCGCCGGGTGGTCGGTGTCCGCGCCGATCATGGTCACCTCGTAGGCGGCCCGGGGTCCGTCGAGCGGGGTGGGCACGGCCACGGCCCGCACGGTGTGGCTGGCGACGGCCGTCGGGCTCAGTCCGGCGTCGGCGAGCGCGTCGGCGTACGCCTGCTCGGCGGTGCGGGTCGCGGGGGCGGGCGCGCGGGTGTCCCGGGCCAGGGAGGAGTTGACGGCGAGCACCGAGCCGCCGCTGACCGCGAGCGTGACCAGGCCGTCGTGACCGGCCGGCAGGTCGCCGAAGCGCTGCCGCAGGGTCACCACCGCGCCGCTGCCGATCGGCCTGACCAGCACCCGGTCCATACCGGCGACCGTCGCGGCGTCCATGCCGTACAGGTCGCGGTTCGCGGTCAGGTAGGCGCGCGCGGCGGCCTCCGGGTCGGCGGGCAGTCCGGCGGCGAGCGGGGTACGACCGGGGCCGAGCGCCTGCGGCGTGCCGAGTCGGTTCCACCGCACGTCCGGGTCGGCGGCGCGGGCCAGGCCACGCTGGCGGGCGTCGGGCGCCGCCGTACCGGTGCGGTTGTCGAGGTCGGCGGGCTGGTGCCCCTCGGCGAACGGCCCGGACGAGCGCTCGGCGGGAGCGGCGGCGGGTGCGGCGTTGCTCGTGCCGTTGGGTAGCAGCGCGGCGAGGGTCGCCGTTGTCGCCAGGACGGCGATGAGCCGGCGTCGACGCCGGCTCATCGGGGGTGACCACTCCGGTTGTGGCACGGAACCTCCTCGTGGGAGCGGGATGGCCGGCGGCTGCCGACCGGCGATGCGCGGTGACGCATGCGCATCTGTGGATATCAGTCGATCGAGGAAGCGGCAAGGTCCCGATAGAGATATGTCGACTTTACAAAACGCTTCCTCTTGTAAAAGACAGTGACGGCTGTCACAGTCGATCCATGGCCGTCGACATCGATCCGACCGTCCAGCCCGTCGCCTGGCGGGATCGGCGCAAACCCCTCTGGCCGCTCGCGCTGCTGGTGCCGGCGCTACCCTTCGCCGGTCTCGCGCTCTGGCGGACCACCGGCGGTGCCTGGGCGTGGTGGCTCACCCCGGTCGTCGTGTTCGGCCTGATCCCGGTGATCGACCTGCTGATCGGCGACGACCGGCGCAACCCTCCCGAGGAGGCGGTGCCCCGGCTGGCCGCCGACGGCTACTACCGCTGGCTGACCTACCTCTACCTGCCGGCGCAGTACGCGGCCCTGGTGGCCTGCTGCGCGGTCTGGACCCACGACGGCCTCTCGGTCGTCGGCGCCGCCGGTCTGGTGGCCACCGTCGGAGTGGTCAACGGCATCGCCATCAACACCGCCCACGAGCTGGGCCACAAGCGCGAGCGGGTGGAACGGTGGCTGTCCAAGGTGGCCCTCGCGCCGGCCGCCTACGGGCACTTCTACGTCGAGCACAACCGCGGCCACCACGTACGGGTCGCCACGCCGGAGGATCCGGCCAGCTCGCGGCTGGGGGAGAGCTTCTGGGCGTTCTGGCCGCGTACCGTCCTCGGCAGCCTCCGCTCGGCGTGGCGGCTGGAGACCGCCCGGTTCCGCCTCCGGGGCCGGACCCCCTGGACGTACCGCAACGACGTGCTCAACGCCTGGGCGATGACCGTGGCGCTCTACGCGACGCTGGCCGTGCTCTTCGGCCCGGCGGTGCTGCCCTTCCTGGTGCTGCAGGCGGTGGTCGGGTTCTCCCTGCTGGAGGTCGTCAACTACCTGGAGCACTACGGGCTGGCCCGGCAGCGCACCGCCACCGGACGCTACGAGAAGGTCGACGCCCGGCACAGTTGGAACAGCGACCGCACGGTCACCAACGTCTTCCTCTTCCAACTCCAGCGGCACAGCGACCATCACGCGAACCCGCTGCGCCGGTACCAGACGCTGCGCAGCTTCGACAGCTCACCGCAGTTGCCCGCCGGGTACGCGACGATGGTGGTGGTGGCGCTGCTCCCACCGCTGTGGCGGCGGGTGATGGACCACCGGGTGCTCGCTCACTACGGCGGCGACCGAGGGCTGGCCAACACCCGACCCCGGCGCTGACGGCTCGGTCGCCGGGCGCAGTTCCCGGCGGTGGCGGCTCAGTCGCCGGGTGCCCAGTCCGGGTCGCGGGTCATTCGCCGGGCGCCCAGTCCGGGTCGCGGCCGAAGGCGGCCAGCAGGTGATCCTGCTCGTCGGCATCGGCGGGCACCCGCGCCTCGTCCCGGACCAGCTTGTCGCGCCGATAGTCGTCGACCCGGCCGGCGAACCACTGGGCGCACACGTGCACCGCGTCCGGGTCGAACCGTGGGTCGGCGCCGATCGCCACCGCCAGGTCCCAGCCGTGGATCAGGTGTTCGGCGAGGAGTTGGCTGACGTACTCGGCGGCCGGGGTCGCACCGGCCGACAGGTGCACGGTGCGGTCGATCGTGCCGGGGTGGGTGACGGCGATCTCGGCCTGCGCGGCCGCCTCCCGGGTCGTCGTGACCGGGTCGTCGCCGAGCTGGTCACCCTCGAAGCGGTCGCCGACCTCGTCGATGGTGCGGCCGGCGAGCAGCGGAACGCTCCACCGGTCCTCGCCGACCACGTGGTTGACCAGGGTGCGGACGTCCCAGCCGGGACAGGGTGTCTCCGCGGACCACTGGCCGGGCCCGATCTGGTCCACCCGGTCGACGAACTCGGCCAGGCTCCGGCGGTACGCCTCCAGCAGATCCATGCCGTCGATTGTTCACTTCGGCGCGCCTGCCGGAGCCGTTTTGCCCGGCCCGGTGTCCGGCGCGGTCGGTCGCCCGGGGATGTGTCGACGTCCTTCGGCCGAGCTGGGCCCGCCGCGGGCCGGCCAGGAGCTTTGACGCCGGCCCTAGTCGAGGTCGGCCGGATCCAGGCCCAGCTCGCGGGCGGTGACCAGGCGTACCCACTCCCCGAACTGTCGCCGGGAGATGACCCGGTCGTGCACCGCGAGCTGCACGGCGAGGCCGTCCATCACGGCGCTGATCCGCCAGGCGGCCCCGTCCGGGTCGGCGCACTGGAAGGTGCCGTCGGCGACCCCGGTGGAGATCACCGCGGCGAGGTCCTGCCGCCACCGCAGGTCGAGCCGGCGGGACACCTTCTCCAGCTCGGGGGTGCGCAGCGACTCGGACCAGCCGTCGATCCACATCGACCAGGATGTGGCCCGACCGGCCGGGGTGTAGAGCTTGAGGATCCGGCGGAGCTTCGTCAGCGGCGGTGCCGAGGAGCGGGTGACCGCGTCCAGGCGGGCCAGATCCTGCTCGACGGCGTATGCGAAGGCCTGCGCGAGCAACCGCTCCTTCGTGGCGAAGTGGTAGAACACCAGTGCCTGGCTCACCCCGGCCGCCTGCGCCACGTCGGCCGTCCGGGTGTTGGCCAGACCGCGCTCCACGATCACGTCGCAGGCGGTGCGCAGCAGGGCATCCAGGCGGATCTCGGCCGCACGTCTCGTCACGACCGTTACCGTAGCCCATCGACCCGAACACGAACAGTTACCGCTACCGTCCGATTCGTGGGGTAAGAGTCGGAAGATGGACACTTTCCGGGGATGCGGTGGCTCGTTCACCTGATGCCGGAGTGTGACGGTCGGACGTCAATTGAGACATCAGGTCAGCTGACTAGGAAGCCCGCCCCGGGTGGTGCCGAACTCCCCGTACCGGGCGGTTCCGCGACCGCTTCCTCGGCGTCGGATCGGGCAGGAGGGACGCGCCGACACGGACCCCGATTTGGCAGTCGTTCCCCGGCTCGGCTAAAGTTCTCATCCGTCACCCGGGAAAGCCGGGGGCGTGCGGACGTAGCGCAGCTGGTAGCGCATCACCTTGCCAAGGTGAGGGTCGCGGGTTCGAATCCCGTCGTCCGCTCGGAGCTGCCGCCACGCGTGACGGGGGCAACCTCGGTGGGGTGGCCGAGAGGCGAGGCAACGGCCTGCAAAGCCGTCCACGCGGGTTCAAATCCCGTCCCCACCTCGGCAACAAGCACGGGCGATTGGCGCAGTGGGAGCGCGCTTCCTTGACACGGAAGAGGTCACTGGTTCAAACCCAGTATCGCCCACCAGCTGGACAAGTGTTGAGGCCCGCCACCGGATCCGGTGGCGGGCCTCACGCGTACCACTACTCGCCGGCGCGGAGCACCTCGCTCAACCGGTCGCGTCGTCGCAGCGTCGACTCGACGGGTACGACGGTGGCGGCGGCCGCCAGCAGCGCCACACCCACCATCGCGAGCAGCCACCACGGCAGGACCGCCCCCGGGTCGCCGGCCTGACCGGTGAGCAGCCGCAGGTCGAGCGGGCCGAGCGTCAGGCGTGCCAGCAGGGCACCGAGGAGCGGACCGCACACCGCGACGACCACCACCGGCGGCAGCAGCTCTCCGGCGGCCACCCAGCGCGCGTCGCGTGGCCGCAGGCCGAGGGTCCGCAGCCGGGTCAGGGTCTGCCACCGTTCCCCCGCCCCCGCTGCGGCGGCGAGCGCGAGGCCGAGCAGCCCCAGCGCCAGCAGCACCGCGGCGGCGGCCCACGCCAGCCGGAGGAGCCCTGCGGTCAGTGGAGCCACCCGCTGCGCCCGCAGAACGTCCGCCCGCACCACGACGTCGGAGGCGACACCGCTGTTGGTGACCGCCCGCGCCGCGCCGGGACCGGTCACCCAGACCGTGTTCGGAACGGCGGGCAGCCCGGCGTCGGCGAGCGCCCCGGCGTCCACGATGACGACGTCACCGGCGCCGTCGACCGAGGGTGCGGCACCGACCGCGACGAGGTGGATCGCCGGGGCGTCGTCCCGGGGTAGCTGCAACCTCGTGCCGGTCCGCAGTTCGCCGTCGCCCGACCGGACCAGCGCGGGGACCTCCCCGGGACGGGGACCGGGGGTGGTGAGCCGGGCCAGGGCCGGCGCGTCGGGCAGCGGGGTGCTGGCCAACAGGCGCTGGAACGCGGCGGCGTCCACGATGACCAGGCGGGGCGTGAGCGGCGACGAGTCGGTGAACACCCGCGCCGAGTCGGTGACCTGCGCGACCACGACCTGCCGTACCCCGGGCGCGGCGGCGATGTGCGCGGCGACGGTGGGCGTGGCGGTCTCGGCGTCCCCGGCGACGTCGAGGCGGGCGTCGGCGCCGACGGCACTCCACGCGCCGTCGGCCAGGCCCCGGTTGACCGTGGCACCCAGGATGAGCGCGAACGACGCGAGCGCCGTGGCGCACACCAGCACCAGCAGCGGCAGCGCGCGCCCGGCCGTCGTGGCCGCCCGGGCGGTGCCGAACACGGCCAGCGGGCGGCGCGAGCGCAGGGCCTGCCGGAGCGCGAGCCGTGCCCCGAGGGGCAGCAGTCGGATCAGGACGAGCGCGCCCACCAGCGCGCCCAGCGCGACGGCGCTGACCGGCAGGATCACGTCACCGGTCGGCTCAGCCATGTCGCCGTCGGAGGTGACCGGCAGGAGTCCGCGCTGGTGCAGCGTGACGAGGGCGGCGACCGCGGCGATCAGGACAGCGGCCTCCACGACGGCCCGACGCAGCTGGCCGGTGGTCCGGATCCAGCGTCGGGCGGACCGGTTGGCGGGCTGCCGGCGGTCGCGGCTGGCCCGAGCGGCGGCGAGGATGCCGAACGCCGGCCCGGCGGCGGCGCCGGCCAGGACCACCGGGACGGCCCAGGTCCAGGAGACGCCCGGAGCCACCGTCCGGGCGAGCACGAGTCCGACGACAGCGCCGGACAGCGACACCACTGTGGACTCGACGGCCAGTTCCGTACCGAGGTCGCCCAGCGCCGCCCCGCGTTGCCGGGCGGCGCTCAACGCCGGGTTACGGCGGCGGACCAGGAGGTCGGCGGCGAGCAGCAGCACCAGGACCGCGGCGGTCAGCACACCCGTGAGCAGCACGGCCGCCTGCGCGGCGACGGCGTTGATCCGGGTACGGGTCGCGCGCAGGGTGGCGTCGAGCTGCGACTCCCACTTCAGGGAGTCGTCGCGGGCGCCGGACGAGCCGGACGCCGCCTTCAGCGTGACCACCCGGTCGACCAGGGTCGCGCTGCTGCCCCAGGTGAGCGCGTCGGGGTCGGGGGCGAAGTGGACCGCGCGCCGCAGTTGGTCCTCGTCGACGGCGAGCCGGGCGTCCGGCAACGAATCGCGCGACAGCAGACCGGCGAACCGGGTGATCCCCACGCCGTCGGCGCCGGGCAGGGGGCGCAGCAGCGCCGGGGCGAGTCGCCAGGCGGGATCGGACGTGTCCGTGGGTCGCCAGATCCCGCTGATCCGCAGGTCCTTGCCGCGCCCCCGGCTGTCCTTGGCCGGGATCCGATCGCCGGGGCCGAGGCCGAGCGCCGCCGCGTCCGTCTCGGAGATGCCGACCTGCACCGGCCAGGGCGGACCCTGGTA
Source organism: Micromonospora sp. bgisy143 (assembly GCF_057708145.1). Classification (NCBI taxonomy): domain Bacteria; kingdom Bacillati; phylum Actinomycetota; class Actinomycetes; order Micromonosporales; family Micromonosporaceae; genus Micromonospora; species Micromonospora sp. bgisy143. The sequence goes on from NZ_JBYIRN010000011.1 coordinate 21,272, forward strand.
GGGGGCCTCGACGTAGTCGTCCGGGACGGCGGCGGCGGGGGCGTTCCCGGCGATCCAGGTGACCTCCGGGCCGCCGGCGTCATCGGCCAGGTAGCTGAACTGGAAGGTACGCGGGGCATTGCCCTCGGTGACGGTCAGAACCGGGCCGTCGACGACGGCGATGGGCGCGAGCAGCGCGTCGTCCAGGTCGCGCCCGAGGGCGTACGTCGCCCGGACACGGAAGTCGTCGACGCCCTTGGCGAGGTCGGCCATGCGCACCCGCCCGCCGGTCGGACCGTCGTCGCGTTCCCAGTCGGCGTGGGCGATGACGTTCGCGTCGTGGCCGGCGTGGCGGACGGTGTCCTGGACGGTCTGGTCGGCGGCGGCGCGGAGCAGCACCGGTACGGCCCCGGCGAGCAGCGCGACGGCGGCGATGACGGCCGCGGTGAGCAGCAGGGGTCCGGCGTCGGCCCGGCCACGGCCCCGGACGCTGGGCCAGTGCGGTGCCGGCAACCGGCGGGTCATCTGCGTCACGGCGCCACCCGCAGGTGCGCGGCGTCGGCCCGGCGGGCCTGGATGCCGACCACGATGGTGACCGCCAGCAGACACCCGGCCAGCAGTACCGCGAGCAGTGCGGCCTCGGCCGGCCACGGCCAGTGGGGCTGGGCGGCGGGGACGGGCGCGGCGCCGGTGTCGGAGCGTACGAGCAGGGGAGCGACGAGAAGGGTGGCGAGCGCGCCGACGGCCGCACCCGCCGCGAGCAGCGGCAGCAGAACGCCGACGTGTTGGCCGAGCAGCACCGCCCGGATGTCGCGCCGGGACATCCCGAGGCCGCGCAGCCGGGCCACCTCGACGGCGCGGAGCTGGAGGTCGCACGTGACGTGCAGGACGACACCGGCGAGCAGCAGCAGGGCCGCGGCCGGTACGACGAGCCGGAGCGCGCCGGGCAGGGCGGCGCGCAGCGGGCCGCCGACGAGGCGGGTGGTCTCCGCCTCGCGGGTCGTGATGCTGCCCAGGTGCAGGTCGGCGGCCCGCTCGGCGGCGTCGGGACCGGCCGGGTGGCCGACCCACCAGGCGTCGACCGGGAACGTCAGGTCCCCGGTGACGACCCGCGCCCGGGACAGCACGTCCAGGTCGGCCAGGACGGCGACGGCCCCGGGTGCGGAGGGTACGGCCGGCACGACCTGGGTGACGACGATCGGGACGGGCGTGGTGCCGACCGTGACGCTGAGCTCGCTGCCGCGGTGCACACCGACCTCGCCGGCGAAGCGCTCGGAGACGGCGACCGGCACCGGACCGGGGTCCGGGAAGGCGCTGGCGACCAGGGTCCGGGCGGCGTCGTCGGCACCGCCGAGTTCGACGTTCGCGGCCATCCGCAGCGCGGTCCCGGTCGGCGTGGCGGACAACCGGACATCCAGGTCGCTCAGCTTGGTCGGCACCGGCGGCGCGGAGGTGGCGGTCCAGTCCGATCCGTCGGTGGACGGCGCCGCCGGCACGGTGAGCGTCACGGCCACGGCCACCGGCCCGGCGGCGGCCACGGGTTCGTCGTCGGTGTCGGCGGTGATCGGCAGGGCGACCGCGACGAGGCGCAGCCCGTCGGCCGTCGCGCAGGCGGGCAGTCGCACCTCCCGGCCGTCGAGCGGTACGGCGGGACCGGTGCAGGACGTACGCAGGCCGGTGCCGTCCTGCAGCAGCAGCCGGGGCGTCACGGCTAGCGGGACGTCGCCGGCCGCGGTGCCGCTGAGCACGAGCGGGGCATTGGCCGGCACGTCGAGGCCGGTGACCCGGGTGCGTGGGGCCAGTGCGGTGCCCACGTCCGCCCAGCCGCGGTCACCGTCCAGCCGCCCGCGCAGCAGCGCGTCGGCACGGGTGGTGTCGACGGCGACCAGGCGCGGCGCTTCGCCGGACGTCCCGAGCCACTGACCGACGGCGGTGCCACGGTCGAGGACCGGACTCACCGCCCCCGCGGTGGCCGCGCTGACGACCGCGCCCTCGCCGGTGACGGGCGACGTGCCGAGGGTGAGCGCCAGGTCGGTGCCGACGGCGAGCGCTGCCTGGTCGCGTTGCGACTGGTGCCAGGTGGTGTCGAAGGCCAGGCCGAAGGTTCCGGCCGCGCAGGCCAGCCCGACGAGCAGACCTGCGGCGACCGCCTGGGGTCGGCGGGCGCTCTCGGCGACGGCCAGCGGAAGCGCCAGCCCACGGGCGCGGTACGCCAGTCGGTCGGCGGCGCGCAGGGCGGGCAGTACCACCCGGAGCGCCAGCGCGGCACCGGCGGTGAGCAGCAGCGCCGGAGCGAGCACCCGGACCGCGTCGGCGCGTGGGCTCGCGGTGGTGGGCTGCGCGTACAACTGCCACCACCCGACCGCGGCGAACGCCGCGAGCAGCAGGTCGACGCCGGATCGGGCCAGTAGCTCGCGGCGGGTGCGCCGCTCGCCGGCCGCCGGGGCCGGACGGATCGCCAGGACGGTGAGGACGGTGGCGAGCACCAGCGCGGCCCCGGCGACCGCGAGGACCTGGGTGCCGGTGATGGTCGGCCGGACGGTCAGGCCGGCGTCGTCCAGCGGCGGCAGGTGGGTCAGCGCGGCGTGCAGGGCCGACGAGGCCGGTATCGCGACGGCGACGGCGACGGCGGCGACGAGCCCGGCCTCGAGTGTCGCGGTGCCGGCGAGTTGTCGACGGCTGGCGCCCAGCGCGGACCGCAGGGCGGTCTCGTCGGCGCGGATGCCGGCGGTCAGGCGGCCGGCGAGGACGAGCGCCGTCGCGGCCAGGACACCGCCGAGGACGGCGATCGCGAGCACGACGGCGGCGGTCACGTGCCGTTGTTCGTCGGCCGATCGCAGGGTCAGCGACAGGTCGGTGGCGACCCGGGCCGCCTGGACGCGGTCGCCGAGGGTGCCTGCCAACCGGCGGTCCGCGTCGCGGATGCCCCCGGCCACGGTGTCCAGGTCCCGGCGACTGGCGTGGGTCAGGTCCGGGTGGGCGGTGACCTCCAGACGGTCCACGGTGGCGCCGGTGGTGACCAGGTCGGCGAGGTCGACGAGGAACGGGCCGTACGCGTTGACCGGCTGCATGTAGCGACCGTCCCGGTAGCCGGTGGCGGACCCGGCCGCGGCCAGCGGGTCGCGGTCCCAACCGCGCCCGGCCAGCGGGCGTACGACACCGACGACGGTCACGTCGATGGCCGGGACGGGCGGGTGGGCCAGCTCGGCGCCGAGGCGTACCCGGCTACCGGGGGTGAGGCCGAGCAGTTGGGCGGTGGATTCCAGGAGCACCGCGTCGCCGGGGCGCTCCGGCCAGTGTCCGGTGACCAGCTCGGTCCGGGTCGGCAGGTCGTCGAGGCCGGACAGGTACGTCTGGGCGCCGACCGTGGTGCCCGGGGCGAGCTTCGGCGGCAGGGCCCGCAGCACCGTCGACGCCCGCGCGGTGGTGGTCACCGGGAACGGCGCGAGCGCGGAGGTCAGGCCGGCGCGGGTGTCGGTGACGACGGACGACGTGTCGGGGCCCTCGACGGTGCCGGCGTAGACGGTCGCGTCGACGGCGGCGGGTTCGGCGCGGGCCAGTGCCACCTCCAGCGCCCGCTCGGCGCTGCGGGTGACCAGCAGGGTGCAGGTTCCCAGCAGGGTCGCGCCGACCGTGACGACCCCGAGCAGGGCGGCCAGCAACGGCCACTGCGCGCGGGCACGTCGGCGTACGAGCCTCAGCATCGTCGCGTCACCCGACGTCCCGCACCGGCTCGGTCGGCTGTTCGTCGAGGTGTCCGTCGTGGATGCGGATCACCCGGTCGGCCAGGGCCATCATCACCGCGTCGTGTGTCGACACCAGGACGGTGACGCCTTCGGACTCCGCCACCCCGCGCAGCAGTGCCATCACCGACAGGCCCGTCTCGGCGTCCAGTTGGCCGGTGGGTTCGTCGGCGAGCAGTAACCGGGGCGAGGCGGCCAGCGCGCGGGCGATCGCCACCCGCTGCTGCTGGCCGCCGGACAGTTCGGTCGGCCGCTGCTGGGCGTGGTCGGCCAGGCCGACGAGGTCCAGCAGCAACTCGACCCGCTGCTCGCGCTCGGCCGGGGCGACGCGGGCCAGCCGCAGCGGCGCGGCGACGTTCTCGGCGGCCGACAGCACCGGGATCAGCCCGAAGCTCTGGAAGACGTACGACACCTTCTCGCGCCGCAGCCGGGACAGGCCGTCCTCGTCGAGCGCGGTGACGTCGGTGCCGTCGACGTGCACGGTCCCGCCGTCCGGGCGGTCCAGGCCGCCGATCACGTTGAGCAGGGTGGTCTTGCCCGAGCCGGACCGGCCGACGAGCGCCACCATGGAGCCGGCGGCGACCTCGAACGACACGCCGCGCAGGGCGTGCACGACGGCCGGGCCGGTGCGGAAGCTGCGGTGCACGTCCCGCACGCGCAGCAGTGGCGCGCTCATTCGCCGCTGCGCGAGTCGGAGCGGATCGTGATGTGGTCGGGTTCCAGGGCCAGTCGGACCCGGCGGGTCAGCGCCAGCGCCTCGCGGAACTCGCGGGGCACCTGGACCCGTCCGGCCCGGTCCATCACGGCGTACTCCTCCGCGATCATGTGGGTGTCGCCCTCCGCGTCGGTGGTGGCACGGCGCAGCACCTCGCTGCTGGTGCGACCGTCCCGGATCGCGACGGTCCGCTCGACCTGGCCGCTGACCTCCGGGTCGTGGGTGACCACGACGATGGTGACGCCGTACCGCCGGTTGACGTCCCGCAGCACCCCGAAGACCTCGGCGGAGGTGGCCGCGTCCAACTCGCCGGTCGGCTCGTCGGCGAGCAGGACCCGGGGCTGGTTGGCCAGCGCCACCGCGATCGCCACCCGCATCTGCTGCCCGCCGGAGAGTTGCCCGGGCCGTCGATCGGCGCAGTCGGCGACGCCGAGGCTGTCCAGCAGTTCGGCCGTGCGCTCCCGCCGCTCCTTCTTCGCGGTCCGGGCCGCCGTCATCGGCAGGTCCACCATCTCCCGTGCGGTCAGGTACGGGATCAGGTTGCTCGCCGTCTGCTGGCGGACGAACCCGACGGTGTGCCGGCGGTAGTCCACCCGGTCCGCGCGGGACATCGACAGCAGGTTCCACCTGTCGACCCGGACCCGCCCGGCCGTCGGGGCGTCGATGCCGGCCAGGATGGAGAGCAGCGTCGACTTGCCCGACCCGGAGGCGCCGACGACGGCGACCAACTCGCCGCTCTCCACCGCCAGGTCCAGCCCTTGAAGTGCCTGCACCTCGATCGAACCGGTCTGGTAGATCCGTACCAGGTTCTCGCAGACGATGAGCGCGTCCCGGCCGAACTCGGGCGCCCGCGCGGATTGCTGCGGCAGGGACAGCGGGGTGGTGGACATTCCCAGCAGTCTCGCAACCGGCGGCCTCGTTGACCATGCCCCCGGGCGGCTTTTCTGGCTCGGACCGACTGAGCGGTCAGAAGGTCAGCAGCCGGAACTCGCCCACCGGCCGGAAGCCGAGCCGGCGGTAGATCGCCTCGGCCATGGGGGAGGAGGTGAGGGCGGCCGTGTGGGCGCCCCGCTCACGGGCCAGGTCGAGCGCGGCCCGGGTGATGGCCGCGCCGATGCCCTGTCGGCGCTGCTCGGGCTGCGTACCCACGAAGTAGAGCGTGACCAGACCGTGGCTGAGCCAGGCGACGGCGGTGCCGACGATCCGGCCGTCGGCGCGGCGACCGGCCAGCCGGATCACCGTGCCGTCGCCATCGAACGCCTTCTCCCGTTCGACCGTCGCCGGGACACCCGCCGGCGGGATGCCGGACACCCGGGCGTAGGCCGCGACGAAGGCGTCCAGGTCGTCGGTCTCGGCGATGTGCAGGCCGGCGGGCGTCGGAGCCTCGGCTGCCGTGTCGAGCGCCATCGTCATGACCGGCATGCGGGCGACCTCGGTCGCCCCGAGGGCGACCAGGCCGTCGGCGGTGCCGGCGTCGCTGTCCGGTCCGACCCACCAGATTCGGGGTACGCCCCGCAGCCGTCGCCGGGCCTCCGCCAGCGCCTCGCCGGGCGCGGGCCCGGCCACCCGCAGCACACCGTTGAGGGTGGCGTGCGGCACCTCACTGCGGTAGGTCGGCAGGCTCGGGTCACCGTCCGCGCCGATGTTCCAACCGAGCAGGTACGACCGGTGGGCGGCCAGCACCGTGTCCAGGGACTCCATGGGCTGGATGGTAACGCGGGCTCGTCTGTGCCCTCACCAGCGCAAACAGGACGGGCCGGCATCCTTCCAGGAGATCGCCGGCCCGTCCATCCGAGCGCGTCACAGCGGCGGGGCGATGTCCCGCCGCTCCTCGACCCGGCGGTACTCGACCGGCTCCTCGACCCGGCGGTACTCCACCGGCTGCTCGGTGGCGACGGGGACCGCCTGGCGGCGGCGACCCCAGATCAGCGTGGTCATGATCAGACCGAGGACGCCGGCGCCCATCAGGATCCAACCGACCACGTCGAGGTTGATGCCGCCGACGCTGGCGTCGAGGGCGAAGGTGAGAATCGCGCCGAGCGCGATCAGGAAGATGCTGGTGCCGATACCCACGACAGCCTCCTTAGGGGGTGTGGTGCGCTGTCGAGGTTCCTCAGTACCCCGTCGTCGAGCAGCGCAATCGCGGTCGCCCGAGGGTGCCGCGCCGGCCGATCTTGGCATCGGGTAGAGTCTGCTCCGTCGCCGGCGGTAGTCGGGGACGTGCGGACGTAGCGCAGCTGGTAGCGCATCACCTTGCCAAGGTGAGGGTCGCGGGTTCGAATCCCGTCGTCCGCTCGCGATCCGTCTCGACGGGCCTGGTTCCCGGGTCGAGCGGCCACCACGGGCGATTGGCGCAGTGGGAGCGCGCTTCCTTGACACGGAAGAGGTCACTGGTTCAAACCCAGTATCGCCCACCACATCTACGAGCAGGTCAGTGACCCGTTGCCGGACCTCCGGTAACGGGTTCCTTGTTTCTGCTCCCCGGAGGCGGTGCGCCTCAGCCCTTCTTCTCGATCTTCCCCGCCGCGTGCCGCAGCGCGCTGACGAGTTCCGGGATGTGCGCGTCGGGAAAGCGGCCGGACATGCCGATCGCGGCGTACGGTGCCGAGCCGACGGTGACGGCGACGGTGCGTTCGGTTTTACCGGCGCGCAGGGCGAACCCGGCTTCGCGGATCTCCGCAAGATCGGTGAGGACCTGCTCGATCGGGGTCTCGTTCCCGCTGGTCGCCCACGTGTCGCGGACGTTCTCGTCGTCCTGGGAGGCCAGCAGGGCCATCCCGAGCCCGGATCGGGTGACCGGGAAGAGGCCGATCCGGCCGAGGGCCGTGCTGGTGTCCATGCCCGGGTCGGCGTGGTACAGGTACGACATCTGGTCGCGCCAGAGCACACCCATGGCCACGGTGTGACCGTGGGTGTGCAGCTCGCCGAGCGGTCCGAGCGCGCGGCGGATCAGGCCGGACCCGAAGAGGCTCTGCGCGGCCAGGGCGTGGATTCCCGGGCCGGGACGATAGCGGCGCCGCTCGTCCTGTTCGATCAGCCGGATGTGCGCGAGGGTCTTGAGCAGCCGGTTTGCACGGGAGGGTTCCAGCCCGAGCCGTCGCGCGACCTCGCGTGAACCGAGGGACTCAGCCGAGCTGGCCAGCAACTGCAGGCAGTCGAGCCCGTCCTGGAGCGATTTGTTCGGCTGAGACGGCAGCATGTTGCATTTATAGCATCACTTCGTTGCGTAGCGCTACGGGCTCGTGTCGCTCGGGTTTCCTCGACGTGTCTTGACGGTGCTATTACTGCACCATTACGCTCGCCGCACTTGACCAACGATCCCGCCTGGTCGCCGCAGTTGACCCTGCTCCAGCAGGCGCGATGACTGCTGCCCCGGTCGGTTCCTGACATCACGGGGTGGGTCCGGCGGGCTGCCGCGATGGACGGAAAGGCACCACTTGCTGCGAACCGTGGCGAGCCGGTCGGCTCACCACGCACCCACGTCACGAGACGACGACGCGCCAACGAGCGGACCGTGGCTGAGCCGAGAGGTGACGAACGTGACACGACCCTCGAACGTGCACCGCCGCAGGTGGCGGATGCACGTCGCGGCCGGACTGGCCGTCCTCATCGGACTACCCGTGATCGGCAACGCGTCTCCCGCGTTCGCCGACGCCGCCGCGGCCTCCGCGGTGCTTTCTGCTCCTCCACAGTGGAACGGCATGGCCGGCAACCCCGGCGATGCCTCCGGCCAGATCTCCGCGGCGGCCACCGAGCGGGGCGGCCGCCCCTGCTGGACCACCACCCAGACGCCGATCACCAACGACTTCCTGTACTTCCGGGTCGACGCCGCCCGGCAGCCGGCCACCACCGGCTACGCGTTCGTGAAGGTCAGCTACTTCGACGCCGGCCCCGGACACTTCACCATCCAGTACGACGGTACGGGCCAGAACCGGGCCGCCGACGCCGTCCCGCTCACCGGCGGCAACGTCTGGCGCTCGTACGTCTTCCAGTTGCCCGACGCCGAGTTCAAGGGCGATCTGCCGTCCGGCGCCGACTTCCGCATCGCCTCCTGGGACAGCCGGCTCGGGCGGTCGGCGACGGACCTGTGCGTCTCCGACGTCTCGGTCAGCTTCAGCACCGCCGAGGCGGTGCGCATCACCGCGACGAACCTGGTCTTCAGCGGATCCGAGCCGCGGACCATCCCGGTGACCTCCAGCGCGGCCAGCGTGAGCTGGGCGGTCGCCGACGAGCAGGGGGTGCCGGCGGCCAGCGGCACGGCCGCGGTGTCCGGTGGCACGGCGACGGTCAACCTCGCCACGGTCAAGCCCGGCTACTACACCCTCGGCGTGACGGCCGAGGTGGGTGGACTCCCGGTCACCAGGTACACGCCGGTGGCGCTGCTGGACGCGCTTCCCGCCGACGCCCGCAGATCCGGGGCGCCGTGGGGAGTCGGGACCCACTTCTCCCAGAGCGACCCGGCCAGTCTCATTCCCACGATGGCGAAGGTCGGTTACACCCACGTCCGCGACGCCCTTTCCTGGCAGCACGTGGAGAAGACCGCCGGCACCTACACCATGCCCACCTACGGCGCCCCGTTCCTCAACGGGCTGGCCGCCAACGGCATGGAGCCTCTGCTGGTCGCGGCGTTCGCCAATCCGCTCTACGACGGCGGAAAGACGCCGAGCACGCCGGAGGGCCACGCCGCTTTCGCCGCCTACGCCTCGGCGATGCTCACCCTCTCCGGCACCAACAAGATCGAGGTGTACAACGAGTTCGACGGGGGCTTCAACAACGGCCTGTGCGGTCGTACCCCGGAGTGCTACCTGCCTCTGTTGCAGGCGACCTACGCCAAGGTCAAGGCCGACCACCCGCAGGCCGTGGTCGTCGCGCCGGCCGGCGGCGGACCGGCGTGGTGGGAAGAGCTGTTCCAGATCGGCGGCCTGCAGTACATGGACCGCTTCAGCGCGCACCTCTACGGCTTCCCGGCACCGCCGGAGGTCCGCGGCGTGACCATGATCCCGACGTTCAAAGATCTGATCCGCCGCTACAACAACGGTCGTGACATGCCGATCGACATCACCGAGAACGGATACCCGACCCACACCAGCGGCGGCGTCACGGAGCTCCAGCAGGGCGACTACCTGGTCCGCACGGCGAGCCTGGCCGTGGCCAACGGGGCCAGCCGCTACTACTGGTACGACTTCCTCAACGACGGCACGACCGCGTCGAACCAGGAGTACAACTTCGGCGTGATGCGCCGTCCCGGGTACCTGGGGATGAACGCCTACGCCCCGAAGCCGGCGCTGGTCACGCAGTCGGTGCTGATCCGCCAGCTCGCCGGTCTGGATTTCCGTGCCGCCGACAACCTGGGCTCGGGTGTCCACTCGTACGAGTTCGCCGGCGGGGCCGGCAAGACGCCGGTCCGGGTGATGTGGGCGACCACACCGACCCAGGTGGAGCTGAGCACCACCACGCCGGTCACGGTCACCAACGCCTACGGCCGGTCGAACACCCTGGAACCCCTACAGGGCAAGGTGACGCTGGACCTGACCGAGCACCCGGTCTTCACCCGGGGCAAGCCGACGGCCCTGGCGGTGAGCAACCCGAAGGTCTACTCCGTCTCGGTTCCGGACACCGTCGCGGTCGGCGATGACATCCCGGTGACGCTGAAGGTGGACCGGACCCACGGCGGTGGAGGCACGTGGACCAACTTCCACATCGAGGACAGCACCTACGCGGTGTACGCGTCGGCCGGGCAGGTGGGAACGAAGACCGTCACGGTTCCCGGCAGTACGGTGAAGGGCCCGCGAACGGTACACGTGCGGGCCGGGTCCGGCGGATCGGCGTCGATGGTGCTGCGCGACGACGCGATGATCACCGATCCGGTCGTGGCGACCGTCGATCCGATCGTGACGTCGGTCGGGCCGCTCGGCGGGTCGCTGCGGGTGAAGATCACCAACAACAAGTCGGCGACGGCGCTGAACGTCGCACAGATCGCGTGGACGGTGGGGACCCAGAGCGGCACGGTGAGCAGCGTCGCCCCGGTACCGCCGAACTCCGTCACCTCGGTCGACATACCGGTCGCGGGGATCGCCCCGTGGAAGTCGTACGACATGTCGGTGCGCGTCGACACGACACAGCTGGGCGCGTTCCGGGCCGGCGGGACCGTCGGCTTCAACCCGATCGAGGCCGACGGACAGAACACGGTCGTACCCGTGAATCTGGCGGCCGACGGCGCGGTCGACTACCGGCGAGTTCCCTACGGCGGCACGTCGGACCTGTCGGGCACGGTCAAGCTCACCCGCACCGCGGACGCCCTGTGGTTGACGGCCGACGTGACCGACAACGTCCACGCCCAGACGAAGACGGCCGGCAGTATGTGGGACGGCGACTCCATCCAACTGGCGGTCAGCCCCGACCTTCCGGGGCGGTCGACCGCCCGCGTCGAGATCGGCGCGGCGCTGCTGGGCACCGGTCCGGCCGTGTACACCTTCACGCCACCGGCCGGCGGAGTGGCCGGGGCGACGCCCGGCGCGACGGCGGCGATCGTCCGGAACGGGACCACCACCTCCTACCGCGTGTCGGTGCCCTGGTCCGCACTCGGGCTCAGCGGTCCGCCCACCGCGCCGGTCGCCCTGTCCTTCGTGGTCAACGATGACGACGACGGCATCGGCCGGGCCGGCTGGATCCAGTGGGGTGGCGGCATCGTCCTGGCCAAGAACACCGCGGAGTTCCGGCCGGTGCAGGTGATGGCGCCGTGAGCGGGCCCCGGCGGATCCTGGTCACCGGTGCGGCCGGACGGCTGGGCCGGGCGGCCCTGACGCTCCTCGCCGACCAGCTCATCCCCACCACCGGTCTCGACCTGCACGACCCGGGCGACACCCGGGCGGACCGGATGGTGACCGGATCCGCCGGGGACCCCATCGTGGTACGCGACGCCCTCGCCGAGGTCGACGCCGTCTTCCACTGCGCGGCCATCCCCGCGCCCACCCTCGGCACACCGCACGAGGTGTTCACCACCAACACCCAGGCGACGTTCACGGTGCTGGAGGAGGCGGCTCAGCGGGGCGTCCGTCGGGCCGTGATCGCCAGCAGCCTGTCGGTGACCGGCCTGCCCTGGTCGCCGCATCCGCAGACACCGGCCTACCTGCCCATTGACGAGGATCTGCCGCTGCAGGTGGCCGACCCGTACGCGCTGTCGAAGCAGACCGACGAGGCGATCGGCGCCATGATGGCCCGCCGGCACGGGATGACCGTCGTCGCACTGCGCCTGCCGCTGCTCGGCGGGCCCAACGACCAGTTCGACACCTACGCCGGTTACTACGCCGAACACCCGTCGTGGGGTGCCAAGGAGATGTGGGCGTACCTGGACACCCGCGACGCCGCCCGCGCCGGTCTGCTGGCCCTCACCGCCCCCCTGACCGGATTTCACCCGGTGTTCGTCGCCGCCCCGGACACCCTGAGCGCCACCGACACGGAGGCGCTGCTGGACGAACACCTGCCGGGAGTGCCCCGGCGGACGCGACTGACCGGCCGGAACGTCGCCATCGACACCGGTCGGGCCACCCGGTTGCTCGGCTTCACCCCCGAGCACCGCTACCCACTGTCCCCACCCGGACAGCCACCATCCTCAGACCAGGAAGTGACGCCATGACACGTACGATCAGCCGCCGGCGCCTGCTCGCGGGCGCGGCCGGACTGGGTTCCGCCGCCCTCCTCGCGGCCTGCGGCAAGGACGATTCCGGTGACGCCGGCACGGTGACCCTCAACGTCTGGGGCGGAGTCCCCGCGGAGAACGGACCCGACGCCCTGTTCGCCGCGTTCACCGCGAAGCACCCGAACATCAAGGTCAAGTACACCCGTTTCGTCAACGACGATCAGGGCAACCTCAAGCTCGACACCGCGCTGCAGGGCGGTCTCGACATCGACGTGGTCGTGTCGTACGCGCGTTCGGCCCTGGCCAAACGCGTCGAGGCGGGTCTGCTCACCGACCTCACCGACCGGCTCGCCGGTGACCCGGTGTTGAAGGTCTTCGCCCCCGGGGCGAATCCGGCCAGCAACTACTTCTTCGACGGTAAGGCGTACTCCGCTCCGGCCAGCCGCAGCGTGGAGACGGTGCTGGCGAACAAGAGCCTGCTCGACAAGGCCGGCGTCACCGTCCCGACGGACTGGACGACCGCCGACTTCCGCGCGATCGCGAAACAGCTCTCCGGCAACGGCGTGTACGGGTGTCTCATCCCGCCGGACCTTGCCCGCCAGCAGCTCGGCCCGGACTTCACCTACAAGCCCGGCGGCCGCGAGTCCAATTTCGACCACCCGGCGTTCCGGGAGAACTTCCAGCTCCGGCTGGACATGATGGCCGAGAAGTCCGCCGTACCGATGACCGAGATCGTCGCGCAGAAGTGGGACGCGTTCGCCCAGACCCCGTTCCTCACGGGGAAGGTCGCGATGTGGATCTCCCAGCCGTTCGTCATGCGCTACATCAAGGACACCAAGGAGTATCCGCACGACTTCAAGACCGTTCTGCTGCCGATGCCGGCGCCGCAGAAGGGCGCGCAGTTCTGGAACACCGGTGCGTACGGCGACAACGTGGCCATCACCAAAAAGTCCAAGCACCAGGACGCCGCCTTCACGCTCCTGCAGTTCTGGCTCGGCGAAGGCGCGGCACACATGGTGCCCGGCGGCCGGCTCCCGTCGCTGCCCGGGGGCGACACCGCCAAACTGGCCGGCGATCTGGGCGGCCCCGACGCCGCAAAGCTGTTCGACGAGCAGTCGCTGGTCACCAACCTGCTGACCTCGGACGCGAGGATTCCCGTGGACGCCATCCAGACGGCGCACGCGGAGATCACCACGATCATGAACGGGCTCAACCAGCGGGTCCTGCTCGGGAACATCAGCATCGACCAATGGGCCCGGACCGCCAAGGAACAGTGCGACGCCGCGATCAAAAAGGCGGCCTAGAGACACATGCAGACTCTGGTTGGGTCGGCCCGGTCACCGGTACCGCCCGTCGTACGGGAGAAGAAGCGCCGGCCCGCCGGGGTCCGTTCCTGGTTGCCGTGGTTGTTCATCGCTCCCAATCTCATCGGACTGATCGCCTTCACCCTCGGTCCGATGCTGGCCGGGCTGGGCATCGCGTTCACCCGCTGGAACGTGCTGTCCGGCCTTGGCGGGATCGAGTGGGTGGGCCTGGACAACTTCGCGGAGCTGTTCGCCGACCCCAAGTTCTGGAAAGCCCTGGGCCGCACGGTGTTCTTCGCCGGCCTCGGCGTTCCGCTGTCGATCGCGTTCGGCCTGCTGCTCGCGCTGGCCCTCAACCGGCCGCTGGTCGGCCGGGCCGCGCTGCGGGTCGTGTTCTTCGTACCCAGCATGGTCAACACGGTCGCCATCGGTATGGTCTGGCTGCTCGTGCTCAACCCCAGCGCCGGGCTGCTCAACCAGGCCCTGCGGTTCCTGGGTCTGTCCGAGCCGCCGACCTGGCTGGTGTCCGAGGACTGGGCTCTGCCGGCGCTCGTGCTTATCCAGGTGTGGGCCGGCATGGGCTACCAAGCGGTGATCTACCTGGCCGCTCTTCAGGAGCTGCCCCAGGACCTGCACGAGGCGGCGATGATCGACGGCGCCGGCGCGTGGCGTCGGTTCCGCACCATCACGTGGCCGAGTCTCATGCCGACCACCGTCTTCCTGGCGATCACGTCGTTCATCGGCACGTCACAGGGGTTCGGGTTGATCGCCTTCCTGACCGGCGGCGGCCCGGGGGAGTCCACCACCGTGCTGGCCTACTACATGTACCAGTCCGGATTCCAGGCCTACAAGTTCGGCTACGCCGCAGCGATCGGCGTCGTCACGTTCGCCGCGGTACTGCTGCTGACGCTGGTGCTGTGGCGGTTCCAGAAGGGACGAGGGCTCTACACATGACCCGCAGCCGTACAGACCGGACCCTGCGCACCTGGTTGCTGAGCCTCGTCATGTGGGCGATCGCCGTGCTCTTCGCCCTCCCGCTGCTGTGGATGATCTCGGCTTCGCTCAAACGCAACATCGACGTGTTCACGCTTCCGGTGACGTGGATTCCCGACCCGGTTCGGTGGGTCAACTACGCCGACGTGTGGGCCGGCGACCCACCCCTGCTGCGTTACTTCGCCAATTCCCTGATCGTGGCGACCGTCGCCGTCGCCGGCGAGCTGTTCACGTCCTCCCTGGCCGGGTACGCCTTCGCCCGCATGCGGTTCAAAGGTCGCGACCGCCTCTTCCTGCTCTACATCGCGACCTCGATCGTGCCGACCCAGTTGCTGCTCGTGCCCCGGTTCATGTTCTTCCAGGCCGTCGGCCTGTACGACACTTTGTGGGCGCTGATCCTGCCGAGCATGTTCACCGTCTTCGGCACCTTCCTGATGCGTCAGCACTTCTCCGCCGTACCCGGGGAATTGGCCGAGGCCGCACGTATCGACGGTGCCGGCGAATGGTCGATCTACTGGCGCATCTACCTCCCGATGGCGAAGCCCGTCCTCGCCGCACTGGCGATTCTTGGCTTCGTCTGGTCCTGGAACAGCTACGAGACGCCGCTGATCATGCTCTCCACCGACGAGAACTACACGCTTCCCGTCGGCCTGACCCGTTTCGTCGACGGCGACGGCGGCCTCGCCGGTGGGCTGTCGATGGCCGCGGCCACCTCCTCGGTCGTACCGATGATCATCGTGTTCCTCGTGTTCCAGCGCCAGTTCCTGTCCGCACTGAGCCGCACGGGGCTCAAGTGACACCGACGGAGGCTCATCACCATGCGTGTTGAACACGCCGAGCACGACATCGTGGTGGTGGGCGGTGGTCTGGCGGGTGTGTGCGCAGCCATCGCCGCCGCCCGCCTCGGCCGGACGGTCGCGCTGATCAACAACCGGCCGGTGCTGGGCGGCAACTCCAGCAGCGAGGTGCGGGTCTGGGTGGTCGGGGCCACGAGCCACGGCGACAACCATTACGCCCGCGAAGGCGGGATCATGGGTGAGCTGTTCGTGGAGAACCAGTACCGCAACCCGCAGGGCAATCCGTACGTGTGGGACACGGTCGTGCTCGACGCCGTACGGGCGGAAGCGAACATCTCCCTGTATCTCAACACCGACGTCCGGGACGTCGAGGCGGACGGGCCGCCCGAGGCGCGGCGGATCCACACCGTCACCGGTTGGATGATGGGCTCGGAACGGCTCATCCACTTCTCGGCGCCGATCTTCCTCGACTGCACGGGCGACGGACTGGTCGGACACCTGGCCGGCGCCGAGTACCGCATCGGCCGCGAGGCCCGCAGCGAGTACGACGAACCCTGGGCACCCGTCGAGGCCGATGACATCACCCTCGGCAGCACCTTGCTCTTCTACACCAAGGACGCCGGTGAGCCGGTCACCTACGTGGCGCCGTCGTTCGCCAAGGACATCACGCAGACCAGCATCCCGCAGCGACGCATCATCCGGGCCGGTGACAACGGCACCGCGTACTGGTGGATCGAGTACGGCGGGGAGCTGGACACCGTCCACGACAACGACGTCATCCGGGACGAGCTGTGGTCGGTCATCTACGGCATCTGGGACCACATCAAGAACTCGGGCCGGTTCGACGCGGACACGATGACCCTGGAATGGGTCGGGGCCGTCCCCGGCAAGCGGGAGTACCGCAGGTTCATCGGCGACTACGTACTGACCCAGAACGACATCATGGGCCAGCGGGAGTTCCCCGACCAGATCGCCTTCGGCGGGTGGTCCATCGACATGCATCCGCCGCAGGGCATGTACGCGACGGAGGCCGCCTCCAAACACCTGCACCCGGACGGCGTCTACCCCATCCCCTACCGCTGCCTGTACTCGGTGAACACCACGAACCTGCTGTTCGCCGGGCGTAACGTCTCGGCCAGCCACATCGCGTTCGGGTCGACCCGGGTGATGGCCACCTGCGCGACGCTGGGCCAGGCGGCGGGAACCGCCGCTGCCCTGTGCCTCGACCGGCAGGTGGCCCCCCGCGAACTCGACGCGGGTCACCTGCAGCAGACCCTCCTGCGCTCCGACGCGTCCCTCATCGGCGTGGCCGCGGCCGACCCCACCGATCAGGCCCGCACGGCGCTGGTGACGGCGTCGTCGACGCTGGACGGGATCGACGTGACCGGACCGGGTGGGCAGTGGCCGCTGACCGCCGACGCCGGCATCGTGCTGCCGGTCGATCCCGCGCTGGCCGGCCCGGAACTCCTCGTCGACGCGGCCGAGGCCACCACGCTCGTGGTGGACCTCTACGACCCCGGCCTCGGGCAGAACTACGTACCGGACACGCTGATCGACACCGTGCAGGTCCCGGTCGGCGCGGGCGCCCGGCAGTGGGTCCGCCTTCCGCTGGCCTGGACGCCGCCGACCGCGCGCAACGCCTTCCTGCGGGTACGGGCCAACCCCGCCGTGGCCCTGCACGTCGCGGACACGACCGTCCCCGGCGTCCTCTGCCTGTCCCACGTGCCGCCGCCGGACCGCACGGAGCCGCAACCGGTGCTCGAGTGGAAGAGCGCGGCCCTGCGCCGCCGGACCTTCTGCCTGCGCACCGGTCCGACGGCGGCCTACTCCGCCGACAAGGTCGTCGACGGGTACCTGCGGCCCTTCGCCGGACCGCACCTGTGGATGTCGCGGCCCTTAGCCACCGACGGCGCGCCGTGGTTGCAGCTGACCTGGGCGGAGCCGGTGACGGTGAGCCGGGTCGAGGTCATCGCCAACGACGACGTCAACGAGGACCTGATCAATCTGCCCCACCACCGGATGCCGTTCACGCTCATGCCGACGCTCGTGCGCGACTACCGGATCGAGGCCCGCGCCGTCGGGACCGGTTGGCAGCCGCTCGTGTCGGTGGCCGACAACCGGCAGCGGCGCCGTACGCACCGTCTCGCGGCCCCGATCGTGACCGACCGGATCAGGGTTGTCGTCACCGCCACCAACGGCACCGGGTCGGCCCAGCTGATCGCCGTGCGGGCCTACGCCTGACGATCTGCCGCCGCCGTCCATCCACGCAACGATCCTCGAACAGGAGACCACGTTCGTGCCCCTCAATCCCATGCCGG
The DNA here is from genome assembly GCF_057708145.1 of Micromonospora sp. bgisy143. Taxonomy (NCBI): domain Bacteria; kingdom Bacillati; phylum Actinomycetota; class Actinomycetes; order Micromonosporales; family Micromonosporaceae; genus Micromonospora; species Micromonospora sp. bgisy143. The sequence goes on from NZ_JBYIRN010000011.1 coordinate 38,760, forward strand.
AGACGCAGGCACCCTGGCCCGGCCGTGACCGGCTGCGCATCACCGGCGTCCGGTCGATCGTCACCGCCCCGGAGGGCGTGCCGCTCGTCGTCGTCCGGGTCGACACCAACGATCCCGGCCTGTACGGGCTCGGCTGCGCGACGTTCACCCAGCGGTTCCACGCGGTCGCCGCCACCGTCGATCGTCATGTCGCGCCGCTGCTCGTCGGCCGCCATCCGGCCGACATCGAGGACATCTTCCGCATGGTCCACTTCTCGTCGTACTGGCGCAGCGGCCCGGTCACCAACAACGCCCTGTCCGGCGTCGACCAGGCGCTGTGGGACATCGCCGGTAAACGAGCCGGCATGCCCGTCTACGAGTTGCTCGGCGGGCGGGTCCGGGCGGCGGCCGACACGTACCTGCACGCCGGCGGGGCCACCGTCGACGCCACCCTGGAGCAGGCCCGCGCCCTGCTCGCCCGGGGCTACCGGCACGTCCGGCTCCAGGTCGGCAGCCCCGGTGTCGGCACCTACGGCGCTCCGCCCACGCCCGGCGGGTACCCCGGAACGCCGCATCCCGGCGGGTGGGACGTGCACCGCTACCTGCGCGACACTCCGGACCTGTTCGCGCAGGCCCGCGCGGCCCTCGGGCCCGAGCCGCACCTGATGCACGACGTCCATTCCCGGCTCACCGTCAAGCAGGCCGTCGGACTGGCCCGCCAGCTCGAGGAGTACCGATTGTTCTTCCTGGAGGATCCGATCGCCCCGGAGTTCTACGACCGGCTGAGCGAGGTCCGCGCGGCCGCACCCATGCCCATCGCCGTCGGCGAACAGGTGGCGTCGGTGGCCGACGCGGCCCGGCTCGTGACGGGCGGCGGCGTCGATCTGCTGCGCCTGCACATCTCCTCGATCGGCGGCCTGAGCCCGGCGCGCAAGCTCGTCGCCCTGTGCGAACTCCACGGTGTGGGCACCGCCTGGCACGCCCCGGCCGACGTGTCCCCGGTCGGCGCGGCGGCCAACGTCGCCCTCGACGTGACCAGTGCGGCGTTCGTCGTCCAGGAGGGCCACGAGTACGCACCTGAGGTCCACGCGGTGTTCCCGGGCACGCTCGCACCCCGCAACGGTTTCCTCTATCCGTCGGACGCGCCCGGCTGGGGCATCGATCTCGACGAGGCGGAGGCGGCCAAGTACCCGCCCGTGGAACACCTCCACGAACGGTGGTCGGCCCAGGTTCGGCACCTCGACGGCGGGATCGTGGCCCCGTGAAGATCGACCGTCTGGAGACCTTCCTCGTCGCGCCCCGCTGGCTCTTTCTGAAGATCACCACCGATGACGGTGTCGTCGGCTGGGGCGAACCGGTCGTGGAAGGACGCGCCGAGACCGTCCAGGCCGCCATCGGTGAGCTGTCCGACCTGCTCATCGGCAGCGATCCGCTGCGCATCGAGGACCACTGGCAGGTCCTCACCCGCGGTGGCTTCTACCGCGGCGGCCCCGTACTCTCCAGCGCCGTCGCCGGCATCGACCAGGCGCTGTGGGACATCGCCGGAAAGGTCCGCGGGGCGCCGGTCCACGAACTGCTCGGCGGGCCGGTACGCGACCGCGTCCGGATGTACGGCTGGGCGTACGGCGAGACCGCCGAACAGGTCGCCGAAGCCGCCGCCACGGCGATCGCTGCCGGATACACCGCCGTCAAGATCGCACCGTCCGGCCCGATGGCGTTCCTGGACACCCCCGCGGGCGTGAGATCCGTCGTCGATCTCGTGGCCAAGGTCCGCGACGCGATCGGCCCCGACAACGACGTCGCGGTCGACCTGCACGGCCGGGCCTCGATCGCCGCCAGCCGTCGCCTCCTGCCACTGCTTGAGCCGTACGTGCCGCTGTTCGTCGAGGAACCGCTGCGGCCGGAGTATTCCAGCGACATCGCCCGGATCGTCACGGCGACCGCACTGCCGATCGCCACCGGCGAGCGGCTCTACACCCGGCGCGAGTTCCGGGACGTCCTGGACGCCGGCGTGGCCGTCGTCCAACCTGACCTCTCGCACGCCGGAGGCGTCTCCGAGGTCCGGCGCATCGCCGCCGTCGCCGAGATGTACGACGCCGTCCTGGCCCCGCACTGCCCACTCGGTCCCATCGCGCTGGCCGCGTGCCTGCAGATCGACCTCGCCACACCCAACTTCCTCATTCAGGAACAGGCCCTCGGCATCCACTACAACAACGGCCAGGACGGCCTGAACTATCTCGTCGACGCCGACGTCCTGCGGTTGCGCGACGGGCACGTGGAGCGACTCGGCGCACCCGGCCTCGGCATCGACGTCGACGAGAAGGCGGTGCGCGAAGCGGCGGCACGCGGCCACCGGTTCCGTTCCCCCGTCTGGCGCGGCCCGGACGGCGCGTTCACCGAGTGGTGACGACCCACCCGACTTCCGACCACCCGCAACCGTGGAGATGCCATGGCACTGTTCGACCTGCCCGAAGACCTGCTGCGCAGCTACCGGCCCGACGTCTCGGAGCCGGAGGACTTCGACAGCTTCTGGACCGCGACACTCAAGGATGCGCGCGCTCATCAGCTGAATCTCACCGTCACGCCGGTCGACAACGGCCTCGCACTGATCGACACCCTTGACGTCACCTTCGCCGGCTACGACGGCAACCCGGTCAAGGCCTGGCTGCATCTGCCCGTCACCCGCACCGGTCCACTGCCCGCCGTGGTGGAGTACGTCGGATACGGCGGAGGCCGCGGCCTGCCGCACGAGAGGCCGCTGTGGGCCATGGCCGGATATGCCCACCTCATCATGGACACCCGAGGTCAGGGCGCCAAGGGCCCCAGAGGGGACACACCCGATCCCGACCCCACTGGTGACCCCGCGATCGCGGGCTTCACCACCCGAGGCATCGCCAGTGCGGAAACCTACTACTACCGCCGGGTCTTCACCGACGGGGTCCGTGCCGTCGACGCCGTACGAGAGATGTCCGAGGTGGACCCGAGCAGAGTGGCTGTCACCGGGACCAGCCAGGGCGGCGGAATCGCCACCGCCGTGGCCGGCCTCGCGTCGGGTCTGGTGGCCGTCATGCCCGACGTTCCGTTCCTGGCCGACTTTCCCCGTGCGCTGACCATCACCGACGCCTCGCCGTACGCCGAGATCGCCGGCTATCTCAAGGTCCGCCGTGACGAACGGGACCGGGTGATGCGAACGCTCTCCTACTTCGACACGGTCAACCACGCCAAGCGGGCCAGCGCCGCGGCGCTGTACTCCGTCGGGCTGATGGACCAGGCCTGCCCGCCCTCGACCGTGTACGCCTCGTACAACCACTACGCCGGACCGAAGCAGATCCGCGTCTACCCGTTCAACGGCCACGAGGGGGGCCAGGCGTTTCACGAGATCGAGAAGCTGAGGTTCGCCGCCAAGCCGCTCACCGGGTGAGCGGGCGGCGGCGTCGAGGTGCTGAGGTCATTCGACGCCGAGAATCCGGTGGCGGGGTGGACCAACCGTTGCGAGACTCGGTCCCGTGCCCGAGCCGGACCGCTTTCGCGCCGCCGTACACCTGTGGGCGGCCGGCGGTCCGGAGGCCGCGACGGCCGCCGACACGGCCCGGGAGGCGGCGGCCGGCCTGCGTGCCGTCGTCCTCGTCGAAGGGGTCAGCGACCAGCGCGCGGTGGAGGCACTCGCGGAACGACGGCACCGCGATCTCGCCGGTGAGGGGGTCTGCGTGGTGCCGCTCGGCGGTGCGATGAGCGTCGGCCGGTACCTCCGTCTGTTCGGGGCGCAGGGGCTCGACGTGCCGGTACGGGGGCTGTGCGACGAGGCCGAGGAGGGCTTCTTCCGCCGTGGCCTGGAGCAGGCGGGCTTCGGTGCCGCCCTGGACCGACCGGCGCTGGAGGCGCTCGGGTTCGGTGTGTGCGTGACCGACCTGGAGGACGAGCTGATCCGTGCGCTGGGCAGCGACGGCGTGCGGCGGGTCATCGCGGAACAGGGGGACCTGACCCGCTGGCGGGTCTTCCAGAACCAGCCGGCCCAACGTGAACGGTCGGTCGGACGGCAACTGCGCCGATTCCTGGGCACGATGAGTGGGCGCAAGGCCCGCTACGCCGAGGCGCTGGTGCGGGCGCTCGACCCGGACCGCGTGCCCCGCCCGCTGGACCGACTGCTCGCCGGCTGATCCACCGCTGGCCCCGGGTCTCAGGCCGGCACGACCGGCTGGTCCACCACCTCGTCGACCTCCCGGCGCGGGGTGGGTCGGCCCGGCTGGCCGTACCCGATGCGCAGCACCATCTGCGGCGTGCCGAACCGCCCCAGCGACACCCGTAGCTGCTCCCGGGCGGTCGGCACCTCGATCGGCTGGGACAGCAGCGACACGGCCAACCCGGAGTCGGTGGCGGTGAGCAGCACCCGTTGCAGGGCCTGACCGGCGACCACCTGGTCGATGGCGGTGTTGCCGGCCGAGCCGAGCACCCCGACCAGCGGCTCGGGTTCGAAGTCGCGTCCCGGCGCGCGGTCGCGCCCGCCGAAGCCACGCGCGGGCAGGACGTCCTGCGGCTCGTGCTGCGGTCCGCCGGCCGAGGCGGGTACGCCGTCCGGCGCGGGCTCGTGACGCAGCCACTGCTCCCGCTCGGCGCGGTACGCCGGGTCGCGTTCCAGCACCCGGTGCGCGCTGCGGGCGATCTCGCCGAACGCGTTCACCGCGCTCACCCCGACCAGCAGTTCCAGCCAGCATCCCTCGGCGCGGGCCGCGTCGCCGAGCCGCCAACGCGCGTCGGACGGCACCGGGTCCGGCCAGAACGGCAGCCGGTTGCTGAACCGACGGGGGACGGCCAGGTGCAGGCTCTGCTCGGTGGGGCTGGGCCGGCGCGGGATGTCCGGCACCAGCCGGGCCAGCAGGTCCGGCTCGGCCGGGTCGGGACGCAGCCGTACCCGGGCGGGGATGCCGGCCACGGCCAACGCGATCCGCAGGTTGAACAGGGCCGCGCCGCAGGCGACCCGTACGCCCCAGCCGCTGGGATCGGTCGCCGGCAGCCGCCGCGACGGGTCGGCCAGCACCTCGATGCCGCCGTCCCGCAGCCGGAACCGCCACGGCTGCGTGTTGTGCAGCGACGGCGCCCGGACCGCGGTGGCGGCGGCGGTCCGCAGGTGGTCCGCGGTGTAGCCGATGTCCATGGCGGTGCTCCTTGCCTGGGTGGGTCGTCGAGCCGGGACGGCTGGCGCACTTCCACCCTGCGCCGATCCGGCGGCGCCGAGCAGGGCCGGACGTCCCGACCCATCGGGCCGACCGCCCGGCCCGGGACCGCTTCGAGGCCGGGGTCTGCCCGCCGTCCATCGCCGGACGGGCCGAGCCGGAGTCCGGCCGAGGTCGGGACCTTCGGCCCGTGCACCCGCCGATCGGTGCCTGTAGAAACGAGGGATGATCCGCGTCTTCCTCCTCGACGACCACGAGGTCGTCCGCCGTGGCCTGGCCGACCTGCTGCAGAGCAGCGGTGACATCGAGGTGGTCGGCGAGTCCGGCTCCGCGCAGGAGGCGTCGCGTCGTATTCCGGCGCTGCGGCCCGACGTGGCGATCCTCGACGCCCGGCTGCCCGACGGCAACGGCATCGACGTGTGCCGCGACATCCGGGCCGTCGACTCCGCCATCAAGGGTCTGATCCTCACCTCGTACGAGGACGACGAGGCGCTGTTCGCCGCGATCATGGCGGGTGCCGCCGGGTACGTGCTCAAGCAGATCCGCGGCACCGACCTCGTCGACGCGGTGCGCCGGGTGGCGGCCGGGCAGTCCCTGCTCGACCCGGCGATCACCACCCGGGTGCTGGAACGCATCCGTAACGGCGTCGAGCAGCCGCGCGAGTTGAAGTCGCTCACCGAGCAGGAGCGGCGGATCCTGGAGTACGTGGCCGAAGGGCTCACCAACCGGGAGATCGCCGGGAAGATGTTCCTGGCCGAGAAGACGGTGAAGAACTACGTCTCCAGCGTGCTGGCCAAGCTGGGCCTGGAGCGTCGTACCCAGGCGGCGGTCCTGGCGACCCGCCTGCTCGGCAAGACCCCCTGAGCCACCCCGCTCCCCGCGATCTTGCACTTTCTGCGCCGACAAAACCGACGTTGTCCCTCATACCGTCAACCGAAACTGCAAGATCGGCGTGCGCAAGGGTGCCGGCGTGGTCAGTCGCGCAGGGGTATTGACCAGTGCAGCTCGGTGCCTTGGGGATCGACCGGGCGGATCGTGAAGGCGCCGGTTAGGCGGTCGGCGCGTTCGCGGAGGTTGATCAGGCCGCCTCGGGCGGCACTCGGGTCGCAGCCCACCCCGTTGTCGGTGACCGTCACGCTCACCTGATCGCCGTCGACGCGTACGGCCACGTCGACGCGGGTGGCCTGCGCGTGGCGGACCGTGTTGGACAGCGCCTCGCGCAGCACGGCGGTCAGTTCCGGGCGGATGGTGTCGGGGACGGCGCTGTCCACCGGGCCGGTCAGTTCCAGGTGCGGCTTGAAGCCCAGGGACTCGGCGGCCAGCTCGATCGCCTCGCGGATCTCGGTGCGCAGCGCGGCGGTCATCGGCGTCCGCAGCTCGAAGATGGTGCGCCGGATGTCGCGGATGGTGTCGTCGAGGTCGTCGACGGCGGCGTTGATCCGTTTGGCCACCTCGGGGCGGGCCATCATCGGCGCGGCGCTCTGCAACTGCAGGCCGGTGGCGAAGAGCCGCTGGATCACCACGTCGTGCAGGTCCCGGGCGATCCGCTCACGGTCCTCCAGCACCACCAACAGCTCGCGCTCCTCCTGACCGCGCGCCCGCTCCATGGCCAGCGCCGCCTGGCCGGCGAAGCTGCCCAGCAGCGCCACGTCCTCGTCGTTGGCGCCGCCGCCCCGCTCCGGCCGGTGCGCCACGATGAGTACGCCGTGCAGCGTCTCCGCGGTGGCCAGCGGTGAGACGATCGCAGGCCCGGTGTGCAGCAGCGCCGGCCACGGCGCGGCGTGCGCCAGGTCGTCCACCTGGTCGTGCCGTCCCTGCGCCACGGCCGCCCCGAAGCTGGTGTCGGCGGCCGGCAGGACCGCGCCGACCAGCGCCCGGGCCCGCTCGTCGACGCCGTCGACGACCTCCACGGTGAACTGCGCGGTGTCGGCGTCGTGCAGCAGCACCAGCGCCAACTCCGCCTCGGCGACCTCCCGGGCGCGGCGGGCGACGAGCGCGAGCGCGTCGGTGCGCCGCACCTCGCCGAGCAGCACCGTGGTGATCTCGGCGGTGGCCGCGAGCCAGCGTTCCCGCCGGTGGGCGAGGGCGTACAGGCGGGCGTTCTCGATGGCCACGCCGGCGGCGGCGGCCAGCGCGACGACGATCTCCTCGTCGTCCTCGGTGAACTGGGCCCCGCCCTGCTTCTCGGCCAGGTAGAGGTTGCCGAACACCTGCTCCCGGATGAGCACCGGCACGCCCAGGAAGCTGTGCATGGGCGGGTGGTTGGCGGGGAAGCCGTAGGAACGCGGGTGCTGGGTGATGTCCGGCATGCGCAGCGGGCGGGGATCGTCGATGAGCAGGCCGAGCACGCCCCGCCCGTGCGGCAGGTCGCCGATCAGCGCGTGCTGCTCGGGCGTGACACCGTGCACGATGAAGTCGTGCAGCAGCCGGTCCGGGCCGACCACGCCCAGTGCGCCGTACTGGGCGCCGACCAGCTCGCAGGCCGCCTGCACGATGCGCCGCAGGGTGGTGCGCAGGTCCAGGTTGGTGCCGATACCGACGACCGCGTCGAGCAGCGCGCGCAGCCGCTCCCGGCTGGTCATCACCTCGCCGACCCGGTCCAGCATCTCCTGGAGCAGTTCGTCGAGACGGACCCGGGACAGCGGGCTCAGGCCGAGCGACGGCGTGACCGGGGTTTCCGGGCGGGGCTGCGGGACGCTGCTGGTCACCGCGCGATCCTAGCGCCGACGAATGGCGACGATCGACCCGTCAGGCCCGGTCGCCGCGGACGGCGGAGGTGTCGACCACCTGCTCGCCGGCCAGTCGCGGGGTGTGCGGCGGCCCCGCGTGCGCCGGGTCCGCGATCCCCAGGCGCAGCACGAGGTACGGGAAGCCGATGCCGGCGAGCACCTGACGCAGTGTCTGCCGGGTGCCCTCGACCTCGACCACCGCGCTCAGCGGCACCGCCGACACGCCGAGCCGGGTGGCGGTCAGCCAGGCGGCGGAGAGGGCCTCACCGGCGCGGAGCCAGCTGTCCCGCTCGTCCTCGTCGCCGTGCAGCAGCGCGTACACCGCCGCGTGGTCGTGGCCGGGGCCGACCGGCAGGCTGCCGGGACGGCCGAAGTCCCGGCTCGGGACGGTGGTCTGGGTGGGTTCCGCGGGCAGCACGTTCGCGGGTAGGCCGGTGCCGGTGTCGGCGCGGCTGGTCCAGTACGCCAGCTCGGCGCGCAGCTCCGGGTCCTCGGCCTCGACCGAGCCGGCGTGCCCGGCCGCGGCGGCCAGCTCCAGCACCTGGTCGCGGTCGAGGATCTGTAGCCGGCTGCCCTCGGCGGTGACCGCCCGGGTGATCTCCCCGATCGCGTCGGTGGGCACCGGCTCGTCGCTGACCGGCCGTCGGTCGGTGTGCCGCACCGACATGCACTGCACCAGGCGCATGGCATCGGGGTCGGGCTCGGTCCGGGTCAGGTCGGACAGGCGGGCTAGCAGGCCGGGGTCGCCCGGGTCGGGAAGGCGTCGCACCACCGTGCGCCAGCCCTCGGCGGCGAGCGCCACCCGGGCGTGGTGCAGGGCCGCGCCGCAACTGACCGCCAGCAGTCGTCCCTCCGGGTCGCCGGCCAGGAGCTGCCGGTCGGCGGCCGTGTGTAGCTCCAGCGCGTCGGGGAGGACCTGCCAGCGCCAGGGCTGCGTGTTGTGCACCGAGGGGGCGTGGCCGGCGGTGGTGGCGGCCTCCACCAGCGCGGTGGTCAGCTGGCTCTCCTGACTCATCGTCACGACCTTTCCGTCTCTGCCCATCGTGCCTCACCGGAGGATGTCCTGCGGGTGCGTTGCCGTTCCATCCTGGGGCATCGGACTCGGGACCGCAGGGGTCGAAGGTCCCGCCCGCGCCGGGTCGTGCCGCCCGCCGAGCCGGCTCGCGTGACCGTACGCCGGCCCGGTCGTCGGCCCGGCTCGCGCGACCGGCCCGCCGGCCGGCCAATCGCGCGGTGTGGGGACGGTGCACGCCGCTGGGCTGCGACGATGCGCAGGTGACAGCGGAGCCGTCCGAGTGCGTCGACGAGCAGCCGGCGCGCAGCCGCATCCGACGCTGGTGGGCGTGGGCGCCGCTGATCGGGCTCGGTGTCGCGGTGCTGGTGGGTGCGGTGCTGTGGATCGCCGGCCGACCCGGCGCGGCCCAGGTGATCTGGGCGGCCGTCACGGTCGCCGCACTGGCACCGGCCCTGTGGTCGATGCTGCGCCAGTTGTGGCGTCGGCAGTTCGGCGTGGACGTGATCGCCGTCCTGGCCCTGGCCGGCGCGCTCGTCGTCGGCGAGTACCTGGCCGGGGCGGTGATCGCGGTGATGGTGGCGACCGGACGGTCGTTGGAAGCGTACGCGCAGCGCCGGGCGACCCGGGACCTGCGGGCCCTGCTGGAGCGCGCCCCGCGCACGGCACGCCGGCGGGGCGCCGACGGCACCATCGAGGTGGTGCCGCTGGACCGGGTGGCGGTGGCGGACCGACTGCTGGTGGGGCCCGGTGACGTGGTGCCGGTCGACGGGACCGTCGACGAGGCGGCCACCCTGGACGAGTCGGTGGTGACCGGGGAGTCGCGGCTGGTGCAGCGGGCCGCCGGGGAGGCCGTGGCCAGCGGCGTGGTCAACGCGGGCGCGGGGTTCGGCATGCGGGCGACCAAGAGCGCGGCGCAGAGCACGTACGCCGGCATCGTCCGGCTGGCCGAGGAGGCCAGCGCGCACAAGGCCCCGATGGTGCGGCTGGCGGACCGGTACGCCACCGCCTTCGTCCCGTTCACGCTGGTGCTGGCGGGGTTGGCGTGGCTGTTCTCCGGCGACGTGGTCCGCGCGGTGGCGGTGCTCGTGGTGGCCACCCCCTGCCCGCTGCTACTGGCCACCCCGATCGCGATCGTGTCCGGGCTGTCGCGGGTGGCCCGACGCGGCGTGCTGGTGCGCGACGGCGGCGCGCTGGAACTGCTCGGCCGGGCCCGTACCCTGCTGGTGGACAAGACCGGCACGCTCACCGCCGGCCGCCCGCGTACGGCCGAGACGGTCGTCGCCCCCGGCGGTGACCGGGACGAGGTGCTGCGGCTGGCGGCGTCGGTGGAGCAGCTCTCCCCGCACGTGTTGGCCGCCGCGCTGGTGCGGCAGGCCCGGGCGCGGGGACTGGCGTTGACCGAGCCCGCCGACGTGACCGAGGAGCCCGGTCGGGGGGTCACCGGTCGGGTGGACGGGCGGTTGGTCCGGGTCGGGCAGCTCGGCGGCGAGCTGCCCGAGTGGGCGGACCGGGCGCGGGCCCGTACCGAGTTGGCCGGCTGGTCCGCCGTGTGGGTGAGCGACGACGGCGGCCCGCTCGGCGCGATCCTGCTGGAGGATCCGGTACGCCCCGACGCCCGCCGGACCGTGCGCCGGCTGCGCGCCGCGGGACTGCGGCGCATCGTCATGGTCACCGGTGACCGGCCGGCCACCGCCGCCCAGGTCGCCGAGGCGGTCGGCGTGGATGACGTGGTGGCCCGCTGCACGCCACAGGAGAAGGTGGCCCGGGTCCGGCAGGAGGCCGACCGGGCCGTCACCGTGATGGTCGGTGACGGCGTCAACGACGCCCCCGCCCTGGCCCAGGCACAGGTCGGCGTGGCGATGGGCGCGACCGGGGCGAACGCCTCGGCGGACGTGGCGGACGCGGTGCTCACCGTGGACCGGCTGGACCGCCTCGCCGACGCCGTGGAGATCGCCCGGTACGCCCGTCGTATCGCCGTGCAGAGCGCCACCGTCGGGATGGGACTGGCCGTGCTGGCGATGCTCGCGGCGGCGGCCGGCCGGCTGCCACCGGTCGCCGGCGCGTTCCTCCAGGAGGGCATCGACGTCCTGGTGATCCTCAACGCGTTGCGGGCCCTGCGGGGTGGACTGCGCCACCGCGACGTCCCGCCGCGCACCCGGGAGCTGCTGGCCCGCGCGGCCGAGGAACACGCGGCGGTCCGGGACGTGCTGGCCGGGGTGCGCGACGCCGCCGACCTGGCCGCCACCGATCCGGCGTCGCCGAGGTGCCTGCCGGCGGTGCGCGAGGCGCACCGCCGGCTGACCGAGCGGGTGTTGCCGCACGAGGCGGCCGAGGAGCGGCAGCTCTATCCCGCTCTGGCCGACCCGCTGGGCAGCGGCGAGGCGACGGCGACGATGAGCCGCGCCCACGTGGAGATCCGTCGTCAGGTCGACCTGCTCGGCGCGCAGCTGGCCCAGGTCGACGGCCGGCTGCGCCCGGACCAGGTGCCCGACCTGCTGGCCACCCTCTACGGGCTGGACGCCGTCCTGCGCCTGCACCTGGCGCAGGAAGAGGAGGAGTTCTTCACCCTCGACCCGGCCCCCGAGCGGCGGTGAGGCCGGCTCGGCGTCAGCGTTCCCGGACCACGGCGACCGGGCAGCCGGCGTGCTGGATGACCTGCTGGCTGACCGAGCCGAGCAGCATCCCGGCCAGCCCGCCCCGGCCCCGGCTGCCGACCACCACCAACTGGGCCGACCGGCTCGCCTCGATCAGCGTTGCCGCAGGGTTTCCGCCGACCAGGTCGACCGTGAGGTCCAGCTCGGGGAACGTCCGCCGCCACGGCTCGACCGCCTCCTCGACGGCCGCCCGCTCGTCGGGCGTCCCGGCCGCCCCACCGGGGCCCGGCGTCCAGGCGTGCACCACGCGCAGCGGTACCCGGCGCTGGGCCGCCCGTTCGGCCGCGAAGCCGAGCGCCACCAGCGACGGCTGCGAGGTGTCCACACCGACCGTCACCGGGTCGGCCGGGCCGTGGGCGGTGCCGTCGCGGACCACGATGACGGGACAGTGCGCGTGCGCGGCGACCGACACCGCGGTCGACCCGGCCAGCAGCCCGGCGAACCCGCCGTGCCCCCGGCTGCCGAGCACCAGCATCCCCGCCTCGGTGGAGCGTTCCTGCAAGACCAGGGCGGGCGGTCCGTCGTACACCTCGCCGGTGACCGTCAGACCGGGATGCGCGGCGGCGGCCTCCGTGGCGGCCTTGTGGACCAGGTCGTCCACCTGCTGCCGGGCGGCGTCGTCCGGCCAGACGCCGGGCGCGACGCCGGGACCGATCCAACCGGCCACCGTCAACCATTCGAAGATGTACGCCAGCCGCACCGGCTGACCGCTGCGCTCGGCCTCGTCCAGCGCCCAGGTCAGGGCCACCGACGCGTCGGTCGAGCCGTCGTAGCCGACCAGGATCTCCGCGTCCCGCACGTCGTCCTCCTTCTTCACGGGTTGGTCGGGTCGGTCTCGCGGACCCACCGCCACTCGGCGACCTGCGGGTCGTCCTCGCCGTACCGGCGGGTGTAGTCACGGGCCGCCTGCCGGGCGTCGACCATCTGCTGGCGCAGGTGCGCGGCGCGCGCGCCCAGCCCCGGCACCCGGTCGATGACGTCGATGACCAGGTGGAACCGGTCAAGGTCGTTGAGCATCACCATGTCGAACGGGGTGGTGGTGGTGCCCTCCTCCTTGTAGCCGCGTACGTGCAGGTTCTCGTGGTTGGTGCGGCGGTAGGTGAGCCGGTGGATGAGCCACGGGTAGCCGTGGTACGCGAAGATGACCGGTCGGTCCGGGGTGAAGATGGTGTCGAACTCCTTGTCCGGCAGGCCGTGCGGGTGTTCGGTGTCGGGTTGCAGGCGCATCAGGTCGACGACGTTGACCAACCGCACCTTCAGGTCCGGCAGGTGCCGGCGCAGCAGGTCGGCGGCGGCCAGCGTCTCCAGGGTGGGCACGTCGCCGCAGCAGGCGAGGACGACGTCCGGTTCGCTCTCGCCGTCGGTGCTGGCCCACTCCCAGATGCCGAGCCCGCGCCGGGTGTGCTGGATCGCCTCGTCCATCGTGAGCCAGTTCGGCGCCGGCTGCTTCCCGGCGACCACCACGTTGATGTAGTGCCGGCTGCGCAGGCAGTGGTCCATCGTCGAGAGCAGCGTGTTCGCGTCCGGCGGCAGGTAGACCCGTACCACCTCGGCCTTCTTGTTGACCACGTGGTCGATGAAGCCCGGGTCCTGGTGGGAGAAGCCGTTGTGGTCCTGCCGCCAGACGTGGCTGGACAGCAGGTAGTTCAGCGAGGCGATCGGCTGCCGCCACGGGATGGCCCGGGTCACCTTCAGCCACTTGGCGTGCTGGTTGAGCATCGAGTCGACGATGTGGATGAACGCCTCGTAGCTGGTGAACACGCCGTGCCGGCCGGTCAGCAGGTAACCCTCCAACCAGCCCTGGCACAGGTGCTCGGAGAGCACCTCCATCACCCGGCCGTCCGGCGAGAGGTGGTCGTCGCCGGGGACGGTGGCGGCCATCCAGGCCCGGTCGGTCACCTCGAACGCGGCACCCAACCGGTTCGATGCGACCTCGTCCGGGCCGAACAGCCGGAACGCCTGCGGGTTGGCGGCGATCACGTCGCGGATCCACGGCCCGAGCACCCCGGTCGCCCCGGCCATGGGCTGACCCGGCTCGGGGACGTCCACGCCGTAGTCGCGGAAGTCGGGCAGGACCAGGTCGCGCAGGACCACGCCGCCGTTGGTGACCGGGTTGGCGCTCATCCGCCGGTCGCCGGTCGGCGGCAGCGTCCGCAGCTCGTCGACAGGTGCGCCGGTGGCGTCGAACAGCTCCTCCGGTCGGTAGCTGCGCAGCCAGTGCTCCAGCTCGGCCAGGTGCGCCGGGTTGTCGCGCACGCCGGCCAGCGGCACCTGGTGTGCGCGGTAGGTGCCCTCCACCTCCGTGCCGTCGACCTCGCGCGGTCCGGTCCAGCCCTTCGGCGTCCGCAGGACGATCATCGGCCAGCGGGGACGCTCGACGACGCCGCCGGAGCGGGCCCGGCGCTGGATCGCGGCGATCTCGTCCAGTGCCCGGTCCATGGTGGCCGCGAGGGTGCGGTGCACCACGCTCGGGTCGTCGCCGGCCACCACGTACGGCTCGTAACCCGAGCCCCGCATCAGGTCCAGCAGGTCCGTCTCGGGGATCCGGGACAGCACGGTGGGATTGGCGATCTTGTAGCCGTTGAGGTGCAGGATGGGCAGCACCGCGCCGTCCCGGGCCGGGTTGAGGAAGACGTTGGAGAGCCAACTGCCGGCCAGCGGGCCGGTCTCGGCCTCACCATCGCCCACCACGCAGGCGACCACGAGATCTGGATGGTCGAAGGCGGCCCCGTAGGCGTGGCTCAGGGCGTACCCCAGCTCGCCGCCCTCGTGGATCGAACCCGGCACGTCCGCCGCGACGTGGCTGGGGATGCCGCCGGGGAAGGAGAACTGCCGGAACAACCGGGCCATCCCGGCCTCGTCGCGGGCGACGTCGTGGTAGCGCTCGGACCAGGTGCCCTCGAGCCAGGTGTTGGCCACGATGGCCGGGCCGCCGTGCCCGGGGCCGGTGACCAGCATGGCGTTCAGGTCGCGGGCGACGATCAGCCGGTTGAGGTGGGCGTAGATCAGGTTGAGTCCGGGGCTGGTGCCCCAGTGCCCGAGCAGCCGGGGCTTGATGTCCTCGGGGGTCAGCGGCTCGCGCAGCAGGGGGTTGCCCAGCAGGTAGATCTGCCCGACGGTGAGGTAGTTCGCGGCGCGCCAGTAGGCGTCCAGCCGGCGCAGCTCGTCGTCGGTGAGTGCGCGCTGTACGTCGAGAGCGGTGTCCATGATGCTGCCTCTCGCGGGTAGGGGGTGGGTCCGGCGTCCAGCCTCGCCGCTGCGGACGCGCTCGGTCAGGGTCGTTGGTCCCGGGTCGGGTGGGCGTCGGGCCCGGTGAGCGGCATCTCGGCGAGGCCGCGGACGACGACCACCGGGGCGGGGGAGTGGTAGAGCAGGGACTGGGCGACCGCGCCGAGCATGGCCCGTCCAGGCTCGTCGCCGCGGGCCGCGACCAGCGCCACCTGGGCCGACCGGGACGTGTCGATGAGCACCTGCGCGGGGTCGCCGCGCACGACCCGGCACTCGGTGGGTACCCCGGTGTGCCGGTCGGCATGCCGGGCCAGCGCCTCGCCGAGCTGCTCGGTGACCGCGTCGGTGTCCTCGTCGCTCTCCACCACCCGCAGGGCCACCAGGCGGGCGTCGCGCCGGGCGGCACACTCGACGGCCCACCGCAGCGCGAGGTGCGAGCTGGGTGAGCCGTCCACCCCGACCAGGACCGGGCCCTGCGGCGGTGGTTCGCGGCGGACCGTCAGCAGCGGACAGTTGGCCCGCGCCGCCAACTGCACGGCGGGCGTGTCGGCCGGGACGCACTGACCGCTGCCGGCCATCCCGCTGTCGCCGACCGCCAGCAGGAAGGCGGTCTCGGACCGGCGGATGAGGGTGGGCAGCATGGCGCTCTCGACGATCTCGCCGCGTACGGTCAGGCCGGGTTCGACCTGGTGGGCGAGCTGGGCGGCCCGGGTGATCAGAGCCTCGGCCTGGTCGCGGGGCGCGGCGACGGTGTCCGCCGCGAAGGCGGCGTGCCAGTCGAAGGTGTGCACCAGGTGCAGCGGCCGGTCATGTCCGGCGGCCTCCTGGGCGGCCTGCTCCACGACAGGGAGGTCACCGTCCGAACCGAGGCCGACCAGCACCGCCGCGTCGGCCGATGCCGCCATCCGATACCACCTCCCGGGCGTCGCGCCCGGCACGACCGCGTTTCCCTGCACCGAGGGTAGTCGGGCAGTCGCGGTGTGTGGGTGGGATCGGACCATGGGGTACGCGAAGGCGGGCGCGTCGTGTCAACGGATGTTGACGACGGGCATGCTGTCAACGTATGTTGACAGCATGAGTCAGGCGACAGAACTCGCGGCGGCAGCCGGCAGCACCGACCCCCGGGTCGGGCTCCGCGCCGTCCGCGCGCTGCGTCGGCTGCTCGAGCGACTCGAGGTGGTCCAGGTGGACAACGCCCGCCGACAGGGCTGGTCCTGGCAGGAGATCGCCGACGCGCTCGAGGTCAGCCGGCAGGCGGTGCACAAGAAGCACGCCGGGCGACCGGCGGTCAACTCATCCTGGGAGGCGTGATGTTCGAACGGTTCACCGACCGGGCACGGAACGTGGTCCGGCGGGCCCTGGAGGAGGCGCGCGCCGAGGGCCGGCGGCCGATCGGCACCGAGCACCTGCTGCTCGCCCTGCTCGCCGACGAGGACGGCCTGGCCGGACGCGTACTGGCCGAGGCCGGGGTGCGCGCCGACGACCTGCGCGAGCGGGTCCGGCGGCACACCACCGGCGGGGGCGCCGGGCTCGGCGACGCGGACGCGGCGGCGCTGCGCGAGATCGGCATCGACCTGGCCGCGATCGTGGCCCGCATCGAGCAGTCGTTCGGCCCGGACGCGCTGCGCGAGGCGGTGCCGGCGCCGCGTCGTCGCTGGGGGCGTCGCCGCTACCTGGGCGGCCCGTTCTCGCCCCGGTCGAAGAAGGCCCTGGAGCTGTCGCTGCGCGAGGCGCTGCGGCTGCGCCACAAGCACATCGGCACCGAACACATCCTGCTCGGCGTGCTGCGTGAGGGCCAGGGGCTGGGCGCGCTGGTGCTCACCGAGGCCGGGGTCGACCTCGACGATCTTCGTCGTCGGGTGGAGGTGGCGCTGCGTACGGCGGCGTGAGGCGTCACCCGCGCGTTGAAACCTGTCTGTGGCACTTCCGACGCAGGCCGTCCGCCGGGTCGCTGACGGCGGCTCGGTGCTGCACACTGGCGCCGTGGATGCTGGACAGGACAGGCGCCCCTCAGGTGGCGACGGCGGGCTGCGCTCCGCCGTGGTGGTCAATCCGGCGAAGGTCGCCGACCTCGACGAGCTGCGCCGCACCGTGAACGACGCGCTGGCCGCCGCCGGCTGGCCCGAGCCGCAGTGGTTCGAGACCACCGTCGACGACCCCGGCCGGGGCCAGACCGAGCAGGCCGTCAAGGACGGGGTCGACCTGGTCTTCGCCTGCGGCGGCGACGGCACCGTGATGTCCTGCGTCAGCGGGCTGGTCGGCACCGACGTGGCCCTCGCCGTGCTGCCGCAGGGCACCGGCAACCTGCTCGCCGCGAACCTCGGCCTCTCCACCGACCTCGCGGCGGGGCTCCAGGTCGCCGTCGAACGCGGTCGGCGACTGCTCGACGTCGGCGCGGTGGAGAACCAGTACTTCACCGTGATGGCCGGTATGGGCTTCGACGCCCAGATGCTCGACGCGACGAACGAGACCACCAAGGCCCGCATCGGCTGGCCGGCGTACGTGATGGGCGCCGTGAAGCACCTGCGCGACCGGCCGATGCGGGTGCAGATCCGCATCGACGACCGCCCGCCCGTGCGCCGCCGGGCCCGCTCGGTGCTGATCGCCAACGTCGGCCGGCTCCAGGGCGGCGTGACCCTGTTGACCGAGGCCGAGCCGGACGACGGCTGGCTCGACGTCGCCGTCCTCACCCCGCGTAACCTGCGGCACTGGCTGGCGCTCGGCTGGGCCGTGGTCCGCCGCAGCGGTCAGGTGCCGCAGCTGGAGGTCTTCCGCGGCCGCAAGGTGATGGTCACCAGCAACCGTCCGCAGCCACGGGAGCTGGACGGCGATCTCATCGCCCCCGGCCGGCGGCTGCACGCCGAGATCCGACCGCAGTCGCTGTGGCTCTGCGTCCCGCAGCCCGAGGACGCCCCCGACCTGTCCGACGACGCGCAGGGCGCCGGGGAGCGGGGCGAGCAGCTGATCGAGGAAGCGCGCCGTGAGTAGCACCCGGATCGTGCCGGAGACCCGGCTGATGGCCGACGAGGAGCTGTCGGCCGACGACGCCTGGCACACACTGCGCCGCAAGGGCGGCTGGCACCTGCTGCGCGACGCGTTCATCCGGTTCCGCTACGGCGACGGGTTCAGCCACTCGCGCGCCTTCGCGCTGCAACTCTGCCTGGCCGTGGTGCCGTTCCTCATCGCGCTCACCGGTCTGATCAGCGAGCTGGGCGTGGAGGAGGGCGGCCGGGTGGTCGCCGACACCGTGCTGGCGCTCACCCCCGGTCAGAGCGCCGAGGTCGTCGGCGAACTGCTCGGCGAGGGCGAACGCGTCGAGGACGCGGGGGAGCTGGCGCTCACCCTCGGTCTGCTCACCGGCCTGGTCGCGCTGACCACCACGATGGCCCAGATCGAGCGGGGCGCCAACCGCATCTACGGCGTCGAACGGGACCGCCCGGCGTTCTGGAAATACCTGCGGGCGGCCGTGCTGGCCGTCACCGCCGGCCTGCCCGCGCTGGCCGGCTTCCTGATCCTCGTCGGCGGCGGGGCGATGGGCGACTCGGTACGCGAGCACTACGAGTGGGGCGAGACCGCCAACATCATCTGGAACGTGATCCGGTTCCCGTTGAGCCTCGGCCTGACCGTGCTCGCCGTGGCGGTGCTGTTCCGGCACGCGCCGCGCCGCAACCAGCCGGGGCTGTCCTGGCTGTTCTTCGGCGCCGGCATCGCCACCGCCCTGTGGTGGCTGGCCAGCCTGCTGCTCGCCGCGTACGTCAAGTTCAGCGACGGCTTCGGGCAGACCTACGGCGCGCTCACCGGGATGATGGCGCTGCTGCTCTGGGCCAACCTGACCGGCATGGCGCTCTTCGGCGGGCTGGCCTTCGCCGCCCAGTTGGAGGCGCTGCGGATCGGTGTGCAGGAGCCCGCGCAGCCCGACCTGTGGGAACCCGAGGCCGACCGGGCCGAGCTGTTCGACACCGGGGACATGACCGCGCTCTGAGCGCGCCGGGTGTACGCCGGACGCGGATCGGGTACCTCGCCTCGCCAGGTACGACAAGGGAGGTGCGGGGTGACCGCGGTCAAAGAGGTGGCTCGGCGTCCGATCGGTCACTTCGCCGAACGGAGCATCGCCGGTCTGGTCGCCGTCATCGGCGCCGGTGCGGCGTTCGGACTGTTGCTGTTGCTCGTCCGCTTCAAGTGGAGCCCGTTGCAGGACGCCGACCACTCCCTCGCCGAGTGGTTCAACTCGCTCGTCGCCCCACACCACCCGCTGGTCACCGTGCTCCAGGCGGTGACCGACCTGGGTGGCCGACCGATCCTCATCTGGCTGGTCGCGATCCCGGCGATCGGCCTGCTGATCCGGCGGCAGCCCCGGCTGGCCGTCTACCTGATCGTCACGGGGGTCGGCGGGCTGATCCTCGACCCGTCGCTCAAGAACCTCGTCGGTCGACTCCGCCCGGTGGTGGACGTCCCGGTCGCCAGCGCTCCCGGCAACAGTTTCCCGAGTGGGCACGCGCTCGGCTCGATCGTCGCGTACGGGGCGCTGCTGCTGGTGTTCCTGCCGGCGATGGCGCCCCGCTGGCGCAAGCCCGCGATCGTCGGCGTCGGCGTGCTGGTGGCGCTGATCGGGCTGACCCGGATCGCACTGGGCGTGCACTTCGTCTCCGACGTGCTGGGCGCCTGGCTGCTCGGGGCCGCCTGGCTGGGCGTCACCGCGTACGCCTTCCGGCTGTGGCGGCGTGAGCGCGGCAAGCCGGTGCCGCCGCTGACCGAGGGACTGGAGCCGGAGGCGGGGCACGACATCGCCATCGCCCCGGCCGAGGAGCGGGTGCTGGCGCATCCCCGCTCGGCGGTGGCCGAGCTGCTGGTCGGTTGGGTACTCGTGTTCGGCGCGCTGTACGGCTTCGGCACGTACGTCAGCTACCACGCCAAGGGCACCTTCTTCGCCACCCTGGACACCGAGGTCCCGCGCTGGTTCGCCGACCGGCACACCGACCTGCTGACCGACGTGAGCTGGTGGTGGAGCAAGTTCGGGGACACCCACGCGATCCTGCTCATCTCGCTGGTGTTCTGCCCGCTGGTGCTCGCCGTGTGGCGGCGGTGGCGGCCCGTGCTGTTCGTGGTGCTGGCGATGGTCGGCGAGCTGACCCTCTTCCTCGCCTCGGCGCACGTGGTCGACCGGCCGCGACCGCCGGTGGAGAACCTGGACGGGCAGATGCCCACCTCCTCGTTCCCGTCCGGGCACATCGCGGCCACGATCTGCGTCTGGCTGGCGATCACGCTGATCGTGTTCCCGCGTACCGACCGCTGGTGGCGGTGGATCTTCGTGGCGCTGGCCGTGATCATGCCGGTCGGGGTGGCGACCTCCCGGATGTACCGGGGGATGCACCACCCGACCGACTTCATGGGCGCGATCCTGCTCTCCGCGCTCTGGATCGGCCTGCTCTACCTCGTGATCCGCCCCAACGCCGACCTGGCGGAGGGCAACCAGCCGGCCATCGAGTCGGAGGACGTGGACACCCTCGACGACGAGCTGGCGCGCGCCGGCCGGGCCGACTGAGCACCACGATGCTGCGGGTGATGACCTGGAACATCCGCACCGGCGGTCGGGACGGTGACAGCACCGACCGGCTCGATCGGGTGGTCCAGGTCGTCGACCGGCAGACGCCGGACGTGTTGGCGTTGCAGGAGCTGCGCGGCTTCGACCAGGCCAGGCTGACGGCCGCCGTGGCGGACCGGGTCGGAATGACGGCCCACCTGGCCCGGTCCTGCTTCGGGCAGCCGGTCGCGGTGCTGGTCCGGCCGCCGTACCGGGTGCTCGCCGCGGGGCCGCTGCGTCGGCCGTTCCACCACGCCGCCGCCCGCGTCGTGGTGTCCACCCCGGCCGGGCCGCTCACCGTGCTCGGCACCCACCTCTGGCCGTACTCGGGAGGCCGTCGACGGATGGAGGTCGACTGGCTGGTCGCCGCCCTGCGCCGCGCCCCCGGGCCGCTGACCCTGCTCGCCGGTGACCTCAACTCGCTCGACCCGACGGTCGACCACACCGCCCGGCTCGCCGGTCTGCCCGCCCTGTATCGGCGGCGGCACCTGCGCCGGCGCGGCGGCGCGGTGGACACCCGCGCGGTCGCCCGACTGCTCGACGCCGGTCTGGTCGACCTGTGGCCGTCCGCCAACGCGGGGGCCCCGGAGGCCGCCGGCCGGACCGTCCCCACCCGGTTCGGGGGCGCGGAGTTCGCCGGGATGCGGCTGGACTACCTGCTGGGCAGCCGCGCGGTGGCCGAGCGGGTGCGCGACTGCCGGGTGATCCGTGACGCGACGACGGACACCGCCTCCGACCACTATCCACTGCTGGCCACCATCGATCTGTGACCCGCACGGGGCCGCGCCGGATGGCGTCGCCGGGCTACCGTGCCCACCGTGACCGACCGCCCCACCCTCCGCCCGCCGCTGCCCGGTCCGCCGACCGATCATCCGGCCGCGCCGACGGTGACGCTCGCGGGCCGAGTGCCGTCGACCGTCCACACGGCCGAGCCGGCCACCGACGCGCTTCCGCTCGTCGCGGCCGTCGCGCGCGGCGTCGCGCTGGTCTTCGTGCTGCCGGTACGCCTGCTCTGGGAGCTGATCGCGGCTGCCGGCCGGCTGCTGCGCCGGTACCTGCTCACCCCGGTCGGACGGTTCCTGCGCGACTGGCTGGTGGCGCCGCTGGTCTGGGCCCTGGACCGGCTGCTGTGGCGTCCGCTGCTCTGGTGCGCCGACCACCTGATCTGGCGTCCGCTGCGCTGGGTGGCCCGCAACCTCGTGTGGGTGCCGTTGGTGTGGCTGGGGCGTGGCCTGGCCTGGGCGGCTCGCACGCTCGTGTGGCTGCCGCTGGTGTGGCTGGGGCGTGGCCTGGCCTGGGCAGCTCAGACGCTGGTCTGGCTGCCGTTGGTGTGGCTCGGGCGCGGCCTGGCGTGGGCGGCGCGGACTCTCGTGTGGCTGCCGTTGGTGTGGTTGGCGTCCGCCCTCGCCTGGACGGTCCGCACGGTGCTCTGGTCACCGCTGGTGTGGCTGGCCCGCCGCGGGCTGCGCCCGCCGCTGGTGGCTCTCGGTCGCGTGCTGGCCTGGCTCGCCGAGCATCTCGTCGTACGGCCGCTGCGCTGGCTGGGCGCGACGCTCGCCCCCGCCGGACGGCTGCTGTGGCGCGGTGTCGCCCTGCTCGCCGGGGCGGTGGCCGCCGCGCTCGTCGCGCTGGCGCAGGGAGTCCGGTGGGTCGTGGTCGGCCTGGCGCGCGGCATCTGGTGGCTCGTCGTCGGGTTCGGCCGGCTGGTCGTCGCCGCGCTGGTGGGGGCGTGGCGGATCGCCGGCTGGCTGCTGCGGTGGGGCTACCGACTGCTGCTGCGCCCGGTCGGGCTGGGGCTGCGCTGGCTGTGGCGGCACACCGTACGTCCGCTGCTGTCGGGCGTCCGGTGGGTCTGGTCGGTGACGGTCGTGCCGGTGGCGCGCGGTCTGCGTGCGGTGTGGCGGGCCACCGTCCCGCCGGCCGCCCGGTGGACCCGACGCGCGGTGCTCGACCCGGCCCGGGTGGCCTCCCGGGAGGTGCTCAGCGCACTGGGCCTGCGCCGCTGACGACGCCTCAGAGCACCAGATTGAGCAGCACGGTCAGCACCACCGAAGCCAGGATCGAGAAGAGGATCATCAGGAGGCAGCCGAGGCCACCACCGAGCGGGCGGATCTCCGTGTTTCCGAAGCGCATGAGGTTCACCTGTCCGTGAGTGCGGGCTGCGGGCTGAGCAGATGGCGGATCGCGTCCGCGACCGCCGTCGGGGCGGTGGTGACCACGTTGTGCGCGGCACCCGGTACGACGGTCAGGCCGGCGTCCGGCACGAGCCGGGTCACCTGCGCACGCCACCGCGCCGGGACCACCGGATCACGACCGCCGGTCAGCACGAGGGTCGGCACGGTGATCCGCACGAGGTCGGCCTCGATCGCGTTGCGCACCGAGTGCGACAGCGTGGCGAAGACCCGCCAGGGCCGGGCGTCCCAGATGTCCCGGACCAGGACGGGCGCCTGCATCGGCGCCTCGCGCGCGGTGTCAACCAGCCATCGGCCGAACAGGGCCCGCCGGGACCGGGCCACCGGGGCACTTGTCGGCCCGGCCAGCACCAGCGCGCGTACGGCGTCCGGATGGTTCGCGGCGAGCGCGGCGGCGACCTCCGCGCCGAACGAGTGCCCCACCAGGCAGACCGGCGGCAGTCGGTACGCGGCCAGCCAGGCGGCCAGGTGGTCGGCGTGCTGCGCGACGTCGTACGCGCCCCGGGGGTGGTCGCTCAGACCGAAGCCGGGCAGGTCCGGCACGTACACCGGGTTGGTGCCGGCGAGCGCGACGGCCAGCGGGGTGAGATACCGGTGCGAGACGGCCAGCCCGTGCACCAGCACCACGGGCGTGGCCCCGGTGCCCGCGTCGGCGCTTCGCCGGGTGTGGGTGCGCAGTCCGTCGACGAGCCGCCAGTCGCTGGTGAGACCGGCGGCCCGTCGGGGAGCGGCGAGCGCGAGCCGCAGCTCGGCCAACCCGAACCGGCCGGGCGGCGTCAACCTCACAGTTGACGCAGCCGGGGCAGTAGCTGCTCCTGAGCCCAGTCCAGGAACATCGGCTGGGTCTCCCCGCCGACCTGGATGATCGCCACGTGGGTGAAGCCGGCGTCGACGAACTTGCGGAACGCCTCGACGTGGGCGTCCACGTCCGGACCGCAGGAGATGCCCTCGGCGACGTCCTCCTCCCGGACGAACTGGGTGGCGGCCGCGAACGACTCCGGGCCCGGCAGGTCGGCGTTGACCTTCCAGCCCATGCCGAACCAGCGGAACTGGTCGTGCACGATCTTGCGGCACTCGGCCTCGTCGGGGCCGTAGCAGATCGCCACCTGCCCGTAGCGGGGCTGGCCGGCGCCGCCCGCGTCGTCGTACATCTCGATGATGTGCCGGTCGGGCTCGGTGGCGACGAGGCCGTTGCCGTACTCGGCGGCGAGGGTGGCCGACTGCCGGCCGGAGGCGGCGATCGCCATCGGCACCGGCCGCTCGGGCCGGTCCCAGACGTACGCGTCGGGTACGTCGAAGTGGTTCCCGGAGAAGGTCAACGTCTCGCCGTTGAGCAGCGGACGGATGATCTGCAACGCCTCCTCGAACATCTCGTGGCGTTGCTGTACGTGCGGCCAGCCGCCGACAACGTGTTCGTTCAGGTTCTCCCCGGCGCCCAGGCCGAGGGTGAACCGCCCGTCCGACAGCGCGCCGATGGTGCTGGCCTTCTGGGCCACCACGGCCGGGTGGTAGCGGCGGATCGGGCAGGTCACGAACGACATCAGCTCCGCGCGGGAGGTGGCGTGCGCGACCGCGCCGAGCACCGACCAGGCGTACGGGGAGTGCCCCTGGGAGTCCAGCCACGGGTAGTAGTGGTCGGACATCACCAGTTGGTCGAAGCCGGCCGCCTCGGCCCGCACCGCGTGGTCCACCAGTTGCTTCGGACCGGCCTGCTCGCACATCAGGGTGTAGCCGACGCTCACCATCCCGGTATCTCCTTCTCGCCGACGGTTCGTCCCGGGATACCCAGGTCAGCCATGGTCAACCCTCCCGTCCGGTTCGGTCGCACGACGCTTGACGGATGCTGCGGACCCGCCTACGGTTTTCTTAACCGGTTAAGACCCTCGGTGTGGCGTACATCCTGTGGTGGGGATGACCGCCCCGTGACGGCCCGCGTCCGCGCGGGCCGTCACGGCTGCCCGCCCCCGCGAGCGTGCTACTGAACCGGTTGCGAGGACTGATCCATCGCCCTAGGCTGATGCGCGCCGCCGGGAGCCGGGCGGCGGCTGTCGGGCTGCAGCCGCCTTCCCCTGTCGCACCCCACCCCTGTCGGGCATCGGGGGTCCTCCCTGAGGAAGGCCATGAAGAGTCGACTCTCCGCCGCCGGCGCCGCCCTGCTGGCGCTGCTGCTCGCCGTGCTGGCGTTCGGTCAACCGGCGCACGCCGCGGCCGGCTTCTCCGTCGCGGGCGGCAAGCTGTACGACGCCAACGGCGCCGAATTCGTCATGCGTGGCGTCAACCACGCGCACACCTGGTATCCGCAGCAGACCAGCTCGTTCGCGAACGTCAAGGCGCTCGGCGCGAACACCGTGCGGGTGGTGCTCTCCAGCGGTGACCGCTGGACCCGGAACACCAACGCCGACGTCGCCAACGTCATCTCGCTCTGCAAGGCCAACCGGCTGATCTGTGTGCTGGAGGTGCACGACACCACCGGCTACGGCGAGCAGAGCGGTGCGATCACCCTGGACCGTGCCGTCGACTACTGGCTCAGCCTGAAGGACGTGCTGGTCGGCCAGGAGCGGTACGTCATCGTCAACATCGGCAACGAGCCGTACGGCAACTACAACTACGGCTCGTGGGCCACCGACAGCGCCAACGCGATCAAGCGGCTGCGGGCCGGCGGCCTGACCCACACCATCATGGTGGACGCGCCGAACTGGGGCCAGGACTGGGGGTTCCTCATGCGCGACAACGCCGCGTCGGTCTTCGCCGCCGATCCGGCCCGCAACACGCTCTTCTCCATCCACATGTACGGCGTCTTCGACACCGCCGCCGAGATCAGCGACTACCTGGGTCGGTTCCGTTCGGCGGGGCTGCCCATCGTGGTCGGAGAGTTCGGCTTCAACCACTCCGACGGCGACCCGGACGAGGACTCGATCCTCGCGTACAGCCAGGCCAACGGGATCGGCTGGCTCGGCTGGTCGTGGAGCGGCAACGGGGGTGGCGTCGAGTATCTCGACATGGCCACCGCGTTCAACCCGGCCAGCCTGACCACCTGGGGGCAGCGGGTCTTCAACGGCGTCAACGGCATCCGGCAGACCGCCCGTGAGGCCACCGTCTTTGGCGGCACCCCGCCACCGACGACCCCGCCGCCCACCACGCCACCTCCCACCACCCCGCCGCCGACGACCCCGCCGCCGACCACGCCACCTCCCACCACCCCGCCGCCGACGACCCCGCCGCCGACCACGCCACCTCCCACCACCCCGCCGCCCGCCGGTGGCTGCACGGCCAGCTACACCGTCACCAACCAGTGGCAGGGCGGCTTCCAGGCTGAGGTACGCGTGACAGCCGGCGGCTCGGCGATCACGGGGTGGACAGTCCGGTGGACACTCGCCAACGGGCAGAGCGTCACGCAGTCCTGGAACGCGACGGTCACCAGTAGCGGTTCCACGGTGACCGCGCGGAACGTGGACTACAACGGCCGACTGGCCGCCGGGACCAGCGCGAGTTTCGGCTTCCTCGGCGGCTGGAGCGGCACCAACCCGACACCGCAGGTGAGCTGCACCGCCGGCTGAGTGACGTACGGCGACCAACGCCAGGTGGCCGGGCCCGCAGCGGGTCCGGCCATTGCGTCCTCCGGGAGCCCGCGCGCGGTCAGTGCTGCTCGCCGGTCAGGTTCACGATGACCACGCCCGCGATGATCAGCGCGATGCCGGTGAGCTTGACCGGCCCGACCGACTCGCCCAGGAACACCGCGCCGATCGCCACGATGGCCGCGGTGCCCAGACCCGACCAGAGGGCGTACGCGACACCGACCGGTATCTCCTTCACGGCCTGCGCCAGCAGCAGGAAGGCCAGCGCGTAGCCGACCAGGCAGCCCACCGTCGGCCAGAGGCGGGTGAAGCCGGCGGTGCTCCTGATCAGGCTGGTCGCCACCACCTCGGCGAGGATCGCGATCCCCAACAGCACGTACGCCATAAGCCCCTGGCCCCTCAGTCTCTAGCCCACGGTCCTGGTCGGCCGTCCGGTCAGGCCGTCGCGGCTGAGCCCAGCATCCGTCATGCAGCTCCAAAGGCAGCGCGCACCCGGGCGACGCGAACGGGGCTGTGCGGACCGGTTAGCCGACCTCGTCGACCTCCAGGATCAGGCTCTGCTCCGGGTGCAGCGCGGGTAGCTGCACGCCCACCCGGGCCAGCGCCGCGCCGCTGAGCGTCACACCGGATGCCAGCCAGGGCGGCGCGGACAGGTCGATCGTCGCCGGTGGCGGCACGTCCGCGACCGGCCGTACCCGGTAACGCCGCGCCGGGTCGAGGCCGGGCAGCCGTACCGCGCCGGGCGTCTGCGCCACCGAGGTGGCCAGCCGGGCAATGGCGTACACCGCTCGGGTGCTGTCCTGCGCGACCACGCCGTGCGCCCAGACGGCCGGGTCCGGGTGGTCGACCCGGACCACCCGCCCGGCGTGCAGCAGCGGGCGCAGCCGCTTGTGCAGCGCCACCCAGGCGGTCAGCTCGGCCTGCTCGGCGGCGCTGATCGAGGTGACGTCCCACTCGATGCCGTGGTGACCGAAGAGCGCCGTGGCCGCCCGGAAACCCAGGTCGTGTACGCGGTGGGTGGTGTGCGAGCGCTGCGGACCGATGTGCGTGCCGACGAGTTCCGGTGGCAGCAGCAGTCCGGTCCAGCGCTGGATGCCGAGCCGTTCCAGGGCGTCGTTGCAGTCGCTGGCCCAGACCCGGTCGGTGCGGGCCAGGATGGCCAGGTCCACCCGGGCGCCACCGGACGAGCAGCTCTCGATCTCCACGCCGGGGTGGCGTCGGCGCAGTTCGTCGAGGAGGCGGTAGACCGCGAGGGTCTGCCCGTGCACTCCCGGCCGGCCGTGGTGCCCCGCCTCGGTGAGGTCCCGGTTGTGGTCCCACTTCAGGTAGCTGATGCCGGGATGCTCGGTGAGCAGCGCGTCGAGGCGTTCCAGCAGGTAGTCGTACGCCTCGGGGCGGCCCAGGTCGAGCACCTGCTGGCGGCGCCATGCGGGGGGAAGCCGCCCCGGCAGGGCCAGCAGCCAGTCGGCGTGCGCGCGGAACAGGTCCGAGTCGGGGTTGACCATCTCCGGCTCCACCCACAGGCCGAACTGAAGGCCCTGACCGGTCACGTGGTCGATGAGCGGGTGCAGGCCCTGCGGGTAAACGCCCTCGTCGACGTACCAGTCGCCCAGCCCGGCCGTGTCGTCACGGCGGCCCCGGAACCAGCCGTCGTCGAGCACGAACCGCTCCACGCCGAGCTGTGCGGCGCGGTCGGCGAGGGCCCGCAGCCGGTCCAGGTCGTGGTCGAAGTAGACCGCCTCCCAGACGTTGAGGGTCACCGGGCGCGGCGAGCGCGGGTGTCCGGGCCGCGCCCGCACATGCGAATGGAGTACGTCGCTGAGCCCGTCCAGCCCTTCGTCGGACCAGGCGGCGTAGAGCAGCGGAGTCTCGTACGTCTCGCCGGCCGCGAGCCGGACCTCGCCGGGGGCCAGCAGTTCGCCACCACCGAGGGTGGACTCGCCGGTGGGCCGGCGTTCGGCGACGGTGACGTGGTCGCCGCTCCACGCGGTGTGCACCGCCCAGACCTCACCGTGGCCGAAGCCGAACCCGGCGGTGCCGGCCACCAGCAGCAGCGTCGCGTCGTGCCCGGTGCGGCCGTGCCGCCCCTCGCGGACCCACGCGCCGTGCTGCCACGGGTGCCGCTGCGGCGAGCGTTCGCGGCACCAGCGGCCGGTCAGGTCGAGCAGTTCGGTGGCGACCGCCGGCACCGGCAGCACCGGGGTCAGCTCCCGTACCTCGTACCCGCCGGCACCGTCGTTGCGCAGCCGGTGCCGGATGGTCACCAGGCCGTACGGGTCGAGGGTGACCTCGATGGTCAGAGAAAGCCCGGCGGCCTGGTCCGAGGCCCGTACGGTGACGAGCGCCGGGCCGTCGGTGGGGTCGTCGACGTCGAGGCCGTCGAGCCGGAACGCGGTGGACCAGTCCCGACCGTCGCGGTGTCCGGCGAGCCCCGGTCGGCCGCTCCAACCGGCGCTCGCCTCGGGCAGCAGCGACAGCACGGGTGGCTCGTCGAAGCTGCTCGGCACCACCGGTGGAACGGTGGCGTCCACGAGGTGACGCAGGCCGTCGTCGTCCAGGTCGCCGATGTCGCCACCCCAGTGCGCCACCCGGGGCAGCCCCGGGCCGCGCGCGTCGAGCACCAGGTGGGTCCGTGCGCGGCGCAGGTGCAGGATCGTCATCCTTTGGAGGCTCCCAAGGTCAGGCCCCGGACGAAGTGCCGCTGGAGCATAAAGAAAATCACCAGGGTGGGGATCGCGACGAGCACGCTGCCCGCCGAGACCAGGTTGTTGTCGGTGAAGAACTCGCCGCGCAGGTTGTTGAGCGAACTGGTCACCGGGAACTTGTCGCCGGTCCGCATCAGGACGGTGGCCCAGAAGAACTCGTTGTAGATCCAGGTCACCTCCAGGGTGGCCAGCGCGGCCAGGGCCGGGCGGCACAGCGGCATGGTGATCTGCCAGTACTGCCGCCAGACGCTGGCCCCGTCGACCATCGCCGCCTCGTACAGGTCGTGCGGGAGCGCCTTCATGTAGTTGCTGAGCACGAAGACGCAGAACCCGCACTGGAAGGCCACGTTGATCAGGATCAGGCCCCAGTAGCTGTCGTAGAGCAGCTCCGAGTCGCTCATGAACTCCGGCAGCGGCACCTCGGTGAACAGCCGGAACAGCGGGATGAGCAGCGCCTGCTGCGGTAGCAGGTTGGCGGCGGTGAAGATCCCGAGCAGTACGAGGTTGATCTTCCAGCTGAACCGGGCGATGACGAACGCCACGCAGGAGGCGAGGAAGAGCGTCAGCAGCACCGCCGGCACCGTGATGTAGACGGAGTTGAGGAAGTGCTTGCCGAATTCGGCCGTACGCCAGGCGGTGACGTAGTTGTCGATGGTCCAGCCGCCGAACGAGACGTAGCCGTTGGAGGCGGTGTACTCGTACGAGCGGAACGACGTCAGCACCGCCCAGCCGATCGGGAAGAGCCAGGCCAGCGAGACGACGATGAGGAAGCCGTGCAGCAGCGCCCGCAGCGGGGTCAACCTGCGCCGGCGGATCGGGCTGTCGACGCTCATTCCCGGTTCTCCCTCATCACGGTCGCCAGGTAGATGGTGATGAAGACCAGCGAGACGACCAGCATGATCGTCGCCAGCGCCGAGCCGAAGCCGATCCGGCTCGCCTCGCCCACCACGTTCTGGGTGACCAGCGCGGAGATCAGCTCCAGGCCGTTGCGTCCCTTGTTGACGACCCAGACGAGGTCGAACGCGCGCAGTGACTCGATCACGGTCACCACCAGCACGATGATGTTGATCGGTCGCAGCACCGGGAACACCACCCGGAAGAACGTGCGGCTCTCCGACGCGCCGTCGACCGCCGCGGCCTCGCGCAGCGACGGGTCGACGCCCTTCAGGCCGGCCAGGTAGAGCAGCATGATGTAGCCGACGTGGCGCCAACCGGAGGCGACCATGACCGCCCAGATGTTGACGTTCGAGTCGCCGTACCAGTCGACGCTGCTGCCGAAGACGGCATTGATCAGGCCCTGGTCGCGGGAGTAGAGCAGTTGCCAGACGAAGCCGATCAGCGCCAACGAGAGCACCACCGGCAGGTACAGCGCCGTCTGGTAGAAGCGGCTGCCGCGCAGCTCCTTGTCGAGCAGGACGGCCAGGAACATGCCGAACGGTGTGGCGACCACGAACAGCACGGCCAGCCAGAGCAGGTTGTGCTGGATCGCCGGCACGAACGGCGGGTAGATGTTCACCACGTCGCTGTAGTTGCGCGTGCCCACGAAGTCGATCTCGTTGAGGGGACCGATGCCGTCCCAGTCGGTGCCGGAGAGCACCACGGTCGCCAGCGCGGGCAGCCAGACGAACGCGGTGACGATCAGCAGCGGGACGAGCACCATCAGCGTGATGACCACGCGGTCGGTGGGGGACAGGAGCCGTAGCCGCCGGCGACGGCCACCCGTGGAGGTGGTCGTCGCCGGCGGCGGCACGGCGCGATCCGCTTGGATCAGGGGCAGGTCGGACACGATGTCCTCCCCCTTCCGCCGTCAGTCAGTGAAGATCGACTTCTTCTGGTTCTCGATGGACGACGTCAGCCCGTCGATGTCCTTCGGGTTCTTGATGAACTGCTGGATCGCCGGGATCATCACGGTCGAGGCGAAGTCCGGCCGGGTGTCCCGGTCGAGGAACTGGGCGATCTCGGTGGCCGAGCCGACCAGTTCGGCGGCCTTCTTCTGCAACGCGGTGTAGCCGCCGACGTCCGCGCCACTGTTGGCGACGAGCACGGCCGGGTCGTTCTTGAGGTTGATGTCCGCGGCGGCCTTGCCACCGAAGTACTCCAGCAGCTTGCGCGCGTTGTCCTCGTTCTTCGGCTTGCGGGCCATCATGTAGCCGTCGATCGGGGCGTCCAGGGCCTTCGCGCCGATGGCGGGGTCGATCTCGGGGAAGGTGAAGAAGTCGAGGTCGTCCTGCTCGTCGTTGCTGAACTGCTGGCCGACGAAGAGGCCGAGCAGGTACATGCCGCTCTTCTTCTGCTGCAACGACTGCGCGGCCTCCTGCCAGGTGCGGCCGAGGCTGTCCGGCTGGTGCAGGGGAAGCAGGCCGGCCCAGGTGTCGAAGACCTTCTTGACCTTGTCGGAGGTCCAGGCCTCCTTGCCGGCCATCAGGTCGATGTGGAACTGGTAGCCGTTGATCCGCAGGTTGAGGATGTCGAACGTCCCCATCGCCGGCCAGCCGTCCTTGTCGGCGAAGGCGATCGGGGTGAGCCCGTCCTTCTTCATCTGCGCGCCGAGCGTGGTGAACTGGTCCAGGGTGGTGGGCACCTGGTAGCCGTACTGCTTCCAGACCGACTTGCGGTAGAAGACCGCCCACGGGTAGTACGTCGCCGGGACGAAGTACTGCTTGCCGTCGTCGCCGGTGGACGCCTTCTTGAACGCGTCGGAGAAGCCGGAGAGCTTGCCCCACACGTCGCTGATGTCGCTGGCCAGGCCCTTCTGGGCGAAGAAGCGCATCCGGTAGCCGGCGAACCAGGTGAAGATGTCGTCCGGCTTGCCCTGCAGGTAGTTGTTGATGTTCTCCTGGAACGTGTTGTGGTCGACCGTGTTGGTCGCGACCTGCACGCCGGACGAGGTCTTGAACGCGTCGGTGATCTTGGCGAGGACGTCCTTGGGCTTCGGGTCGGACTGGTTCGATCCGAGCGTGACGTCCTTACTGGATTCGCCGGAGCCGGAGTCGTCGCCGCAGCCGGCGAGCAGACCGGTGCTGAGCAGCGCGCCCGTGCCGGCCGCGCCGGCCAGCAGCGACCGTCGGTTGATGCCGGCGACGGAGGGCGGTACGAGCCGAGCCAGGTATTCGGCTTGCGATCGGGGACGGGACATCTGTGCCTCCTGCGGATGAAGAGGTGCTACGCCCAAGGGTCAACTGTGGTGAGGAGCGGTCCAGCCTGACGCATACGCATCGTGATCCACCGAGAATCCACATTGGCGAACACGATCGGCCAGTTGGGGCCTCAAGCTACCCGTCCATAGGCCGCTGTCAAGAGGGCTGTTCGCCTCTGATAACCCAGTCGTGATACGGCTGTTACGAGGTAAACGTTGGAAAGATAGTCGATGTTGGAACCTGTTGACTTCGGTCGGCGGCGGGTGCACCCTCACGTGTCATGCGGCGATGGCAGGGCGACGGCATCTACTTCGGCGGCGACTACAACCCTGAGCAGTGGCCCGAACAGACCTGGTCGGAGGACGTCGAGCTGATGCGCCGGGCCGGGGTCAACCTGGTCTCCGTCGGCATCTTCTCCTGGGCTCTCCTGGAACCCCACCCCGGTCGGTTCGAGTTCGACTGGCTGGACCGGGTGCTCGACCTCCTGCACGACGGAGGCATCCAGGTCGACCTGGCCACCGCCACCGCCAGTCCACCACCCTGGCTGGCCCGGGCACACCCGGAGACGCTGCCCCGCCGGGCCGACGGCGCGATCCTCTGGCCGGGCGGGCGGCAGGCGTACTGCCCCAGCTCCCCGGTCTTCCGCGAGCGGTCCCTGGAGTTGGTGCGCGCGGTCGCCGGCCGGTACGCCGAGCATCCCGCCGTCGTCATGTGGCACATCTCCAACGAGCTGGGCTGCCACAACGTGCACTGCTACTGCGATGTCAGCGCCGAGGCGTTCCGCGGGTGGCTGCGCGAGCGATACGGCGACCTGGACCGGCTCAACGACGCGTGGGGGACCGCCTTCTGGAGCCAACGTTACGGCGACTGGGCGGAAATCAACCCGCCGCGCACCGCGCCGACGTTCGCCAACCCCACGCAGCAGCTCGACTTCCTGCGCTTCTCCTCCGACGAGCAGCGCGCCCAGCTCCGCGCCGAACGCGAGGTGCTGACGACGCTGGTCCGTCAGCCGATCACCACCAACTTCATGATCGGCCTCGACGTGAAGCACCTGGACTACCACTCCTGGGCCGGCGACGTGAACCTCGTGTCCAACGACCACTACCTGACCGCCGCCGACCCGCAGGCTCACCTCGGGCTGGCGCTGGCCGCCGACCACACCCGGGGCGTCGCCGGTGGCGAACCGTGGCTGCTGATGGAGCACTCCACCAGCGCGGTCAACTGGCAGCCGCGCAACGTGGCGAAGCTCCCCGGTCAGCTCCGTCGCAACAGCCTGGCCCACGTCGCCCGGGGCGCCGACGGCGTGCTGTTCTTCCAGTGGCGGGCCTCCCGGGCCGGCGCCGAGAAGTTCCACTCCGCGCTGGTGCCGCACGCCGGCCCGGACACCAAGGTGTTCCGCGAGGTCTGCCAGCTCGGCGCGGACCTGAAGGCCCTCGCCGAGGTACGCGGCAGCCGGGTCGACGCCGACGTGGCGATCCTGTTCGACTACGAGGCGTGGTGGGCGGTCGAGCTGGACTCCCACCCGAGCGCCGACGTCACGTACGCCGACCGCCTCAACGCCCTGTACGGCGCGCTGTGGCGGGCCGGCGTGACCGCCGACGTCGTCCACCCGTCGGCCGACCTCAGCGGTTACCGGCTGGTCCTGGTGCCCACCCTCTACCTCGTCCGCGACGCCGACGTCGAGGCGCTGCGCCGATTCGTCGAGGCCGGCGGCACGGCGGCGGTCACCTACTTCAGCGGCATCGTCGACGAGAACGACCACATCCGCCTCGGCGGCTACCCCGGCGCGTTCCGGGACCTGCTCGGCGTCCGCACCGAGGAGTTCTTCCCCCTGCGGGAGGGCGAGCGGGTCGGGCTCGACGACGGCAGCACCGCCGACGTGTGGACCGAGTGGCTGCACGCCGACGACGCCGAGGTGCTGGCGTCGTACACCGATGGGCCCTTGCCGGGCGTGCCGGCGCTGACCCGGAGGCCGGTCGGCGCGGGCGCCGCCTGGTACGTCGGCGCCCGGCTCGACGAGCCGGCAACCGACCGGTTGGTCGCCCGGCTGCTCGACGAGGCCGGCGTCCGTCCGGCGGCGTCGGCGCCGACCGGGGTGGAGGTGGTCCGCCGCCGCGACGGCGAGCGAAGCTGGCTGTTCGCGATCAACCACACCGACACCGAGGTACGCGTCACCGCGAGCGGCACCGAGCTGTTGACCGGGACGCGGTGTACGGGTGAGCTGACAGTGCCGGCCGGCGAGGTGGCCGTGGTCCGCGAGGATCGCTCTTGACGTGCGCGACGGCCACGGTGCGAAGGAGGTCCCCCAGATGCTGGCCCAGCAGCGGCAGAGCGCCATCCTCGACCTGATCCGCCAGCGCGGCGGGGTACGGGTGAGCCACCTCGTCAGCCGGTTCGGCGTGTCCGACATGACGATCCGGCGCGACCTGGAGGTGCTGGCCGAGCGCGGCCTGGTCGACAAGGTCCACGGCGGCGCGACGCTGGCCGGGCCCGGTTCGGCCGACGAGCCCGGCTTCGCCGCGAAGTCGATCCGCCAGCAGGCCGAGAAGCGGGCCATCGCCGAGCGGGCGGCCACGATGGTGGAGCCGGGGATGGCCATCGCGTTGTCCGCCGGTACGACCACCGCCGCCCTGGCCACCCTGCTGTCCGACGTGCACGGGCTGACCGTGGTGACCAACTCGATTCCGGTGGCCGACGCGCTCTACCAGAACCCGCGCGCCGACCAGACCGTCGTGCTGACCGGTGGCATCCGTACCCCGTCGGACGCGCTGACCGGCCCGGTGGCCGAGGCGGCGATCAGCGCGCTCAACGTCGACCTGCTCTTCCTGGGCGTGCACGGCCTGAGCCCGCGTACCGGCTTCACCACGCCGAACCTGCTGGAGGCCGGCGTCAACCGCTGCCTCATCGGGGCCGCCCGCCGACTGGTGGTGCTCGCCGACCACACCAAGTGGGAGACGATCGGCATCGCCACCATCGCCCCGATGGAGGCGGCCGACGTCCTCATCACCGACATCGGAATGCCCCCCGAGGCGCGCACCACGATCGGCGAACAGGTCGGCGAGTTGATCGTCGTCGACCCGTGACCTGAACGCCCCCGCCCCGCCTGGCCTCGCCGATCTTGCAGTTTCGGTTGTCGGGATGGGTGGGATTGCACCCTATGCCGCGACAGAAAGTGCAAGATCGCGGAAGGTGGGTGACGGCAGGACCGTTAGGGAGGCGGGGCCCGTTTTGGATGGCTCCGGGCGGGTGGCGGTGCGCGACAGCAAGGACCGCGCGGCGGCGACCCTCGTCTACGGCATCGGCGGCTGGACCGCGTTCGTCAACGGGGTCAAGGACGGCACATTCGCGCGCACCGACCCGTGATCGACTCAACATCGCCGATGTGGGGGTGCCCCGGTCGGGTTGATACCCCCACTTCGGCGATGTCGAGTTGATCAGTATTCGGTGGCGGCATCCACCGGCCGGCGGGCACCCTCGTGGCCGTGGAAGCGCACGAGGTGGCGGACCTGTTCGACCGTGCGGTGGAGCAGTTACGGCGCACCATCGAACACGGCGACACCGACGACGGATTGGAGCTGCTCCGGCAGGCCGTCGTCGATCATGGACTTGTGGTGCCCGGGTCGGTCACTGGCAGGCGTTTGGTCCCCCACCACAACTCCATGATCGACGAGGCGGGGCGGGCGGGGACCGGGTGGAGCGGCTCGGGTGGGCACGCCGTGCGGCTGGCCGTCGGGCGGCTCGGCGATCCGGACCCTGTGGTGCGTGCGGCGGCGTGCGACCTGCTCGGCTTCGCCAGCGAGGTGCACGGGGACGACCTGCGCGCGGAGGCGGCGACGGCCCTGATCTCGTTGGCCGGCACCGAGACCGATCCCGAGGTGCACTGGTCGATCGCGCGTGCGTTGGGCGCCACCGGCGATTCGCGCGCCCTGCCGACCCTGACCGCCCTCGCGGCCAGTCCCGACAGCGACGTGCGGTTCCAGGTCGCCGTCGCGGTGCCGGCGGTCCTCGACGATCCGCCGGCCGAGGCCGGTGAGGCGGTGCTGATCGACCTCTGCACCGACCCCGACCCGAGGGTGCGGGAGTGGGCCACGTTTGGGCTCGGCTGGGTGAGCACCGCGGACGGTAACGCCGTCCGGCGGGCGCTGTGGGACCGTACCCGCGACGTCGACCCGGAGGTACGCGCGGAGGGCGCCCGGGGGTTGGCCCGGCGGCGGGACGCCCGGGCGCTTCCCCTGGTACGCGAGCTGCTCGCGCAGGACGAGGTCCACAACTTCACCATCAAGGCCGCCGCGTACCTGGCGGACCCGTCACTGCTGCCGCTGCTGGCCGGCTTCGATCCCGACGAGGACCACGTCGCCGAGGCCATGCGCGAGTGCGATCCGCTGCGACGCGACCGGCGGAACGACCTGGCGTGGCGGCTGCTGCTCGCCGTGCACCGGCGTCGGCCCGACTGGGCGGTCACCATCGCGGGCGAGCGGTGCGACCTCGACCTGAACCTCGACATCACCGACGGCGTCGACCGCTCGGCGTACTGGTGTGTCGACGGGTTGCTCCGGCGGGCCGGCGACGATCCCGAGCGCGCGGCCGAGCTGGCGATCGCGGACCTGGGCCCGGCCCGAGCCGCGGCGGAGCGCTGATCAACTCCACATCGCCGACAACGGGGTGTCCGCGTCGGGTTGATAGCCCAACTTCGGCGATGTCGAGTCGATCAAGCGCGAGCGGCGGTCGATCGAGCGCGGTCGGCGCGCTCACAGCCATCTCACAGGGGGTCTGGATAGGGTGCGCGGTGAGTCAACGTCCGACTCCATGGTGGAGCGGTCGGCTGTCGCACAGGAGTTCCGATGGTCTTCAAGAAGATGTTGAGCGCGTTCGGTGTGGGTGGTCCCAGCGTGGACACCGTGCTGGCCAACCCCAACACCCGGCCCGGCCTGACCCTGGACGGTGAGGTCAGAATCGTCGGCGGTGACAACCCTGCAGCCATCGAGCAGGTGGTGATCGGCCTGGTCACCCGCGTCGAGGTCGAGGGCCACGACACGGAGTACGCCGGCACCATGGAGTTCCACCGGATGGCGGTGAGCGGGGCGTTCCAGCTCGCGCCGAAGCAGGAGCTGTCGATCCCGTTCCAGCTTCCGGTGCCGTGGGAGACCCCGATCACCGATGTGTACGGCCAGCGTCTGCACGGCATGACGATGGGCCTGCGGACCGAGTTGTCGGTGGCCCGCGCGGTCGACAAGGGCGACCTGGACCACGTGGCGGTGCACCCGTTGCCGGTGCACGAGCGGATCCTGGAGGCGTTCCAGCGGCTCGGCTTCCGGTTCAAGACCGCCGACCTGGAGCGCGGCCACATCCGCGGCGTGCAGCAGACGCTGCCGTTCTACCAGGAGATCGAGTTCTTCGCGTCCCCGCAGTACGCGAGCACGATCAACGAGGTCGAGCTGACCTTCGTGACCAACCAGTACGGCGTCGACGTGATCCTGGAGTGCGACAAGCGCGGCGGCTTCCTCAGCGCCGGGCACGACGCGTTCGGCCGCTACCAGGTGTCGCACGCCGACGTCGACCGGGTCGACTGGGCGCAGATCCTCGACGGTTGGCTGCGCGAGACCACGTCCCGCTACGGCAGCCTGCGGTCCCAGTACGGCCACGGTCACGGCTACGGGCCGGGTCACGGTCACGGCCGGGGCGGCATGGGTGTGGGCGGCATGGTCGCTGGCGCGGCGCTCGGCGTCGCGGGCGGCATGATCGCCGGCGAGATGATCGAGGACGCCTTCGAGGGTGACTTCGGCGACTTCGGCGGCGACGAGTAACACCTCCACGCACGACGGTGGCCTCCGGGAGAACTCTCCCGGAGGCCACCGTTTCACGTACTGCGCGTCAGCGCCCGCGCATGCTCCGCTCATTGCCGGACCGGCGCTCGGAGCCGGCCTTCGACAGGCCCCGGCTGACCAGGTAACCACCGGTCAGGATGCTCAGGAACAGCCACGTCTGGCTCGGGTTGTTGATGTTCAACCCGTTGGCGGTGGTGCCCTTCCAGAACGCGGCGATCACGAGGAGCGCGACGGCGGCGGCGTAGACCCAGAATTCCGTCGTCAGGAACGCCTGCTTGGTCTCCGTACCCGGCGACGGCATCGGGTCTCGGTGCCCGTCGCGCATTGCCGGCATCTGCTGCGTGTCCCGCA
This sequence comes from Micromonospora sp. bgisy143, assembly GCF_057708145.1. Taxonomy (NCBI): domain Bacteria; kingdom Bacillati; phylum Actinomycetota; class Actinomycetes; order Micromonosporales; family Micromonosporaceae; genus Micromonospora; species Micromonospora sp. bgisy143. The sequence goes on from NZ_JBYIRN010000011.1 coordinate 76,902, forward strand.
TCATGGCGGGGTTCTGCGGGTCATTCATGGGCCGGTTCATCGGCCTGGTGGAAGCAGCCTGCGTGCTCATCTGGTCCTCCTCAGGATGCGATGAGTCGTACCTGCCTTCCCTCGCCCCGCTACCGCGTTTCGGCCACGGCACGGTTCGCTTGCACGGCGGGGACGCCCCCCGACTACCCGAGGCCCGGGACCAGGTAACACTCCCACCTCGGAAAATGGATCGACGAGGCGTGACCGTGCCCGGATCGCGACCGGACGGGCCGGGTGTCCGTTTCCGTTTCGTCGCGCGGGCGCTCCGGGTTTGGCCGACGGGTGGTCGGGCACGCAGTCGGTTCCACCAGCTTCTGCGAGGTGATGGACGTGCGTGAGGACGACATGCGGCAGGAGGCCGCCCGCCGGGCCGAGAACCAGATCGTCGGCGGCGTGTACGGCGAGGGCGCCCTCGACGAGGTGACGGTGCCTCCCACCGACATCGAGAGTCAGATCCAGCGAGAGGACCCGCTCGACCCGGCGCACGAGCGGGTCGACCCGCGGGTGCTGCACGACGGCGGCCCGGTCGGCGGGCAGGGTGCGGTGACGACCACCGGTGGCACCGCCGGGCCGGCGAGCGTTCGTCGGGTGGCCCGCCAGCCGGAGCGACACCCCGGCAAGGTGGCGCCGACGACCACCGGCGACGCCACCACCGGGGGCATGAGCACCCCGACGGGCGGCGACACCAGCGACCAGTCCACGTCCGCGATCGGACCGGCAAAGTCCATCCGGGACCGTTCGACCGACCGGCGCTGAGTCCACCCGCGCCCCCGCCGACCGGTCGGTCAGCGGGGGCGCGTCGGAGGGCCGGTCAGCGGCAGGGGCGCAGGATGCCCAGGCGCTGGGTGGCCCGGGTGAGCGCCACGTACAGGTCGCTGCGCCCGCGCGGCGACTCGGCCACCATCCGGTCCGGGTCGACGACCAGGACCGAGTCGAACTCCAACCCCTTGGCCTGGGCCACCGTCAGCACGACCACCCGGCTCTCCAGCTCCGGGTTCTCGCCCACGGTGGCCTCCGGCAGCGCGGCGGTCAGCGCCGCGCCGAGCGCGTCCACCCGGCTGGCCGGCACGATGACGCCGACCCGGCCCTCGGTGACCCCGGCGGCCTCGCGGGTCACCGCCGCCACCAGTTCGGCGGGTAGCTGCTCGTCGGGCACCGCCCGGTCCCACGGGGGCACACCGCTCTCCCGCACCGAGCGGGGTGGCCGCAGCGCCGGGTCGATCTCGGTGAGCACCTCGGCGGCGACCGCCATGATCTCGGCCGGCGTGCGGTAGCTGACGGTCAGCTCGGTCAGCCGCCACCGCTGCGCCACGTACGGGGCGAGGGCGTCGGCCCAGGAGGGCGTCCCGGCGAGCGCGCCGGTCTGCGCCACGTCCCCGACGATCGTCATCGACCGGCTCGGGCAGCGGCGCATCAGCAGCCGCCACGCCATCGGCGACAACTCCTGCGCCTCGTCCACGATGACGTGACCGAAGGCCCACGTACGGTCGGCGGCGGCGCGTTGCGCGGTGGTCAGCCGGTCGGCCTCCTCCTGCCGTTCCAGCAGGCGGTCCGCGTCGATGAGGTCGGTGACGCCGAGGATCTCGCCGCCCTCGGCCTCGTCCTCCACGTCGATCGAGCGGGAACCGCGGGCGATCTCCAGCACGCCCTCGGCGTACTCCCGCTCCATCAGGCGGATGCGCTCGCGCCGGGCGGCGGCGGCCCGCTCGTCCTCGCCGAGCAGTTCGGCCGCCTCGTCCAGCAGCGGCACGTCGGCGGGCGTCCAGCCGCCCGACTCGCGGCGCAGCAGCGCCCGCTCGTCGTCGGTGAGCATCGGCGCGGCGGCGGCGATCCGGTCCGGGTCCGCGTACAGGTCCGCGAGCAGGCGCTGCGGGGTGAGCACCGGCCACAACCGATCGAGTACGGCCCGTACCTCCGGCTCGTCCCGCAGCTCCCGGCGGATCTCGGCGCGGTCGGCCTCGTCGAGCAGGTTGTCCCCGCCCAGCGGGTCGGCGCCGATCCGCTCGGCCACCTGGTCGGCGAGCGCGTGCACGATCTCCACGTCGAACAGCGCCCGGGCCAGGTTGTGCGGCCGGTCGGTGCGGCGTACCCGGTCCCGCGCGGCACGCACGGTCTCCGGGTCGAGGGTCAGCGCCTCGCGCTCCACCTCGATCTCCAGCGGCTCGTCCGGCACCCACTGCCGGTCCCGCACGGCGAGGGCGAGCACCTCGGCGAGCACGGCGCGACCCTTGAGCGCCGCGGCCTCGGCCGGCTCCGCGCGCTGGGCGCTCACCCCGGGGAACAGATCACCCTGGGTACGCAGCAGCACGCCCGTCTCGGCCAGGGTGGGCAGCACCTGGGAGATGTAGCGCAGGAACGTCGCGTTCGGCCCGACCAGCAGCACGCCCCGGCTCGACAGCTCCCGCCGGTGCGTGTAGAGCAGGTACGCCGCCCGGTGCAGCGCGACGGCCGTCTTGCCGGTGCCGGGGCCACCCTGGACCACCAGCACGCCGGGCAGGTCGGCGCGGATGATCCGGTCCTGCTCGGCCTGGATGGTCTCCACGATGTCGCGCATCCGGCCGGTACGACCGGCGTTGAGGGCGGCCAGCAGCGACGCCTCACCGGTCAGTTCCTCGTGCCCGCCGGGGGAGGCGCTGTCGATGTCCAGCACCTCGTCGTTGAGCCCGGTCACCTTGCGCTGGCGGGTCCGTAGGTGCCGTCGGCGGCGTACGCCCTGCGGGTTGGCGGCGGTGGCGAGGTAGAACGGCCGGGCGGCCGGGGCACGCCAGTCCATCAGCAGCGGGTCGTAGTCGCCACTGGTGTCGAAGATCCCGATCCGGCCGATGTAGCGGCGGGAGTCGTCGTCGCCGTCGAGCCGCCCGAAACAGAGGCCATTCTCCACGGCGGAGAACTGCTCGACCTGGTCGGCGTACATGGCCACGGAGCTGTCCCGCTGGGAGCGGTCCTGCAGGGTGCCGCCGGTGTTGCGCAGCTCGGCGGTGAGCCGGTGGGCGGCCTGCTCACGCAGCCCGTCCAGCCGGTCGTAGAGCATCGAGACGTACTCCTGCTCGCGGCCGATCTCGTCGTCGACCGGCAATTCACCGGTACCGCCGGAGTGCCTTGACAAGCCGTCTCCCTAAACGTTAGTATCCAATGCTAGAACGGCATTTAATGCCGTTCTTTTTTGTGCCCTCGAATTGTCGAAGATAGCGCGTCGCGTCCGCTGTCACCAAGCCGACCGGGCCGACGCATGTCACACGAGTACGCCGGGCCGACCATGTGGTCGACCCGGCGTACTCGTGTTCGAAGATCAGCCGCGTGCCGCCTGGTACAGCCGCTCGGGAGTGACCGCCCCGGCGAGCACCCGTCCGTCGTCGGTGAGCAGCACGTTGAACAGCTTGCCGGTGAGCAGCCGTCCGCTGCCCCAGTCGCCGCTGACCGCCGGCAGGCCACCGAGCAACGTCGATACGTCGGCATCCGCCGTCCCGGCGGCCGGCTTTGCGCCCGGGGCCGCGTCGAGGCGGGCGACCAGCACGGTGGTCCAGCCCTCGCCGACCGTCCGTACCTGCGGGTCCCGGCCCGGTACGGCGGACGCCGGCCGGCCCGGGTGCGGCCGTTCGGTGGTCTCCTCGGTGACGGTCCCGCCCGGGGGCGGGTTGAAGGCGAACTGGTCGGCGTCGGGACGGCGGTAGTCGACCTGGGTGAAGGCCATCTCGAAGGCCGGCTGGTCACTGCCGGAGGCGAGGACCTCGAAGCGCAGCGGCACGTGCTTCTTGGCGTCGATGGCGATCCGGAGTTGGTGCACCAGCGAGCCACGATCACGCGGCGCGAGCACCAGTTCGTAGGCGTCCCGACCGGCGACGGTGGCCGAGCGGCCGACGCTGACCTCGGTGCTCGGATCGATCGCGTCCAGCGCCAGGTCGGCGGCCTCCCGGGGGGTGGCCGGCAGGCTCGGCATCGCCTCGGGCGCGGGCTTCGCGGTGCCCGTCGCCTCGCCCAGGGTGCGGTGCCGGGCGGTGTTGCCGCGGCTCTCCCAGGTCCACACGTCCCGACCGTTGCGAATGATGTCCCGCTGGCCGAGGGTGTCCACCAGCGCGACCCGCTGCCGGTCCGGGCCGGAGTACCAGACCCGCAGGGTGTGCGTGCCGCTCAGCAGGGCCGTCAGGTCGTTGCCGGGCACCAGCCCGACGAGCGGCGGCAGGCCGAGGTCGGCACGTTGCACGACCGTCCCGGACATGCCCTGGAGCGAGGAGGTCTGCAGGTCCACCAGAAGTTGGGCGGCGGTACGCGGTGGCAGGCTCGGCTCGGCCTCGGCGGCGAACGTGCCGACGGCGGCGCCGCCGCCGATGACGGCGACGCCCGCGGCCACCGGGACCAGCCAGCGCAGGACGGGACGGCTTCTCAGGATCGACATGGTGCACACCTCCTGCCCGACATCCTGCCTCCTCGGCGCTGTGAGGGCGCTGAGGACGCCGAAGCTGCGGCATTGACCCAGGTGGCACCCTTGAGCCGTGCGGTTGTTGGTGGTGGAGGACGAGGCCCGGCTCGCGGCGGCCCTGCAACGCGGCCTACAGGCGGAGGGGTTCGTGGTCGACGTGGCCCCGACCGGTCCCGCCGGCCTGGACGCGGCACGCCACGGCGGGTACGACGCGATGATTCTCGACGTCATGCTGCCCGGGCTCTCCGGCTACGAGGTGGTGCGCCGGCTGCGGGCCGAGCAGCACTGGTTGCCGGTGCTGATGCTGTCGGCCAAGGACGGCGAGTACGACCAGGCCGACGGTCTGGACTGCGGTGCCGACGACTACCTGACCAAGCCCTTCTCGTACGTGGTGCTGCTGGCCCGCCTGCGGGCGCTGCTGCGCCGGGGAGCGCCGGAGCGCCCCACCGTGCTGGCGGTCGGCGACCTGCGGCTCGATCCGGCCCGCCGGCGGGTGACCCGGGCCGACGCCGAGGTGACGTTGACCGCACGCGAGTACGCCCTGCTGGACTATCTGATGCGCCGACCCGGCCAGGTGATCTCCAAGATCGAGCTGCTGGACCACGTCTGGGACGCCAGCCTGGAGACCGCGCCCAACGTGGTCGAGGTGTACGTCGGCTACCTGCGTCGCAAGCTCGGCCGGGATCGGCTGGAGACCATCCGGGGCGCCGGCTACCGGCTGGCGACGTGACGTCGACCGACCCGCCGCGCGGCTGGTCGCCCCGCCGGGGCCTGCACGGACTGGGCCTACGGGGTCGCCTCCTGGCGCTCGGCGTGTTCGGGCTCACCGTCGGTCTCGCCCTCGGCGGGGTGGTGCTGCTCGGCGCGCTCCGCTTCGTGCTCCAGCGCAACGTGGACACCGAGGCGTTCCGGACCGCCGACGCGGTCGCCCTGCTCGCCGCCGAGGACGCGCTGCCCGACCCGCTGCCGGTGGCCGGCGGGCAGGTCCGGGTCCAGGTGATCGACGCGCAGGGACGGGTCCGGGCCGCCTCGATCGACGCGGACCGGCTCGTCCCGATGGCCCGCCCCGAGTGGTTGGACACCGGCCGGCGGCAACGTCTGGACGTCCCCGCCGAGCGGGTCGGGCTCCGCGGGCCGGTCCGGGTGGTCGCCGTACCCGCCGGCACGGCGGCCGATCCGCTCACCGTGCTGGTCGCCCGTTCGATGGCCGACGTGCGGCAGAGCACGCACGTGGTGCGGACCATCCTGCTGGTGGCGTTCCCGCTGCTGGTGGTGGTCCTGGCCGGGGTGGCGTGGCGGGTGGTCGGCGCGACGTTGCGCCCCGTGGAGGCACTGCGCCGGGGTGCCGAGGAGATCACCGGTCGGGCCGGCGCCGGTCGACTTCCGGTGCCCGCCTCCGCCGACGAGATCCACCGGCTGGCGGTGACCCTCAACGGGATGCTGGACCGGTTGGAGTCGGCCCGGGCCCGGCAGCGGGCCTTCGTCTCGGACGCCGCGCACGAGCTGCGCAGCCCGCTGGCCAACATCCGTACCGAGTTGGAGGTGGCCCAGCGGCTCGCGGACCGGACGGACTGGACGGCGGTGACCGCCAACCTGCTCGCCGACACCGAGCGGTTGAGCCGGCTGGTCGACGACCTGCTGCTGCTGGCCCGCCTGGACGAGATGCCGGCGGCGCGGGGGACCGGCCCGGTCGACCTGGCGGTGCTGGTGACCGAGGTCGCCGCCCGGTACCCGGCACCACCGGTGCGGGTGGTGTCGTCGCCCGGGCCGCTGTGGACGGCCGGTAACGAGGCCGAGCTACGGCGGGTGCTGGCCAACCTCGTCGACAACGCGGTCCGGCACGCGCGGGGCAGCGTCGTCCTCGCGGCCGAGCCGCACGACGCCGCGTACCACCTGGTGACGGTGACCGACGACGGCCCGGGGATCCCGACGGCCGACCGGGGTCGTGTCTTCGGCCGGTTCACCAGGCTGGACGACGGTCGGGGCCGCGAGGACGGCGGCGCCGGCCTCGGCCTCGCCATCGTCCGGGAGCTGGTCCGCCGGGCGGGCGGCACCATCACCCTCGCCGACGCCGACGGCCCATCCGGCCTGCGGGTACGCCTGCTGCTCCCGGCGACGCCGACCGGACCCGAGCCACCGCCGGCGGTTGCCCGAGGGTGAGCACGGCCGACGTCAGCGGCGGCGGGTGCAGACCTGGTCGGCGCTCGCCACGGTGTCGGTGGACCAGACGACGGCGACGGTGAAGCAGTAGTCGTTGGTGCGGTTCAGCGCGTACACGATGTAGCTGTCGGTGCCGGCGGGCAGCGTGGCGATGGCGGTCTTCTCCTGCCCGGCGCGGCCGGCGGAGACGACCACCGGTCCCTCGCCGCCGGCCGGGTACGTCCAGCGCAGGGCGATGTTGTCGCGGTTGTCGCGCAGCGACACGGTGCCGGGCGGGGTGCCCGGCGCGGCTGCCGGCGGGGCCGTGCCGGCGGCCGGGGTGCCGGCGGTCGGCGGCGCGGTCGTGCCGCTCGGGCCGGCGCTCGGTGCCGGTCCGGACTTCGGGTCGTCGCCGTCGCCGACGCGTGCCACGCCGGCGATCACCGCCGCCGTGCCCAGCAGCACCACCACCACGCCGGCCACCAGCACCGGCACCAGCTTGTTGCGGGCCGGCGTCGGCGCCCGGTGCACGGGCACCGGCAGCAGCCGCGACGGCGTGTACGGCGTCAGCGGCGCGGACGGTCGATCCGGTTCGGACGCCGCGCCGGGGCGGTACAGCCGGTACACACCGGACGACTCCTCGGTGCCGCCGGTGAACCCGGCCACCGACGGGGGCACCGGCGCGGTGGTGGGGTGCGGGACGGGTTCGTCCGTCCGGTCCGGCGGCCAGCGGAAGTCCGGTTCGTCGGCGGGCGGCCAGCGGACGTCCGCCGACCCCTCCGCGTCGTCGGTCGGCGGCCAGCGGAAGTCCGGGGAGCCGTCCGGCTCGTCGGCCGGTACCCGTGGATTCGGCACCGCACCGCCGCTGGCGACCCCGGTGCCGGCCAGGCCCTCGGCGGGACCAGCCGGCTCCGGGTCCGCCGGGGCCGGCGGGTGGTAGGCGGCCTTGAGTGGCGGGTCGGGCTGCGGTGGGGTGCGCGCGGCCGGCACCACCGGGGCGTCCCGGCCGGCGGACGCGTCGTCGTCGGCGCAGACGTGGTCGGGGTTGGCCGCCGCCCGGGCCAGCGCCGCCACCTGGAGGGCGAGGGGGTCGTCGGCGCTCAGATGCTGCCGGCACAGTTCACGGGCCAGCGCGAGGTTGTCGTGCGCCTCGGCGAACTGCCCGCAGTCGCGTTGCATGGAGCCGAGCCGGGCCAGCATCTTGATGCCGCTGGGGTGGCCGTCGCCGTACACCTCGCGGTGCAGCTCCCAGGCGTCCTGGAGGCGGTCGCGGGCCACCGTGCACTGGCCGCGGGCGTACTCGACGGTGGCCAGGTCGGCGTGGGCGGCCAGCACCCGCAGCGACTCCGGGCCGTCCTGCGCGGTCAGCTCGATGATCACGTCCTGGTAGAGCCGGGCGGCCCGGGAGTGGCTGCCCACCCGGTGCAGCACGGCGGCCAGGGTCGCGGCGGCGGCCACCGTGCGGGGGTCGGAGCGACCGTGCAACCGGGTGGTGGCCGCGTACGCAAAGGCGGCCCAGCCGCGGGCGGAGTGCGGCTCGCCGAGGGCCACGAGCACCCGCGCCTGCAGGCTGGCCGCCTCGGCCAACTCCGGCGTGGCGTTGGCCGGTCGGGGGTCGGCGTCGGTGAGCGCGTCGGAGAGCAGCCGTTGCGCACCCGCCATGTCGCCAGCGGACACGAGGTGGTGCGCCTGGTCAGTCAACTCGTCGAAGCCGGAGGACACGCCCCATCGTGCTCATCCGACGACGGTAAGTACAAGACCCGCGCCGGTGTCGATCGGTCAGGATCTGCTCAGGTGCTCGGCCAACGTCTCGCTGATCCGGCGTAACTGGTCGACCTGGGCAGGGCTCAACGCGTCGAACAGGTGCCGGCGTACCCCTTCGACGTGGCCGGGCGCGGCGGCGGCGAGGGTGGCGAAACCGTCGTCGGTGAGCACCGCGATCTGCCCGCGCCGGTCGGTGGGGCAGTCCTCGCGGCGCACCCAGCCGGCCTGCTCGAGGCGGGCCACCGCGTGCGAGAGCCGGCTGCGCGACGACCCTGCGGCGTCGGCCAGTTCGCTCATCCGCAGTTGCCGGCCCGGTGCCTCGGAGAGCCGGACCAGGATCTCGTAGTAGGCGTGCGGCATGCCGGCATCGCGTTGCAGCTCGCGGTCGAGCGTGTCCATCAGCGCCCGGGAGGAGGCGAGGAACGCGCGCCAGGTGCGCTGCTCGTCGGGGTTCAACCAGCGGGTCATGACGACCATCATACTCCTGATGGTTGAACGCTCAACAAATTGACGCTACGGTGGGGTCATGGGTATTCATCGGCTCAACCACGCGGTTCTCTACGTCAGTGACCTCACCCGCAGCGTCGCCTTCTACCGCGACGTGCTGGGCTTCACCCCGGTCGAGATGACCCCGGACGGCTTCCGGGGCGCGACCTTCCTCCAGGCCCCCGACTCCACCAACGACCACGACCTCGGCCTGTTCGAGGTCGGCGCGGCCGCCGGGCGCTCGACCGCCGGCCGGACCACCGTCGGGCTCTACCACCTGGCGTGGGAGGTCGACACGCTCGACGAACTGGCGGCCACGGCCCAGCGGCTCGCCGCCGCCGACGCCCTGGTCGGCACGTCCGACCACGGCACCACCAAGAGCCTCTACGGCAGGGACCCGGACGGTCTGGAGTTCGAGGTGGTGTGGCTGGTCCCGGCCGACCTGCTCGACGACACCGCGCTGGCGGCCCGCAAGCAGATCTCGCGGCTCGACCTGAACGCCGAGCGGCAGCGCTACGGCGGGCAGACGCGCGGCGGTGTGGGGATCTCCGTCCCGGCCTGAACGGCCATAGGGTAGAACGGACCGGTGCCAACCGACCGGACCGCCGACTTCCTCCGCGAGCTGCTGGTCCGCCACCTGGCGACCTGGCTGCCCGCCGCCCTGCACCGCTCCCGGCGGGTGACCGTCGCGCTGGCCTGGGCCGGCGCGGACGGGGGTGGCGCGGAGGCGGCGCTGCGGGCGGTCGCCGGTCACGCGGCACAGGTACGTGGTCGGCAGGTGACCATCCTCGTGCTGGCGGACGAGGCCGCCGACCTGCCCGCCCGGCTGGGGCCGGTCGAGGCGGAGTTGCCTCCCGAGGTGACCGTGCATCTGCTGCCCGGCGGTCCGGCCCGGCTGCCGGTCGCGCTGAAGGCGGCCTCGGCGGCCGGGGCGCCGTCGTTCTGTTTCCTCGAGCTGTCCGGCCCGGCGCACGCCGAGGTGCTCCGGGCCTGCGCCAACGGTCGCCACGGCGAGGTGCTGCTGCGCGCCGCCACCAGCGCCCGCCCGGCCCTCGGCCTGGCCGGCTTCCCGCTGGTCGCCGAGGTGACGCCGGTGCTGCCGGCGGACGGGGGAGTGGTCGGCGTGGTCGCGTTCGGGAGCCGGTCGGACCGGAGTCTGGAGGCGGTCCGGGACGCCCTCTGGGCGGTCGGCGCGGATCTCGGGGTGGGTTACCGCGACCCCGCCGACCCGACGGGCGCACCCGTCGACGTGGCCGACGAGCCGGACCGCGAGCCGCTGGCCCGCGAGTTGCTGGCCGAACTGCGCCGAGGTGGGCCGTGCCCGGTCACCGAGCTGCGCCGGCACACCCTCACCGCCACCGTCTACCGCGCCACCGACGCCAACCAGGCCCTGGCGACCCTGCTGCACGAGGGCAAAGCAACCCGCCAACGCGAGTCCGGCCGCCTGGCCGGCGACGAGCTCATCACCCCCACCCCCTGACACCCCCGCGATCTTGCACTTTCTGTGGCGACACAAGGGGCATTTCAGCGCGTAACGGCAACCGAAAGTGCAAGATCGACGCGGTATGGGGGCAGACGCCGAGCGGGGGGCCGGTGCATCACCGGCGCCCCGCTCGACTCCCGGGTCGTTACGACCGGGCCTTGTCCTGCTTCCAGGACAGTGGCCCCGGCAGGTCGACGCGGTGTGCGCGGGCCTTCGAGTTCCAGGACCAGCGTCCGATCTTGATGCTCCACGAGGAGAAGCCGTTCTCGGTGAAGTTCAGGATGATCGGACCGTACTTCTTGCGCTTGCGAAACATGAGGCCCATCGGAGCTCTCCCCTCGTCACCGTTCCCTGCCGTGTCGGGATCGAACATTCCCGAACGGGCGAATTCCGAAACCCCCTCGTCGTCCCGGTTGGACGGTGTGCCGCCACGACGCGCAAACCCCTATCCATCAGGTAGGTGTTGCGCTGCGATAAATGCAGCTAGAGCTGATCCGTAACATCGTCGGCGATGCAAGTCTCATCTTCTGGAAGACCGTTGACCGGCCGCTCGTGCCGTCGGCAGCATGGGTTCATGTTGCCGCGGGACGAGAACCTCCTCATCGCTCACGCCGCGCCGGCCCTGGTGCCGGCATGACCACCGTGGAGCGCCCGGCGACGGACGCGACCGCGCTGCGACCCGTGGACCGGGACCTGTTCCGCGCGTTGCTGCGCCGGCAGGCCGCCAGCGTCACGGTGGTGACCGCGGTGGCCCGGACCACCGGCCGGGCCCGCCCGGGCGCGGTCGGCCAACCGATCCGAGCCGGTTTCACCGCCACCTCGTTCACCTCCGTCTCCCTCGATCCGCCGCTCGTCTCGTTCTGCCTCGGCACGGCGTCGTCGAGCTGGCCGGTGCTGGCCCGCGCCGAACACGTCGCGGTCCACCTGCTGGCCGCAGGGCAGCGGGAGGCGGCCACGGTCTTCGCGACCAGCGGCATCGACCGGTTCGCCGCCTACCCGGACTGGACGGCCGGGCCGTTCGGGGTGCCACTGTTGACCGGGGTGCTGGGCCGGCTGCTCTGTCGGGTGGTGCACCGCATCCCGGCCGGCGACCACACCCTGGTGATCGCCGAACCGCTCGCCCTGGGCGACGGCGACGACGGGCCGCCGCTGGTGCACCACCGGGGCGGCTACACCACCCCGGCCCGGACGTGAGCGCGCCCGTCGCGGCCGACCTGCTCGCGTTGGACCGGGCCGCCCAGGACCTGCTGTTCCGGGCGGCCCGTACCGCCGACACGTTCACCGACGAGCCGGTCACCGACGCCCAGGTGGCCGCGATCCACGACCTCATCCGGTACGGGCCGACCGCGTACAACGGCCAGCCGCTGCGGGTGCTGCTGCTGCGCTCGTCGCAGGCCCGGGCCCGGCTGCTGCCGTACGTGTCGTCGGGTAACCGGGCGAAGACGGCCACCGCGCCGCTGGTGGCGGTGCTCGCCGCCGACCTGGACTTTCACCAACGGCTCCCCGAGCTGTACCCGCACCGGCCGCAGGCCCGGGAGTGGCTGTCCGACCGGACGGCCCGCGCGGAGCAGGCCCGGTTCAGCGCTATCCTCCAGATCGGCTACCTGCTGCTGGGGGTACGCGCGGCGGGGCTGGCGGCCGGCCCGATGGCGGGGTTCGACGCCGCCGGGGTGACCCGGGAGTTCTTTCCGGACGGTCGGCACGAGGCGCTGTTGTTGCTGAACGTCGGCCGCCCCGGTCCGGACGCCTGGCGCGACCGGCTGCCCCGGCTCCGCACCGAGGAGGTGGTGCGCACCCTGTGAGGCGTCAGCGCGGCTCCCACGCGTCCGGCAGCGCGGTGAGCTTGCGGACGTGCGCGGGCAGCCGACCGCTGACGATCTCGGCGAGGCTCACCTCGTCGACCACCCGCCGCACCGCGGCCCGCACCGCCACCCACAGGCCGGGCAGGTTCTCCGCCGAGCCCTCGTAGCGGGTCTCCTCCGGGCGCAGGCCGCGTACGCCCGCGAGCGGGCCCTCCACCGCGCGCAGCACCGCGCCGACGGTCACCTCGCGCGGCGGCCGGGCCAGGGTGTAACCGCCCTCGGCGCCCCGCTGGGCGCGGACGATCCCGGCTCGGCGCAGATCCGCCAGGACCGCCTCCAGGAATTTGCGGGGCATGTCCTGCTCCGCGGCGATGGCCTGGGTGGACAGCAGCGAGGGGTACGCGGTCGCGAGGCTCAGCGCCGCCCGTACCGCGTAGTCGCCGCGCGCGGAGATCTGCACCCCGTCATCATGCCCGTCCGCTGGGGCCGCCCGGGCCACCGGGTTCAGCGGCGGCGCGGAACCGTCCGCCGTTGGCGCCGGTCGGCTCGACCGGTGGTCGGGGCCGGACCACCCGACCGGCGGCCGGCTGGTCGCGGGTGGCCCGGAACGCGCCCGGGCTGACCCCGGTCTCCCGGGTGAAGAACCGGCCGAAGTTGGTCGGCTCGGAGAAGCCGAGCCCCCGGCCGATCTGCGCGATCGGCTCGTCGCTCGCCGCGAGCAGCCGGGCGGCCTGCAACGCCACCCGCTCGTCGATGACCTGCTTGGCGCTGCGACCGGTGACGGCCAGGCAGGCCCGGGTCAGGGTACGCACCGAGCACCCGAGCGCGGCGGCGTAGTCCTCGACCCGCCGGGACACCTGGTAGCCGTGCTCCACCTCCCGGCAGAACCGCTGGAACGTCTCGGCCTCGTTCCGCTGCCCGGGCCGGTTCGCGTCGGGCAGCGCCAACCGCAGCAGCAGCACGGCGAGCTGGTGCCGCAGCAGCGCGCGGCCGGCCGGACCGTCGCCGTGTCGTTGGCAGTCGACGGCCAGCTGGCTCACCTCGTTGATCACCGCGTCCTCGTCCTCGCCGGCCAACTGCCGCCAGGTCGGCGCCGCGTCCTCATCGACGGCCAGGCCGTCCAGGGCGTCGGTGGTCCAGCCGACCACCGTGGCGTCGAACCGGGGGCCGGCGCAGCGCAGCACCTGACCGGCGCGCACCCGCAGCAGCGTGCCGGGCCGGCACGGCAGCAGGTGGAAGTCCAGCTCGGCGTCGCCGTGGCCGCGGCTGGTGAGGATCAACAGCTCCCGTTCGACGAGCACCGGCCGCCGCCAGCCGGGGTCACCGGCCAGGTCGGCCAGCGCGAACGTGGAGATCTCGTCGGGTACGGGTGATGCCGTTCCGATCGATGGCGCGGGGGAGGGATCGGTGGAGACCATCGCCTGCGACGGTAGCCCGAACCGCAGGTCACCGCATCCCGACCTGGCTACGCGATGACGCCGAGGCTTGTCGCGGTCCGCACGACCGGGCTACGTTACCCGGCGGTAGCGCCGGCCGGCCCCCGGTCCGCCCGGCACCCCGTCGGCCGTCCCCCGGACCGGCGGACCACGCCAACTCGCGATGGGATTCCAATGACGGAGCTGTTCTCGGTCGAAGGCAAGACGGTCCTGGTCACCGGCGGGTCGCGGGGGATCGGACTGATGATCGCCCAGGGCTTCGTCCGGGCCGGCGCCCGCGTGATCATCTCGTCCCGCAAGGCGGACGTCTGCGAGAAGGTCGCCGCGGAACTCTCCACCGAGGGTCGGTGCGAGGCCATCCCCGCCGACCTGAGCGCCGACGACGGCGCGCAGGCCCTCGCCGCCGCCGTGCGCGAGCGCGTCGACCACCTCGACGTGCTGGTCAACAACGCCGGCGCCACCTGGGGCGCGCCCCTGGAGAGCTACCCGGAGGCCGCGTTCGACAAGCTCTGGGGCGTCAACGTCAAGGCCGTCTTCCGGCTCACCACCGCGCTGCTGCCGGCGCTGCGCGCCGCCGCCAGCGCCGACGACCCGGCCCGCGTGATCAACATCGGGTCCATCGACGGCATCCGGGTGCCGTTCATGGAGGTGTACGCGTACTCGGCCACCAAGGCCGCCGTGCACATGCTCACCCGCAGCCTCGCCCACCAGCTCGCCGGTGAGCAGATCACCGTCAACGCGATCGCGCCCGGCCCGTTCGAGAGCAAGATGATGGCGTTCGCCCTCGACGACCCGGCCAGCCGCGCCGCCATCGAGCAGCAGGTGCCGCTGGGCCGCATCGGCCGCCCCGAGGACATGGCCGGCACCGCCATCTACCTGTCGTCGCGGGCCGGCGCGTATCTGACCGGCGCGGTCATCCCCGTCGACGGCGGCATCACCACGCACGGCTGAGCACCGGCCAACCCGGGTCGGGCTGTGGTCGTACCCCCTGGGTGTGCCGGGGCCGCGCGGACTCGGCAGATCCGCGCGGCCCCGGGTTGCTCGTTGCTCAGCGGCCGGCGAGCAGCCGGTTCACCGCCGTGTCGACGTCCAGGTGCTCGGCCTCGCGGCCGCGCGGGACGACGACGTACGTCCGTCGAAGGAATCGCACCAGGACGCTGCGCGGCACCTCGAAGAGGGCGTTGCCGTCCGGTGACGAGAGGGCCAGCGCGACGAAGTCGCCGCGCGGGGTGGCCCAGGGCCAGACCCGCACATCCCCGATGCCGGCCGGTTCGTCCAGGCCGGTGACCAGCAGTTCGCGGGCGAACGACCAGCTCACCGCTTCACCGCCGGCTGATTCGGCATGGAACAGGACATGGACCGCATACGGGTCAGCAGGGTCGTAACGCAGACTGGCACGCACCGGCAAGGCGGTGGCGTCAGGCGCGACGAGCCTTAGCGACGTCTCGACCTCTACGGTCGTCGGTCGGATGACACTCATGGACGTTCTCCCCCCGGCACCGCTGCGGAACGCGCGTGTCCCGCTTTTCCCATACTCAGGTGCTACTCCTGGCTACGCTCCGCCATACGCTGACTTCACCCAGTGGTGGGAAGGGGGACGGAAGCGCCTCGTGAATGTGAACATTCATGTAGGATTTCCGGTTCTGCCCAGTGCGTGATTCCGCCCGGTGTCGGGTGGCTCAGTCGTCGACTTACTCCGGTAACGTCCAGTCGGCCGTTGCAGTGACGGGCCCGAGCGACACTGGGGGGTGAAATGGTCACGAACCGATCCTCAGTGGATCCGGTGACCGCGCCCGGCCCGCCGAACGTCGCGGTCCGAGCAGCCGAAAAGCGGGGGTACGACGTGCCGATGGAGCAACCCGAGCGACCCGGACGGTCGACGCCCGAGCCGGACCGGCACGGTGGCGTTCTCGTCGTCGGCGAACCACCGCGTCGTCCGCACTGGCGGCAGCGGATCTCGACCACCCTCGACCTGATCCGCGCCAACCCCACCGGCCGGATCGCCCTCAAGATCTTCATCGCGATCGCCGGTGCGCTGGTGGTCACCATCGGCATCGCCCTCATCCCGCTGCCCGGGCCCGGCTGGCTGCTCGTCATCGCCGGCCTCGGCATCTGGGCCGTCGAATTCCACTGGGCCCGCCGACTGCTCGGTTTCACCCGCCGGCACGTCCACGGCTGGACACGCTGGGTGAGACAACAGTCACTGCCGCTGCGCTTCGTCCTCGGCGCCGTCGGCCTGGTCTTCGTCGGCGCGGTGGTCTGGCTCTCCCTCAAGCTCAGCCTCGGCATCGACGTGGTGGCCGAGGCGAGGCAGTACCTCGCGGCGCGCTGACCCCGGATTTTTGGTCTGGTTCCACGATCGGGTAGAGTCAACGGCGCTGAGGGCGATTAGCTCAGTGGGAGAGCGCTTCGTTCACACCGAAGAGGTCGCTGGTTCGATACCAGCATCGCCCACTCTCAGTTGCGCAGGTCAAAGGCCGCTTCCCGGATTCGGGAGGTGGCCTTTCCGCTGTCGTAGAGCAGCTGAGTACCGCAGTTTCGTCACTGGCCGAGAGAGTCACCGAGGCGTGGGGTGCGGCTCTGGTCGCCTCGTTGAATACCTGCGTCTAGATCTCCATCGTCACGGCGAAGCGGGCGTGCCTTCGCGCAAGGCGACTGCGGCGGTGCTTGCCGTCCTTGGTGGAGCGCGGCTCGCCGATGGCGATCTTCATCTTGACCTTGGAAATCCCGAAGTTGAGCAGGACGGCGACCGCGGCGGGGGAGTGGCAGCGCGGGGTGAGGTCTCGGCTCATGCGGCCACCTCCAGCCACGCCTCGTGGGCCCTTTCTTCCCGGTCGACGGGTCTGCTGTTATGGCAGGGGTCGTTGCGTCCGTCGGGTTGGCAGATGGGTTACCGCCGCGTGTGTCATGACGCCGAGCCAGCCTCCGGCGAGAAGGCCGATCACGGCCCCCCAGTCCGCCCCGACACCAGACCGGAGCAGCGTGTCGATCCCGAATCCGGCCAGCACCCCTGCGATTGCGCCGGCGCCGAGAGCCCACCATCGATGCCGTACTCCCTCGACGTGCACGTGGAGGTAGGGCGACACAGTCAACAGGAGCACGATGACCGGCGGGTTCGAAGGCTCCAGCAGTACCAGGAGCGTACCGATAATCGCCCCGGCGATGAGACACGCCAAGCCGAGACCAAACGCGTAATTCAGGTCGACCGGCGCGTAGCTCATGTTCGGCTGACGTCGCCAGATCCGCCTCCAACTCCCGGTCAATGTGCGCCCGGGTGCCAGGCCGACACTTGACGCGACCCGGCTGATCGATGGAGAAACATCGCTGGGGTGCGTCGTCTCGTCTGGAGCGGAAGACGGCTCCGATGTCGCCATGGAGTCAATCCTTGCCCACCACGGTTCGCCGTGGGAAGGCCACCGGTAGTGGCCGGGGCCCCAGGGTGACGCAGGTGCGAGGGGTGTGCCCGTTGTAGAGCACCCGATCAACGTGGGAACGGGCCGAGAGGTGACGTGTCGCCCACGGACCAGTTGTGACCGAACGGGTCCACGAACCCACCTTGGCGGTGCGTCCCCCAGGGCACGCGGTGATCCTCCATCGCCGCTCCGGCGACTGCGCCAGCCGCGACGGCGCGCTCGATGAAGGTGTCGGGGTCATCGATGAACACCTCGATGCGGGTGCTCGTGATTCCTACTCGGTCGGGGCTGGTCTCGGTAGGGTTCTCGGGATTGACCTGGTGGAGGAGGAAGGGAGCGCCGCCGATCTCGAGGCCGGCCACGCCACCAAGGTTCCACAGCTCCGTCGCGCCAAGTGCCGTCCGGTACCAGGCGACTGCGGCGTCCGCGTCGGGGACGATCACCATCACAGAGATCACTGGCGATGCAGCGACCACCCTGTCGCTGGCTGGGGCGGAACGATCTTCCGGTTCCTCGGTCATGCCCACAGCATGCCGGACATCGCCAGCAGCGTCTTCCACCTGCAACGGTTCGAGTGCCGGGCTGCCCGTACGCTTGGGCGGTGATCGACTTTCGGGCGGCGGTTGAAGCGGGCGACCTCGATGCCGTTGCGGCGACCCTCGCCGACGACGTGGTGTTCCGCAGCCCGGTGGCGTTCAAGCCCTATGTGGGCAAGGCGATCACGGCGGCGATCCTGCGGGGTGTGTTGCGGGTGTTCGAGGACTTCCGGTACGTCCGCGAGTTGAGCGGCGAGGGCGGTCGCGATCACGCGCTGGTGTTCCAGGCGCGAATAGGTGACGTCACTGTCGAGGGCTGTGACTTCCTGCATCTGAACGCCAGCGGCTTGATCGATGAGTTCACGGTCATGGTTCGTCCGCTGTCTGCCGCGCAGGCCCTGGCCGCCGCGATGGCCGCTGAATTCGCGCAGATCCAGCGCGAGGCGATCACTGGCTAGCGCCCGACGAGCGGCAGTGCGAAAGACGACGGATACTCGCCTGATGACTGGACCGGATCTCGACCCCGAAGAGTACCCGCCCATCGACCCGGGTGAGCCGGTGCCCGACGACCCGGGCGTCCTTCTGCCTGACACGCCGGACGAATTGCCGGAAGCCCCGATCGAACCGTCGCCGGACGATGGTGGCAACGCCGGCGGCGTGCGCGAGCCGGCATAGCTCCGTCTGGCGTCGAGCGCGACGCTCTAGACGTCGGTGAGCCGCCGCACTCAACGGGCAGACCGTCGACGAGGACGTGCCTCCGCGTCCATCGCCTGCGGCGACCGGGCCTGATTACGGCGGTCCGGGCGGTCCGCACCGGCCTGGGCCTGACGGCCGGCGGCGGCTTCCGGGCCGGACCGGGCGGGCTTCGGGGCAATCGCATCGGGGCTGAGGTCGGTAGGGTGCCGTCGCTGGGGTACGGGTCGTCCCCGAATGTAGCCCTCGGCATGGCACACGTGACATCTACCGATTCGAAGGAAGCTCGGCATGAGTAGTCCACGCGAAACTTTCCTCCGACTGGTGAACGGTGTCTGTGACGGTCCGTACGAAGACTTGGCCGACCTGTACGGCGAACAAACTCATGTCACGCATCCGTTTCACCCGCTCAGCCCTCCACCGCTGCACAGCCGCAGTGAACTGCACGCGCACTTCACCGCGGCGCCGCCGGTCGGCCGAACGTTGAACCGTAAGCCGGTCGACGTGAGGATTCATGAGACCGCGGACCCGGAGGTGATCGTCGCCGAGTTCGCCTATCAGGGGGTGGTCGCCGAGACAGGTGAGGCCTTCACCGTGCCATGCGTCTTCGTGATGCGTATCCGCAATGGGCTCATCATCGAGTCCCGGGACTACATCGACCACGTCGCCAGCGCGCGGGCATGGGGTCAACTCGACCGCCTGTTGACCGCACTCCGTCCGCAGACAAGCAGCACCGTCGAGGGCACGGCCCAACCCTGATTCACGCCCGGCCAGCAGCGGTGTGTCGAGGGCGACTGCGTTGGCTGTGGTCATGGGGCAAGATCGTTGCGTGGTCAGCATCAGCCAGGAGTCCCGTGACGAGACCGCGCAGCGGCTGCGACACGTCATCGCGGCCGCGGAACTGGTCGTCCTCGACGGTGAGTGGTCGTTCCACGAGGCCCCGCTCACTCAGCCACCGGCCCTGACGGTTGACCTGCTGGCCGTCGTGCGCGATGAGGATCGGTGGTCCTGGCTCGCGCCGGGCGGCGCGACCGACGGTGAGCGCTTCACGGTGTTCTCGTTCCACTTCCCGCCCGGACTGGACAACAGCGGGTTCGTCGGGTGGCTCGCCAGCGAGTTGAAGCGCCGCGTCGGTACCGGGGTGTTCGTCATCTGTGGTCACAACGGCGACCGCGGTGGCATCTACGACTACTGGGGCTGCCCAGCACAGGTCCGCGCCGAGGTCGTACGGATCCTTGGCGAGCTGCGAGCCGGCCGGTAGACACATGCGGCCGGGACCTCCGCAGCGTGGCGGCGGACCGTGCGCCCCGGAACGCCCGTGTGCCGGTCCGCCAGATCGGCCTACGCCTTTTGGCCGGTTGGCGCGCCCACGGCTCTGTCCCGAGCCCGATGGCAGGTCCCTGCGGGCTTCCTACGCTTCCTCATTATGTCGATCACCCGACGGGCCTCCGTCATCGCACCGGTCGCGGGTCTGCTACTCGGATTCCTCGACTTCGTCTGGATCAAATTCGTGCCGGCGCCCTTCGGCGGCCTCGGCAATTCGATCGCGGTCTGGGCGGTGGCGGCGTACCTGCTCGCGTTCTTCCTCCGAGGGCCGGCGGGCCGGGCCATCGCCGCGGCGGTCGTCATGCTGCTCATCGCCGTGCCCAGCTACTACATCGCCGCAGCGCTGATCCAGCACGACGACTGGTCCAACGCCTGGGACGTCAACGCGGGGCAGTGGATGGTGTTGGGAGCGGTCGCTGGAATCGCGTTCGGATTCGGGGGTGTGGTGGCTCGCCGACCCGGGCGATTCCGGCGACCGGCCCTCGGGTTGGCGGCGGCGGTCCTGCTCGCCGAAGCGATCCTGCAGGTGGCGAGGATCGGCCAGCCAAGCTACGACACCGCAGACCTCGTCCAGTACGTACTCGTCCTGGTTGTCCTGGTTGTCCTGGCTGTCCTGAGTCCCCTGGCCGTGGCGCGGACCTGGCCGGACCGGGCACTCGCCCTGGCGTACGCGGTTCCGATGTCTGGCGTCGGTTACCTCCTCATGACCGCCACCGCTTTCGGGTCGAAGTAGGGGTACGACCCCGACGGGCTCCTCGCATCGGGTGCTGCGCGACGCGGAGCAGCGGGTGCGGAGTGGCTGACCGAAGCCGAGTCAGGCGCCGGTCTGCCGTTCCAGTTGCCGACGAGCATTCCGCCACAGGCGCTCGAACTCTCCGGGGGAGATGTTTTCCAACCCGGGTTCCACCGCGGTGGCGACGGGTAGCGGGAACGGGGCCTCCGGTACCACCCCGTACCGCTGTTCGTACGCGCCTACCGCGCCCACGGTCCCTGAGTCGCGAGCGATGAGCACCTCTGCGAGCGACGCCGCCGCGACGAAGACCCCGTCTGATGCGCGCACCTCAACGTGGCGTAGCGCCCACCCATCGGCGTCCAGTTCCGCATAGTTCCAGCGGGCGCCGTCCGACCAGTACCAGCGGACGTAGGTGAGCATGTGGCGATTGTCGCCCGAGCGCGAAGCGGCGATCGTTCGACCCGCTTTTGGAGGTCTCCGGCCGTTACGCCAGCCGAAGAGGTCGGGGTTGGGGGCTCGGGCAGGATCGAGCGGCCCCCCGCGCATCTTGCTGATCTTGTATGTTTCGCCCTGACGATCAGAGAGGAGAAGCCTCAGTTCAGAAGCTTCTCCGTGAGGTCCATCAACCGCTCGGCGTCGCGGGGATCGAGGGTCGGGAAGTCGGCCGGAAGTCGCTTGTCCCGGTCCACCGCGGTCACCGGCGCGGCCGGCGGCGTTTCCAGGAACTGGTGAATCGGGGCCACCGCGTCTGCGACAGGTCGGGCCGCCACCGCC
The DNA here is from genome assembly GCF_057708145.1 of Micromonospora sp. bgisy143. Lineage (NCBI taxonomy): Bacteria > Bacillati > Actinomycetota > Actinomycetes > Micromonosporales > Micromonosporaceae > Micromonospora > Micromonospora sp. bgisy143. The sequence continues at coordinate 97,934 of NZ_JBYIRN010000011.1, forward strand.
GCCACCGCGAGCAGCCCGCGGACCACCAGAGGGAGTGAGCTTCGATCGCCGCTCTTGGTGAAGCCGGGGTGGTAGAGCACGTATCGGGCGCGGCTGCCGGACCGTTGGCCGAAGCCCACGCCGAGCAGATCGTTGGCGCGACCGGCCTGCAGTTGCGCGGTGATGGCTGAATAGCCCGACGCCAGCTGCGGGTCGGCCCAGTGCACCCGACCTTTGGTGACGCCGACACCGGCGACGTTCACGATCACCGGTGCGGTAGCCCGGTCCAGGGCCGGACGCAGGCCAAAGCTGAGCAGATATCGACTGAGGTAGTACAGCGCGAACGTGCGCTCCAAACCTTCAGCTGTCACGACGCGTCGCGGCGCCACCGCATTGGCGAACAGCGCCAGCGCGTCGACGACCTCGTACTCGGCAAGGATGTGCTCGATGACGTGCCGCGTCTCGGCCATGCTGGACAGATCGACACGGCGGAAGGTGATCAGGCCCCCGGCCAGGGCTTCGCCGCGCTCACGGTTGCGGCCGAGCACCAGGACGTGGTCGCCGCGTTCGGCCCGCTCCAGACTGAACGCGCGACCCATTCCGTTCGTCCCGCCACTGACGATCACGACGCCCATATCGTCCCCCACTATCGTTGTTCATCGACGTGCTCATCCTGAGCGGCCAGCCGACGGAGGCGAAAGAAGGCATTTTCATGTCCGTTAGTAACATCGGTGTGAGCGCCGCACTGCCTGACCATCGCTTACCGACGCCCATTCCGGTCGGCGAGTACGAGCGTTGTCCGGTCACCGATGTGCTGCGCCGGGTGAGCGACAAATGGACGCTGTTGCTGGTCACCCTGCTCGGCCGGCAGCCGTACCGCTTCAACGAGTTGCATCGGGCCGTGGAGGGCATCAGCCCGCGCATGCTCACCCGAACGTTGCGTTCGCTGGAGAGCGACGGCCTCGTTGAACGAGAAGTGTTTCCGACGTTGCCGCCGAGCGTCGAGTACCGGCTGACGCCGCTCGGCGTCAGCTTTCTGGAGCCGCTCTCCGCGTTGGCCGCCTGGGCGGTCGACCACCACGCCGAGATCGCTGCGGTACGTCAGCGACCCAGCTGAGTCGCCGCGCGGCGCAGCACTCGTCCGCAGTTGGTCCGATGCTGCGATGATGCTCGCCGTGAGTCAGACGGTGGATTGGGACCGCACGGTCGAGGGCGCTCATGTCCGCTTCATGCCTGGCGAGAACGACGATCCTGCCACCGCCGACAACATCGATGCTCACGTCTCCCTGGCTGACGGCAGCCGGCACTACGCGACCTTCATGACGGCGGCCGAGATCGGCCGGGTCCTGCACAGATGGGCGGAGACCGGGGAGGCCGGCGGCGGAAGCTACTTCTGGTGCTCCGACCTGGTCATCATTCCCAGAGCCGGCGTCGAGGCGATGGTGGCCGCCCTGGGGGAGATGATCCGGTCCGGCGACGTCGGCGTGGTCCTCAGCAAGGTGGCCAGCACGGTCAAAGGATCTTGACGCTCCGTCGCGATTCTTGCCATGCTCTCCGCGTGCAGGACCCCGAGCAGGACGCCGTCGAGGTGACGATTCTCCGTACCCGACGGGACCTTCGCGGTACGACGCGCGCGGTCTATGGTCGCGAGATCCGCTGGGTCGGCATGGGGGGAATGGTCGCGGCGCTCGTTGGCGGGATCGCCCTCTGCACCGAGCAGTTGGTCGTGGCAACCATCATCCTGCTCGGCGTCGTGGCCGCCTTGACCTATCACTGGTGGCGTATCGAACTGATAGTTCGGCGGTTCCCCGATTGGGCGTACAAGCCGGTCACCTTCCGGGTCTCTGACCAGGGTGTCGAGATCGAGACTGTGGCGACACGGCGCCGAATTGGCTGGGCGGACATGACGGAGGTACGTGTCACGCCGGTTGCCTACTTCTTCGGGTCACCGGGTCGAAAGGGAATCATCCTGCATCGACGATGTCTCGCCAAGTCGGATACGACTGCGATCAACTCGATTGTCGAACGGTGTTGGAAGGGCGTGGGTGGCCCGGTGAAGTCGGTGCCGTCGGCGTTGGACTGACCGGGCGAGGTGAGCGGTCATGGACCGGTACGCGGGCCGGTTAATCCGTACGGGTATCGAGCACGTTCGAACTAGGCTGCGAAACGTGGTCCACGCCTGGGTTCGCGGGCTCTGATGAGCAGCGAGAGCGACGTGGCGCAGCGCCACGAGCCGGACCGTACGCCGACGCCGGAAGGCAGGGACGACGATGACGACGTGGGCCGAGGGTGACTACCCGGCCATGGCGCGACGGCTGCTGCCGGCGGCCGTGGCGGCGGTCGCGGGCGCGAACATCCGGGCCGGTGACCAGGTGCTCGATGTGGCGACCGGTACGGGCAACGCGGCGCTGCTCGCCGCGCTGTGTGGCGCCCGGGTGACGGGCGTGGACTTCGAACCCGCGCTGCTGGATCTGGCCCGGTCCCAGGCGAGCGAGAGTTCGGTGGAGGTCGAGTGGTTGCTGGGCGAGGCGACCCGCCTGCCGGTGGCCGACGGATCCGCCGACGTGGTGCTGTCGGTCTTCGGTGTGATGTACGCCGGCGACCAGGCCGCGGCGGCCACCGAGTTGGCCAGAGTGTGCGCGCCAGGAGGCCGAGTGGTGCTCACCGCCTGGATGCCCGGCAGCTTCATGCCCGCCCTGGGACAGGCCACCGCCGCGTACCTCCCGCCGCCGCCGGCCGGCGGGCACGCACCGAGCCGATGGGGAGATGCCGATGCCGTCGCCGGTCTGCTCGCCTCCGCCGAACTGAGCCTGGTGACAGCAGAGCCCCGACAGCTACGACTCCGTTTCCCGGATGCGGGGACCGCAGCCACCTTCCTGGTGAACACGGCCGGTCATCTCGTCGCCGAACGTCCCCGGCTCCACGCCGAGAACCGGTGGAGCGCCCTCCTCGGTGACATCCACGCACTCGTCCACAAACACGCCACCTGCGCGGCGGAAGAGCTGTCCATTCGATTGGACTACCTGCTCGTCGCCGCCGAGGCCAGCAGGCAGACCGCCAGTTGAGGAGCCTGTCGCTGTGCTCGATTCCTCCGCGTCCCAGTCCGTCGCTCCTGCCGACCCCGTCATCTTCAGCCCTGCCGGACGCGGCGACGCCAGCCGCATCGCCGCGCTGCACGCCGACAGTTGGCGGCGACACTATCGGGGCGCCTACGCCGACATCTATCTCGACGGCGACCTGCTCAGCGAGCGCACCGCAGTGTGGTCGGCGCGGCTTGCCTCGCCCAGCGGCACCGCCACGATCATCGCGGAGCGTGGCGGTCGCCTGGCGGGCTTCGTGCACGTGGTCTTCGACCCGGACCCGCGTTGGGGAAGCCTCATCGACAACCTCCACGTCGACCACTCGGCACACCGCTCGGGCATCGGCACCGAACTGATGGCCTACGCCGCCCGAGCGGTCCTCGCCAATGCCGGCTCTTCCGCGCTGTACCTGTGGGTGCTCCAACAGAACACCCGCGCACAGACGTTCTACCGGGCCCGCGGCGGCGTCCGGGTGGAGACGGGCTTCGCCGCCGCTCCTCGCGGCAACCCCTCCCTCCTCAACGGAGTTCCCGGCACGTACCGGATGAGCTGGCCGGACGCCTCGCGCCTCGTCGGCACCGTCGACTGACCGGCCGTCACGCCCGGCTCAGACCGAGCGCCTCGTCCACCCGGTCCAGCACCGTCACGTCGTCGTGGCCGACGCCGCGCAGCAGGTCGATGGCGGTCGCCCGGATCTGCCCGACGATCATGGTGACCGGCAGCGGCGGATCGGACCGCAGCAGGCCGGCGGCGATCCGGACCGCCTCCAGGGCCGCCGCGTCGGCCCGCTGCGCGTGCCGCTCGGCGTCGGCACCGCTCAGGTCGCTGGCCAGCGCCTCCCCGGCCGACCGTACGGCGGCGGTCAGCGCGCCGATCGCGGCGGCCAGCTCCGACGGGGTGGCGGTGTGCCGGCGGGTCAGGGTCACCCCGGCCCGGGCCAGCACCCGGATGTTGCGGGCGGCGTAGTCGAGCTGCCGCACCGTCGCTTCCACGTCGGCGAGCTTGCCCAGATGCCGGCGGCGCAGTCCCAGCCGCAACGTTTCACCGGTGGCGAGCACGGCCGTCTGTAGCTGGGCGACACAGTCGTCCACCTGCCGGGCCTGGTCCAGTGCGGTGCGGGCGGCGTCCTCGTCGCAGCCCTGCAACGCCGCGCTGACCTCGTCGAGCAGGTCGGCCAGGTCGGTGTAGCTGCGCCGGGCCTGCGCCACGAGCGGTGCCAGCGGGTCGCGGGCGGCCATCAGCTGGCTGGCGGCCAACGCCACCGCGCCGCCGATGAGCGCGTCGACGAAGCGGAACGGCATCAGCGTGCCGTGCGGCGCGGCGACCACGACCAGGTACATGGCCGAGACGGTGGCCTGTACGACCAGGGCACGGCGCGCCCCGATCACCACCAGCGTCGTGGTGGTGAGCAGCAGCACCAGCAGGACCGTGCCGGTGCCCGGGCCCAGCGCGTACACCAGTAGTTCCGCGACGAGCACGGCGGCGGCCACGGCGAGCAGGATCTCGACGGTCTGCCGCAGCCGTCGCCCGCGCGACTCACCGAGTACGACGAGCGCGGCGGTCGGAGCGTAGAACGGGTCCGGGTGACGGATCACCACCGCCGCCACGATCCAGGCGACCACCGCGGCGGCGGTCAGCTCGAACACGGTCATTCCGTCGCCGCGCAAGCGTGCGACGGCGTCGCGTCCCCACGTCCGCACCGTTGGTACCCCTTCCGCCCAGCTGACCGGGGACGGCCGCCGATCGATCTTCTGCGAGGACGGGCACTACCCAGCCCGTGACCTGCTCAATCGCGTAGGTGGCGGGCGGCACTCGGGGCGGGAGGCCGGTGACGACCAGGTGGAGCAGAGACGGAATGTCAGACTGTGGCGGTGGAGGGCTTTCGGTGTGCGGGCTGCGGGAACACGCTGAGCGTCCCGGTCCGGATGGTGGAGCTGCCGGCGGGACCGCACTGGTCGCTCCTGGATTGTCATCACGTCAATCCGCCGCTGCTGGAGCCCGGTACCTATGCGGTCGACGAAGCCGCGTATGGCCGTGATCAGGTTGTCGGTACCTTCGTCCTCTCACCCGGTGACGTACGTGGGACGCGGATCGTCCATGACCTTGTCAGCACGGGCTGCTGGTCGATGGTGGGGTGGACCCCCTCGGTGGCGTGCGAGGACTGCGGTGCCCTGGTCGCCTCGCGGACGGACGACTGCAGGGTGGCTCAGGAGACCCGCTTCTACCCGGCAATGGTTGTCCGGGAGTCATGTGCCGATGAGCCGGGCCGCGACGCTGATCCGTTCCCGCTGACCGCCGACTGGGACAGCCCTGCGCCCGACTCCAGACAACACGGCTGGGTTCCTCCGCCGACCCGCCCTCGGCCTGAACTCGTTGCGACCCGCTGGAGGACTGGTGTGAAAGAGCACCTCTTTCGAGATGATCCGCCAGCCTGACCGGCGGACGTCAACCGGGGTCACTGCATCGCGGTGGCCGGGGGATGGTCGAATGACTCGGGGCAGCGGAAGGTGTACAGCGAGTAGCCGCGCCCGATCTGCACGCCGACGACGTCGGGGGACGCCGTCGGGTCCTCCTCGGACGGGCGCCAGCTGCAATGCATGCCGTTCCAGTCACCCGAATCCACGGTGAAGATCAACCTCATCGTGGCGCCGCAGGCGGCACAGTCCATCGGGTACGGATCGGTCAGTGACCAGTTCGCGTACCCGCCGACCTTCCATCCCGGCGCCAGCGACAGGTCGCTCTGATAGTGGGGACGGCTCTCGTCCTCGTCGTCATCCCACTCGTCGAGCCGGTCGCGTAGGTCATCGGGGAGCAGATCGGCGTACTGGTACTCGCGGACCTGCTCGGGGTGCACCAGGCACGGAATCGGCAGGTACATGTCGCTGATCACCGGTGGCTCGGGAGGCGCGTCGAGCAGTGGGCCGACGGTTGAACTGTCGCGCCAGTGGAGAAAGACGCGCGGGCTGTAGTGCCGGTCCGAGTGGTCCACGGGGCACCACAGCACCTGTAGCAGGTCGGTGCCGCCCGGACCGGCGTAGTCCGGGATGTCTCGTCGGTACAACTGCGCCACCGGGACCAACGGGATGGGTTCCTCGATCAGGTCGTCCAGGTCGAGAGCGTCGGCCGCGTCGAGTTCCGCCCGCTCCTGCACGGTCAAGAAGTCCCCACCCGGTAACGGCTCCCGGGTTTCTGCGGTCGCGAGGATCTCCCACCTGCGGCGCAGGGCGGCCGGGGTCGTGAGGTTCCACGGCTCGTGCGCCCCGACGTCGTCGCAGACCGGCCATACCTCGTCGGCCGGCCACAGCAGCGGCCCACCGACCGAGCTGTCCCGGACGGTCGGAGCGCCGGGTCGGGGATGCAGGCGGGTGGCCGTGGCGGAATGGTCCCGCAGTTCGGGAAAGACTGCGGCGATGTCCAGAGGACGCGGAGGCGTGGTGCGGACCATGCCGGTGGATCTTATGGCCTGCCCGAGTGCTCCGCCGCTGCACCGTGCCGCGCCGAATTCGCTCCACGTAGCGGCCATCCGCATCGAGGTCGGCCTCGAATGCCTCATGACAACAGCAGTGAAGTACAAGCATCTGAGGAGTTCATATGAAGCGGCGCCTGTTTGCCTCGGTTGGCGTGATCGCTGTGCTGGCCCTGTCCGCCTGCGGCGGTACCGACAGCGGGGACAGTGCCGGCGGCGCGCCGAGCATGTCGGCCAGCGCGCCGATGGCATCGGCTTCGCCGTCGATGATGATGTCGGGCCAGTTCGGCTCGGGATGCGCTGCCGTGCCGACCGATGCGTCCAACCCGGGTAGTTTCGAGGCGATGGCGAAGGTGCCGGTGGCCACCGCCGCGTCCGGCAACCCGCTGCTGTCGACGCTGGTGACGGCCGTGAAGAAGGCCAACCTGGTCGACTCGCTCAACGGCGCGCAGGGCGTCACGGTGTTCGCACCGACCAACGACGCGTTCGCCAAGATCCCGAAGGCGGACCTGGACAAGGTCCTGGCCGACGACGCCATGCTCAAGAAGGTCCTGACCTACCACGTGGTGCCGACCCAGTTGTCGCCGGACACCCTGGCGGGTACCCACAAGACGATGCAGGGCGACGACCTCGAGGTGACCGGCGGTGGCTCGTCGTTCACCGTCAACGGCACCTCGATGGTCGTCTGCGGGAATGTCTCGACCGCCAACGCCACCGTGTACATCGTCGACACCGTTCTGATGCCCAAGAGCTGATGGCGTCGACCGACATCGAGCCCCGGCCGGCGACCCGCCGGCCGGGGCCGTACCCCAGCATGACCGCCCTCCGTGGGCCCGTCGTCGGCGTCCTGACCGCCGGGGTGACCCTCGCCGTGGCGCGTCTCCTCGCGGCACTGGTCGCCCCCGTCTCCGATCCGGTGCTGGCAGTCGGCGGCGTCGCCATCGACCTGGCCCCGCAGCGCCTCAAAGCGTTCGCCATCCGCACCTTCGGTGCCGACGACAAGATCGCTCTCCTCGTCGGCGTCTATGCGCTGCTGGCCCTGGCAGCGGTTCTGCTCGGCGCGGCGGCGGTTCGACGACGACGCTACGGTCTGGCTGGCCTCGCCGTGTTCGCCGCCGTCGGTGTGGCCGCCGTCCTGTCCCGCCCGGGGGCGACGCCCTCGGACGTCCTGCCGGTGCTGGCAGGTGCGGGTGTCGGGTCGGCCGTGATGCTGATGTTGGCGCGTGCCGCTCGAACGGACCGGGTCGGCGCGCCGGGCCGGCCGCGGCTGCTCGACCGCCGTCAGTTCCTGGTCACGGCCGCGGGGGCAGCGCTGACCGGAGGTGCCGCGGCCGCCGTCGGCCAGGCTGTCGGTCGCGGCAGTACGGTCGGTGCCCGTTCCCGAGCCGCCGTTCGTCTTCCCCCACCGGTGCGACAGGCGCCGCCGCTGCCCGCTGGTGTCTCCGTCGACGTGGACGGGGTCTCGGCGTTCCTCACCCGCAACCGGGACTTCTACCGGGTCGACACGGCTCTCACCGTCCCGCAGGTCGACCTGGAGACCTGGCGACTGACCCTCGACGGGGCGGTCGACAGTCCTCGTACCTGGAGATTCGAGGATCTTGTCGCCCGTGGCCTCGTGGAGCGTGACATCACCCTCAACTGCGTCTCGAACGAGGTCGGTGGTCCGTACATCGGCACCGCCCGCTGGACCGGCGTTCCCCTCGCGCCGCTGCTGCGCGAGGCGGGCATCCGCGCCGGGCAGAACCAGCTCGTCAGCCGTTCGGTCGAGGGCATGACCATCGGCACTCCGCTCGAGGCGATCCTCGACGGACGTGACGCGCTGCTGGCCGTGGCCATGAACGGTGAACCCCTGCCCCTGGAACACGGCTTCCCCGTCCGGATGCTCGTGCCCGGCCTCTACGGCTACGTGGGCGCCTGCAAGTGGTTGACGTCGATGAAGGTGACCACCTTCGACGCGTTCGACCCGTACTGGGTCCAGCGCGGATGGGCTGCCGACGCGCCCGTCAAGACCGCATCGCGCATCGACACCCCGAAACCTTTCGCCCAGCGTCGTGCCGGGCCCGTCATGATCGCCGGGGTCGCCTGGGCGCAGCGGCGCGGGATCGCCGCCGTCGAGGTGCAGGTCGATGACGGGCCGTGGCAGCAGGCACGCCTTGCCGAGGGTCCGTCGCCGGACCTGTGGCGGCAGTGGACCTACCGCTGGGACGCCACCCCGGGCAGTCACACGCTGCGGGTACGGGCCACCGACGCCACCGGTGCGACCCAGACCGACGCACGGGCCGCGCCCTTCCCCGACGGCGCGACCGGCTGGCACAGCACCACCGTCACGATCACCTGACCTGGTGTTTGCGGTCGGGCGGTGGCCGTCAGCGACATGGTCGAAAAGAATCCGGTCCGGCACCAGTCCAGCGACCGCCACGCCACGAATCCCTCATGACCCGACGAGGGTGTCGACGCCGAATTCAGGCCGGAAACGCAGCTGTGGAGGGCGCTGTCGAGACAATGTCATCGTCCACGCGCGCCTCGCTCACGCGCATGCCGGCTAGCAATCGAGTGCGTGGCGACGGACCGCACGGCCGCCAGCACAGGAGAGGACGTACCGAGGATGAGCGGTGACCCGGAACACGCGCGGCGGTTACGTTCGGTGCGGCCGGACACCGTGACGCCGCCCAGCCCCGACGAGTTGCTGTCCCGGGTGGCGCGTGGTGATGAGGCGGCGTTCGCGGCGCTGTACGACGCCATGGCCGGCCGGGTCCTCGGGCTGGCCCGCCGCGTTGTGCGCGACCCGGCACAGGCGGAGGAGGTGACGCAGGAGGTGATGGTCGAGGTGTGGCGTACCGCAGCCCGCTTCGAGGCCGGTCGTGGCTCGGCCTCCGCCTGGGTTCTCACCATGGCGCACCGCCGGGCGGTGGATCGCGTGCGCTCCGAGCAGGCCCACACCGACCGCGCCCAGCGGGTCGCCGCGACCGAGACACACGTCCCGTACGACGAGGTCGTCGAGGACGTCACCGCGCGGTTGGAGCGCGAACAGGTTCGTCGCTGTCTGGGCCGACTGACGCCGGTCCAGCGGGAGGCGGTGACCCTGGCCTACTACGGGGGCCACACCTACCGTGAGGTCGCCGAGAAGCTGAAGACCCCACTGCCGACGGTGAAGACGCGGATGCGCGACGGCCTGATCCGGATGCGCGACTGCCTGGGCATCGAGATGGAAGGACGGGCATGAGCGCCGACATCCACACCCTCGCCGGCGCGTACGCCCTGAACGCGGTCGACGACCTCGAGAGGGCGGCGTTCGAGCGGCACCTGGCCGACTGCGAGTCGTGCCGGCTGGAGGTGACCGAGCTACGGGAGACGGTCGCACGGCTCGCCGACGACACCGTCGTCGAGGCCATGCCCACGGGTCTGCGTGAGCGCACCCTCGTCCAGGCGGCGCGTACCCCGCAGGTGCGTTCCGCTGCCGCCGGGGACAACGCCAAACGGCAGGCAGGCAGGTGGCGACGCCTCACCGTGGCCGCCGCGGCGGCCGTTCTCGTGGCCGGCGGCGCGAGCGCGGCGACCTGGGCCGTGACCAACGATCGGGTCAGCGACGAGCAGGCCAGCAGCGAGCAGGCTCGGCAGATCGCCGCCGTCCTGGACGCCCCGGACACCCGGGTGTTCGAGCGGTCGTTGCCACCCGGCGGCGCCGCGACCGTGGTGGTCTCCCGCGACCGGGACCGTGGGGTGGTGCTGCTGCGCGACCTGCCCGAGCCCGGCCCCGGGCGGATCTACGAGCTGTGGCTCATCCATGGCAGCGAGCCCCGAAAGGTGGGACGACTGGCCGAGGGCGTCAGGGCGTCGACCACGCTCATCGGCCCGGTTGCCGAGGCGGGATCGTTCGGCGTCTCCAACGAACCCGTGGGCGGCTCCGTCGCCCCCACCCGAATCGTGGGTACGGTCGAGCTGAGCTGAGCACGCCGTCCGCTCATCCGCCCATCCCGCCACCCAAGCAGTGGACCGGTGCTGTTCGTCGTCCGTGCTGGTGCCACGACCAGACGACGAAGATCCGCGGGTGGTGGAACTCGGGGGCGGCTGCGGACAGGTACAGGTGTGACAGCTGAGATGCGGGTCCGGATCCGGGCCGGAGACACCGATGCGCTCGGTGAGCTCTTCGACGAGCACGCCGATGCGGTCCATCGGCACGCGGTGTGGACCTGCGGCGATCCGGCCCAGGCCGAGGACGTGGTGTCGCTGACCTTCCTCGAGGCGTGGCGAATCCGCGAATCCCTGCATCCGGACGGCGGCAGCCTGCGGCCGTGGCTGCTCGGGATCGCCACCAATGTGCTGCGTAATCGCAGGCGGGCGGCGCGCCGGCACCGGGAGGCGCTGCGGCGGATGCCCGTACGCGACACCGTCCCGGACTTCGCCGACGAGGTGGTCGCCCGGATGCACGACGCCGACCAGGTGGCTGCCGTCATGGCGGGACTGCGGGCGCTGCGCCGGGCGGACCGGGAGGTGTTCCTGCTCTGCGTGTGGTCGCAACTGGACTACGCGGCGGCGGCCGAGGCGCTGGGCGTACCCGTCGGAACCGTACGTTCGCGGCTGTCCCGGGCCCGGAGCCGGCTGCGGGCGCTGGCCCAGCAGGAGATGACGCGTACCCGAATGATCCCCGTCGAGCAGGGAGAGTACCGATGAGCGAGCCCACCGCCTTCCAGGTGCCGGCCCTGCCGGCGCCGCGCCGGCAGGCGCTGCGGCGTCACCTGATGAACGAGATCGAGCGGCCGGTTCGTCGGCCACGGCGGATGCTGGTGCTCGCGCCCGTGGCCGGCGTGCTGGCGGTCGCGGTTGCGGTCGGGGCGGTCGCCCGGCCGTGGGCGTCGGACGGCGCGCCACTGATCGTGACGGTCGCGCAGGGCGATCCCGGTGGCGCGACGTTGTTGCTCGGCCGGATGGCCACGGAGGCCGCCGCCGGGCCGGACCCTTCGTCTGGCGAGGGGGAGTACGTCTACGTCCGGAGCCGGGGCGCTTTCGCCGAGGTGGGCGACGGCCCGGCGCGGCTGAAGCCGGTGCACGAACGGGAGATCTGGATCCCGCGTAACGAGCGCGGCGACGGCCTGCTCCGCCAGCCGTTCTTCAACGTACCGATCATCGGTGCGATCCCGGAGCAGGAGACCCTGACCGACGTGACGCCGAACGCGGAACTCGTCGATCTGCCCACCGACCCGGACGCCCTGCTGACGAAGCTCTACCGGGACCGCGACGGGCGCGGCAGGGGCAACAGCCGGGACGGCGCGGCGTTCACCGCGATCGGCGACATCCTGCGCGAGTCGCTGGTGCCGCCGCGGACCACTGCCGCGCTCTACCACGCGGCGGCGAGGATTCCGGGGGTCGAGGTGGTCCGCGGCGTGACCGACGCGGCCGGGCGGCGGGGGGTGGCTGTCGCGTACACCGAGCGGAGCCGTCGCGATGAGTGGATCTTCGACGAGCAGACGTACGAATACCTTGGCGAGCGCAGTTACCTCGTGGCGGACACCGTCGACGGGCCGGCGGGAACGGTGCTGGCCACCACTGCGGTGTTGCAGCGAGCACTGGTCTCGAACCTTGGACAACGCCCGGAGAGATAGCTGCGGGGTCGGGGAGAAGTGGTTAGGTGGTTCGGTTGAACAGCGAGGAGCCGGCGGTGGAGAAGGTCGAGCAACTCGTCTCCCGTACGGATGCCGCCTACCAGCGATGGTTGGCGTCCGTCACCGACGACGTCGTCACCGATCACGTACTCATGTACTGCCGGGAATCCCTGCTGGAGCGCAACACGACCTACGGCATCGGCGAGTGGCTCACCGGCTTCCTCATGATCGGCCAGGAGGGCGACAGGGGATTCTTCCTCCGGTGCGACGGCGGCGGCTCGGTGTTCCGGGCTGACCTGGGCGGTCTGGGCGAAGCCGACCTCGACGTCGTGGCCCCCGCGTTCGAGGTGTGGCTGCGGTCCGGCTTCGCCCCGCCCGCCGACCCGGAACCGAACCTGCCGCCAACCGCCGACGTCTATGTGGGCAATGTCCCGGTCGACAGGATTGAGCTGCTGGTACGAGCAAGGAAGCTGCTGGATGTGGACTGGCGGTTCGAGGATCTCCGGGGTCTGCTCGCCGCCCAACCGTTCCTGGCGGCGAGGTCAGCCCACCTGTACGCGCTGCGCCGCAAACTGGAACACGCCCCGGACTTGCGGCCGTACCTGCTCTACGTCACCGACCACGGGCTGGCAGCGATACTGCCGACCGATGGCGCACCGTGAGGACGGATGCGCATCAGTCCAGAGGGCCGAGGCGTCAGCGGAAGGCGTCGACGTTGCGCTTCGCCCAGGCGATGAAGGGGCGTGGTGATCGGCCCAGCACCTCGGCGATGTCCGGGCTGATCCGCTGTTCGGCACCGGTGGGAGTGCCGAGGATCGCCAACGTGCCCTCCACCACCGGTGGCGGCATGAATCGCAGCATCTGCTCACGGGCCTCGTCGGGCGTCTGGTCCACGAAGCCGATCGGCTCGCCGAGCGCGGCGGCGAGGTCGGCGACCCGTTCGCGAGGCGTACTCAGGGCCGGGCCGGTCAGCTCGTAGGTGCGGCCGACGTGCGAGCTGTCGAGCAGGGCCGCGGCCGCCACCTCGGCGATGTCGGCCGGGTCGACCACGGGCAGACCGACGTCGCCGAACGGCGCGGCCACCATCCGGGTGCTCCGCACCGGTTCCGCCCAGCCGAATGCGTTGGAGGCGAAGCCGCCGGGGCGCAGTATCGTCCAACCGAGGTCGGATCGGCGGACGAGGTCCTCGATGGCGTGCAGGGGCGCGTGTGACGGCGAGTCGGGACGTGTGACGACCGCCTGCGAGGACTGCAGCACGATGCGCTTCACGCCACCGGCTGCGGCGACCCGCAGGATTTCGCGCATGTCGAGATGAGCTCCGGCGCCCTCGACGAGGAGGTACAGCGCGTCGGCGCCGGCGAGCGCCCCGCTCAGGCTCTCCGGCCGTTCGAGGTCCGCGCGGTAGTGGCGGACCCCGTCTGGCAGGGCGATCGGGCGTCGTCCCCGGGATACCGCCGTCACCGCACCGGCCGAGGCCGCGAGGATCGACGTGAGCGTACTGCCGACGTTTCCGGTGGCTCCAACCACGACGAACATGTCTGTGTCTCCAGTTCGACCGCGTCGTTCGCGCGGCTGCCGGAAACGCTAGTAGCGTCGATATAGTAGGTACCTAGAGGATAGTAATGGATATGTGACGGAGGGCACGTGCAGCGTTCGACAGATCCCGAGCTGGCCTGTCCGGTAGCGCCGGTCGTCGACATCGTGTTCAGCCGGTGGACCACGCCCATCCTGTGGGCTCTGCACGAATACGGCCGGCAGCGCTTCGTGGAGTTGGAGCGCCGACTGACCAACATCACGCCCAAGGTGCTCACGCAGCGGCTCCGCCAACTCGAACGCGACGGACTCGTAACGCGCACCTACCACGCCGAGGTGCCGCCTCGGGTCGAGTACCAGATCACCGAGTTGGGTGCCAGTCTCGGTCCGCTCTTCGCCCACCTGGCCACGTGGGCCGATGCCAGCCTTCCAGAGGTGGAACGAGCGCGGCGTGCCTACGACGCCGGGCGGTGAGGGCCATCGGCAGTGCCGATGCCGGCGCCGTCCTAGGTGGCGTGGGTCAGCACGTCGAAGACGCGCCGCGCGTCACCGGATGTCGTTGTCGGGGTGGTCGCTGTCGTAGGCCAGACGGGCTGCGGCGATGGCTTCGCGGTGTGCCAGCGACCAGTCGGTGAGTGCCTTGACGAGGTGGGTGAGGCTGGCGCCGGTCTCGGTGAGGCGGTAGTCGACCTGGGCGGGCACGCTCGGGTACACGGTCCGCAGGACGAGACCGTCTCGTTCCAGGCGGCGCACCGTGAGGGTCAGCATGCGCTGGGAGATCCCGTGGATGGCGCGCTGGAGTTGGCGGAAGCGGCGCGGCCCGGCGGCGAGTTCGACGATCACGAGAACGGACCACTTGTCGCCGACCCGGTCAAGAACGTCTCGGATGCCGCAGTCCGGGTGATCGGGCTGTCCGCACGGCTCGAGCTCGGCGGCCTCCGCGGTTACTTCGGTGTGCGTTGGTGACACGAGACTGCCTCCTTGTGGGCCGCCGGGCCTGGGCCCAGGCTTCCCGGTAGTTACCGAAGAGAACCACGGCAGGAGAGCGATCCGCAATGATCATGGTGACCGGCGCCACGGGGCAGCTCGCTTCGCTCACCCTCGCAGAACTCGCCGAAAGGGGGACGCCCGCCCTGGGCGGGAGCCGCACGCCCACCGGCGCGCAGCGTCACCTCGACTTCGACGATCCCGCAACGCTCGACCTCACGGGCGTTACGACCCTGGTCCTGGTCTCGGCCGGATATGCCGAGGACGACAGGGTCATCGCGCGTCACCGGGCCGTCCTCGACGCCGCTCGTCGTGACGGCGTCACCCACGTGACGTACACCAGCCTGACCAGCGCCGGGGATCATCTCGGGTTCGCGCTCGCCCACCGGGTCACCGAGCAGATGATCACGACCAGTGGGCTCGCGTGGACGGTCCTGCGGAACGGGCTGTACGCCGAACTCTTCGGCGCCCTGCTCGCGTGGACCCCTGACGGCCTCGAATCGGCGTTCGGGAACGGCGCGCTCGCCGCGGTGGCGCGGGCCGACCTGGCCGCTGCCGCGGCCGTCGTCGCAAGCGCGCCCGCCGCACACGCCGGAAAGGTCTACGACCTGGTCGGAACTCCGATCACCGCTGGCGACATCGCCGACCGTCTCGGCGTCGCACACCGCACCGTCGAACTCGGCGAGTACCGTGCCCGCCTACTCGGCGACGCCGACCTGCTGCCGTTCCAGCCGCCGATGCTCACCTCGATCGCCACCGGTGTCCGCCACGGATTCCTTGACGACACCGGTCCTGACCTCGTACGCCTGCTGGAGCGACCGCTCACGGATCCGCTCGCCGTCGCCGCGGACGTCACGGCCGCCCTGCGGTGACCCAACTGTCTCGCCCATCGGACACGACGACCCCGACGACTGGGTTTGTGCCATCAACGGGTGGCACGGCTGATCCGCGCGAGGTATCGACCGACATCGGACGGGAAAGCTAGGCTGCCACCGAGCTTCGATCGACGCAGGGAGATGTCGTGTCGCGCCGTACCGGTAAGCCCTCGTATCAGCTGCCGACTCCGAAGACGGGTGGCGCTCGGCTCGCCGTCGTCATCGTGGCCGTGGGGCTCGCGGCGCTCCTCGTGGGCGGTGCCGCCGGCTACGCCGCCAACGGCCCGGACCGCGTCGAGTCGGCAGCCGCCGACATCCGTGAGGCCGAAGCGCAGCGCGACACTCAGCAGATCATCGAGCTGACGGAGACGGCCCGCCGGCTTCGGGTGGAGGTCGCTCCCGTTCTCAGCGCGCTGCGGGCGGAGGCGCCGACCGGCGGGCAGCCCGGCCTCGAGCAGGCCCGCCAGTGGCAACAGACCATGCAGCGCGCCGCGGCTCCGTTCGCCGACCCCCCGTCCGGCACCACCGCGACGAACGTGGCGCGCGGCGGGCTGCGCGGGGCCGTCGAGCAGGCATCCCTGGCTGTCGAGACGTACCTCCTCGCGATCACCGGGCCGCCCGCGCAGCGGGCCGCGTTGACGGCCCTGGCGAAGCGACAGGCAGCCCAGGCGACGGCGGCCTGGTCCGTCGCGGCAACCCAGCTCGACCAGGTGAACATCGATGCCGGCCAGGGCCATCAGCATGTCGAGCTGGACGGTGGCAACGGTGACGGCGCGGAAGAGGGCTCCGGCGGCTGACTCATCCGCCGTGCGGTGCCGGCGATCGGGCGGATCGTCGGTGGCGACCGAGTGCCAGGAGCAGTCCGGCGGCCGTCAGGGCGAGTCCGGCGGCGGCCGTGTACGCCGGAAGCCGGGTGGGGATGCCGAGGTAGACGGTGATGCCGAGGATGCGGGACAGGCCCCAGGGCAGCAGCGCGAGCTGGTCGTTCCACACGGTCAGCGCGCGTTCCAGGCCCACCACCGAGACCAGGGCGGACAGCACGCCGAGGGGCACACCGGCGGCGGTGAGGGTGAACCCGGCGGCGCTTCGGCGACGCAGGCCGTACCGGTCCCGCAGGACCACGGCGACGACCACGAACAGCCAGCAGAACGCCGCGAACGCGACGGTGACGTACGCCGCGCGCAGGCCCGGCGCGGTCCAGAAGGCGAACCAGTAGCCGCCGGGCCCGCGTACGGCGAGCGCCGCGAGCAGCAGCACGCTGCGCAGCAGCGCGACGCCGCCGAGCGCGGCCCACAGGTGGAACGGGTCCCGGCGGCCGACGACGAGGCGTACGACGAGGGCGAACAGCGCCCACCCGCCGAGGGTGACCAGCAGGTGCGCCGGTGCGGCGAACCAGGTCAACACGAGTCGGCTGGTCACCAGCACCACGGTCGGGATGAGCCACACCAGCACTCGGTCCGTCCGCGTCCGGGGCGTCGGCAGCGCGGCGACCCGCCACGGCCGGAACGCGCCGAGCAGCAACCCGCGCGCGGCGGCCGCGCCGAACCCGCGCCCGCGCAGACCGAGCAGCAGCACCAGCAGGATCGACCCGAGCATCGCCCGGGCGGCCCAGGCGATCGCCGGATCCCGGTCGGCGCGCCGCGCCCCCAGGTCGGCGGCGGTGAAGTTGTACGCCGGCAGGTCCAGGTCGGCGCCGTAGCGCTGGCGGTGCGCGTCGCGGGCGTGGTGGTATGCCGCCGTGGCCTGCCGCCAGGCATGACGGACGGTCGAATCACCCGTGTCGAGCCACTGCGCGTGCCGCAACACCATGGCCCGGTACGCGCCAAGCGTCTCGAACAGGTCGACCTGGTAGTCGAGGGTCGCGGTGAAGCGGTCCCGCAGCTCGGCGTCCCGCCACGTCGCCGGGTCGGTCGCGGTGACCAGGTCGCGCATGCGCCGAGCCAGCACGACGGCCTCGGCGCCCTCCTCGATCGCCTCGTCGACGCGGCCGCCGGTCACCGCGTAGATGCTGTCCAGCGCGGCGGAGTCGCCGGTCGGGATGTCCCACTCGAAGATCCACATCATGGGCGGCGGTTCCAGCCCGAGCGCCCGCACCGACTCATCGGCGTACGGACCGATGTAGAGGCCCTTGGTGACCGCCTGCCGGGACAGGGCCATGGCCTGCCCGATCGCCGCGACGGTGGCCGGGTCGCGGGAGAACGTGCGGTACGCCCAGTCCGCGGTGACCTGCCCCGGGTCGGCCTGCGGATCCCAAGCCAGGCGGCCGACGGCGTACGTGTTGAGGTCGTAGAGCTGCCAAAACCCGGCGCGCAGGTACAGCGACATGGGTCCGGCGCGCAGCGGCCCGCCGTCCTGCGTCCAGTTCCAGACCCCCTCGACGTGGGGATTGGCGGCGAGGAACGCGCGTAGTGCCTCGCGGTGCAGCGGGCCGAGGTCGTTGGGCAGCGAGCCGAACGCCTCGAACTCGCGCCGGGCCTGGAACTCCACGATGCGGCGGTGCGCGCCGCCCAACAGGGTGGTGTTCAGCGGCAGGTGGCTGTAGAAGTCGCCCAGGGTGTACTTGGTGGACACGATCAGGTGCGGGTCGTCGAGCCCGTCGAGGACCTGCGCGTACGACTGCGGATTGGTGTGCAGGTCGCCGACGGCGCCCACGCCCACCGTCCAGGTCCGGAAAATGATCTCCTTGCCGGCCGGGCCTGCCGTGTCCAGCAGTGCCCGCAGCATCGCGCGCACGGACGTCTGCGTGGTGACCGCCAGCCGTGACGAGTAGTCCCAACCGGTGCCGGCGTACACCTCGCCGCCCTCGCCGATGCGGACCATCAGGCCGTCGACGAACGGCATGCTCTCGAACAGTTCGGCCAGACCGGCCTGGTAGACGGACCACAGCCGAGGGTCGGCCACGTCGAGTCCGCCCACGGTCCGGGTCAGGTACGCCTCCAGCGGGGGCGACACCGCGAGCATGTCGGTCAGCAGGAAGACCTTCATCCCCATGTCCTCGGCGTACCGGAAGACCGGGCCGAACGCCGCGACCATCGCCCGGGCCCGGTCGACGTGCGGGTCGCCGGGAGGATAGACCGCGCGCCCGTCGCCGACCTTGGCGAAGGTGACGTACTCCAGGAAGCCGGGTACGACGACCCCGTTGAAGCCCTGCGCCACCGAGTGGTCGACGAACTGCCGGAACTGCGCGTCGATGCGGGCCACCGCGCCCGCGTCCACCCACGGCGCGTCCGGCAGCACCGCCGATGCGACCACGTCGGTGTTCAGGCCGTAGTCGTCACCGGCGGCGAAGGCGGCCGGGTCGGGCTCGCGCCCCACCGAGCCCAGGTCGGTCAGCCGCAGGCCGAGCCGGGGGACGACCACCCGACCCACGTCCGCCGACGGAAGCACCACGGCACCGGAGCGGATCCGGTCGGCCAGCCGGTACAGCCCGGCTGCCACACCGCCGATGTCACCACCGTGGACCCTCAGTTCGGCGCCGCGCACGTCGAGCCGGTACGACTCGGGCGTGCCGCCGAGGGCTGCCAGGACGTCCGCCCGTACCGTGCGCACGGCCGACATGTCCGGGGCCGCGACGCGCGTCGTCCCGGTACCCGCCGCGGTCGTCGCGGACCCGGCCGGAGCGAGCGCCGGCCGGGGCAGGCCGCGGGAGACGACCGCGTCTGCGACGGCGGCCGCGGCCTTGGTGAGGCGAGGATTGTCGGGTACGACGAGGGACGACAACGGCGGGGCAGGAGCGGGCGTCCGCGCCGGCGCGGCGACGGCCTCCTCGTGCGGCACGGCGGCGGGAGAGTGGCTCAGCCCCAGCGTGTCGCCGACGCCCCAGGCCGTGGCCGCACCGGTCGCCAGCAGGACCACCGCCGCGATGAGCAGCCGAATCGGCCTGCGGGCCGAGGCAACGTGAGCCACGCCCGCATGGTAGTGGCCGCAGCGGCCTCCGTCGTCGACCCGCGCGAGCGGTGGCGACGGACACCGATGGCAGTCGATTGCCGATAGTCTGCTCACCGGCACTGTCCGTGCGTCCCGGAGGGTTGCGCCATGGCCAGAACTAGTCGGCGGATGTCGCGCTGTGTCGCGGTCGCGCTGGTCCTCCTGGGTGGGGTGGCCGTTCCTGTGGTGCCGGCCCAGGCGGCGAAGAAGGGCCCGGACCTCGCGGTTGACGCGTCCGGCACGCGGATCGCGCTGGGGGTGGAGAGGAAAGTCGTCCATCTGAAGATCAGCAACCTGGGCGACGCGACACCGAGCGACATCGTCGTCAACGTCCGTCAGCCTCCGGAGGGCCCCGATCCCATGCCGGTCGCGCTGCTGTGGCACGCCGGCGGTGGAGTGGGCGAGTGCGACGGCGACTTCGGTGGGTTCTACTGCCGACTGTCGCCGGAGCTGATCCCCGGCCCGGGCGAGACCGTCGACGTTCCGATCGACGCGATCGTCTATGGGCGGGCCCCCTACGAGGGCGAATTCGAAGTCTCGGTCAGCATCCGGCCGGACGAGGACGCCAATCCGTCCGACAACACCAGGTCGTTCCCGCTCATGCTGGTCGACGAGCCCACGGCGGACCTCTCACTGGTGGCCCGCGACGTGAAGCAGTCCGTACGGGTAGGTGCCAACGGCAGGCCCGTGCCCACCGGAACGCTGCACCCGGGTGAGACAGGCGCGGTGTGGTACACCGTCGCCAACCAGGGCCGCACGGCGGTGCGTGGAGTACGGGTCACGCTGCGGCTGCCCACCGGGGTGACGTTCACCAGGCAGCCGGCCCCGTGCGTGCTGGGTGATCGGGGGCGGTCGGCGGTCTGCACCTACCCGAACCTCACCCTGGTTCCGGTCGTCGAGGACACCGACCCGAACGACGCGACCTACTCGGCGGTCGAGCTGTACCACCTGGTGACGACTCCCGCATCCGCCGCCGCGCCGGCGACCTTGCGGGGCGGAAGCGTGCGGGTGGAGGGCCTTGCCGAGCAGTCGACGGACAGCCGCTCCGGACCACCGCGCACCGAGCTGCCCACGAATGCCGTCGCGGTACGGGTGGGCGACGTCGACCCGGGCGACAATCAGGACGGGTTCGCCGTGGTGCTGGCCGCGAAGAGCAGCGGTGGCGGCAACGGCGGGGGCGACAACGGCAACGGCGGTAACGGCAACGGCGGCGGCGGTGGCAGCGACGGGGGGTTGCCGGTCACCGGACCGGAGGCCGGGTTGCTCGGCGGGATCGGCATCGCCGCGCTGGCCGCCGGAGGCGTGTTGATCCTCGCTGCCCGCCGTCGCCGGATGATCGTGGTGACGCCCGAGGACCAGCGGGCAGCGGCCTGATCTGCCGGCGCGTCCACCCTGCCGGACAACCCGGGAACCGTGCCGCCCCGCGATGTCCACGGCGGCGGCACGGTCACTCAGGTCAACCGCAGCGTTGCCCGTTGAGGGTGAACGCGGTCGGGGCCGGGTTGGTGCCGCTCCACGTCCCGTTGAAGCCGATGCCGGTGGACGCGCCGGGACCGAGTTTGCCGTTCCAGCTCATGCTCTCCGCGGTGACGGTCGTCCCGCTCTGCTTCCAGGTGGCCGACCAGCCCTGGCTGACCTTCTGGCCGGTGGTGGGGAAGTCGAAGCCGAGTTTCCAGCCGTCGATCGCGGTGGCGCCGGTGTTCGTGATCGTCACCGTCGCGGTGAAGCCACCCGGCCAACTGTTCGCCGTGTAGCCGACCGTGCAGCGAGCGGTGGGCGCGGTGGGCGCGGTCCGCACGGTCAGGCCGGGCGAGGCCGTCGAGACGTTGCCCGCCGCGTCGCGGGCGGTCACCACGAAGGTGTACGGAGTGTCCGGCGTCAGCCCGGTCACGGTGTACGCGGTGCCGGTGGCGCTGCCGACCTTCACGGTGCCGGCGGTGTCGACCCGGTGCACGTCGTAGCCGGTGACGGCGGTGTCGTCGGTGGACGGCGTCCAGGACAGCGCGACGCTGTCGCTGGTGATCGTGCCGGCGGTCGGCTTGCCCGGGGCGGTCGGCGGCGTGGTGTCGCCGGGCGTGGTGGCGCGCGGCAGCACCAGGTGGGTGATCGAGTTGGCCGGGAAGGTGGTCGTGAGGCCACCCGCGGTCACCGGCTGGTCGGCCTCCCGGACGACGCCGGCCAGGTTCGCCCCGCTGTACCGGTAGACCTGGGCGGTGCTCGCGGAGCCGCCGACGAGGCTGACCGGGCTGGTCAGGTCGTCGCCGGTCTTGTTGACCACGACCACGGTGAGCGCCTTGTCGGCGCTGCGCTCGGCGGCGTACACGGCCAGTTTGCCCTGGTCGGCGCTGGTCGCCTGGACGGAGGTCTCGCCGAACGCGCCGCCGGCGCCGTCGTAGTTGCGGTAGATGCGGAAGGCGTTCGCCACCGGCTGGTCGGCTGCGGGCGCGGTCCAGAGAGCGGCCATGTCGAGCCCCTCGCGCCCGAAGATGCCGAGTACGTCCGCCTGGGCGAGCGCGCCGTTGAGCGAGCCGTGGGCGCCCCAGTTGTACTCGGTCATCGCGATCTTCGTGCCCGGGTAGTGCTGGTCGACCAGCTCGCGCATGCGCGGGATGAACCGGACCGGGCTGTTGATCCAGCTCTCGTCCACGTAGGTCGGGTCCCAGAGTTGGCGGGTCGAGCGCAGTCGCAACGCCTGGGTGGTGGCGTCGCCGGCCGCGTCCCCGAACACGCCGGACTGCTGCGGGTAGAGGTGGACGTCGAAGTAGTCGAGGATCCGGGTGCCGTGCTGCTGCTCGTACTCGCGCATCCGGTCCAGGTACCACGGGCCGAGGTCCTGGCCGCCGTGCGCGGCCTTGTCCGGCGGGTTCGACCAGCAGCCGGTGCGCGAGCAGGTGTCCTGGTCCAGGCCCGAGAAGATGATCGAGTTCAGGCCCCAGCCGACCGGACCGAGCGTCTTCGCGCCGGGGTCGGCGGCCTTGATCGCGGCGGCGTACGCGTAGGTGCGGTCGCGCAGCTCGTCGTAGCCCAGCCCGGCCGGCCGGACGTCGCGGTGGGTGGCGTGCCACAGGTCCGGCTCGTTGTCCAGGTTGTAGAACTGGACCCCGCCGTCGGCGGCGGCGCCGAACTGGCCCTTGAGGTGGTTGACGAAGTCGGTGGCGTACTCCGGACCGACGGCGACACTGGTGTCCTCCGGATCGTTGCCGGTGACCAGCGATCCGTCCGGCTTCTTGCCGTTGCCGCAGTCCGGTGCCCAGGGGTCGGTGGACTCCTGGGGACCGTACTTCGTGACGCTGAAGCCACAGGCCCTCGACCGGTCCTTGGCGATCCAACCGAGCATCGGCATCGTCATGACCGTGGCGGCGCCGGTGGCCTTGTTCTGCTGCACGAACCGATCGCTCTCCGAGCCCTTCGGGAGGTTCTCGGGGTTCGCGTTGTCGTTGGGGATGTTCTCGAAGTACCAGTCTCCGGCGCGGTTGGTGGTGTCGGCACGGAAGTTGTAGCGGGTGGTGGCGTTGCCGCCGTAACGGTGCAGCGGCAGTCGCAGGTCGCGGGCGAGGGCCTCGTCCGCGAAGTTCATGCCGTAGATGTACGGGCTGATCTGGTGCCGGGCGGCGGTGGTGTCCACGGTCAACGCCGGGCCGGTCGCGGCCAGGGCCGGCGCCGGCAGCGCCAGACCGCCGAGGGCCGTGGCGAGCACGACCGGGAGTACAGCTGTGTGGGGACGCACGAGCATTCCTTCCGAATAGGAGCCCGTCGATGGGAGCGCTGCCACAGCGTCGCGTCTTCGCGGCCCCGAGTCAACGCCGTACGGCCACCTCGTCCGGGCGCGGCAGCGCCCCCGCTGGCCGGAGTCGGCGAGGGCGCGACCGTCCGCAGTGGGCTGCGGCTACTGCTCGCCGCCGACAAGGCTGGGCGAGTCACCCTCGCCCGACACCTGTGCGCTCACCAACGAGGTGAGCACCGACAGCACGGCGGCACCGGACGCGATGCCGCCCGCTGCCGCCCAGTCCGCCTGCCACGCGTTGAACACCACGTCCGCGCCCCAGTAGAGGAGCAGACCCTGCGCCGCGCTCTTCACCGCCCGCTCGGCGGTGGCCTTCCAGAACTTCGTGGTGAACATGTCCGTACCTCCAGAGCCAGGTTCGTGGAATGGTCCATGTGCCAAGAATGCCTGGTCAGGAGGGGTTGATGCGCGTCGAGTTGCCGTCGGTTCGCGGCGGCGTGCTCAGGCGGCGTGCTCAGTCGTCGGCGTCGAGGAACAGCGCGGCCAGCCGGGGCAGTCGACGCCGCATCTCGTCATCGTCGTCGAAGTCGAAGTCCTCGCCCATGTCGGCCTCGCGGGCCGCGTCGACACTGTCGGCACCCTGCTGACGGGCGTTCATCGCCGCGTCGAAGGCGTCGTCGTCACCCGTGACCTGCTCGTAGGCCTCGCTGGCCACGTAGTTCACCGACTCGGCGAACAGAGCGCCCTCGTCGTCCCCGGCTGCCGCTCGCCGTACCAGGGGATGATCGGCCAGGCCGTCGGGGGAGGCCAGGACCCGCTCGTACCACCCGCGCCCCTGGGCGATGACTCCCGCCCGGAAATCCATGAAGCTGTCGTCCGAGCATCCCCCGCCGATCAGGTACGCGGCCGCCCAGACGTCCCACCGGTAGAGCGCGTCCTGGAGGTGGTCGAACAGCTCCTCGAACGTGAGGATGTTCTCCGGTGAGGTGGCCGCCAATCGCCGCACCAGCGCGGCGGCGACGGCCTCGCCGTCGTCGTCGGTCCGACTGCCGGCCTCCGTCCCGGCCGACTCCACCAGCGCCCAGAACTCGTCAACGTCCATGGCGCGGGAGTGTGCCACGGCCGACCGACACGAACGCACCGGTCGCGGCGGTGTGGTCAGAGCTCGCCACCGCCCGTGGACGCCATCGGGACGGGGGCGGCCAGTTTGGACCGGGGCCGGTCGGCGTCCGGATGGCGCAGCTCGTCGAAGATGGCCAGCGCCTCCCGCCACGCCCGGCGCGCTGCGTCGAGGTCACCGGCGGCCCGGAGGCTGTCGCCCAGGTTGTCCAGCACCTCCGCCTCGTCGTACCGGTCGCCCAGTTCCCGGTGCAGCGCCAGCGCCCGCCGGTAGCAGTCCGCCGCCTCGTCGTGGTCGCCGAGGCCGTGCCGGACGTACCCGAGGCTGTCCCAGGTCAGCGCCGCGCCGTGCCGGTCGCCGGTCTCCTCGTGCAGCCGCAGCGCGGACTGGCAGCAGTGCAGCGCCGGTCCCGGCTCGCCGAGCCGGGCGTGCATCCAGCCCAGATTGTTGAGCGCCTTGGCCTGCCCGACCCGGTAGTCGGCGGCCCGATACAGGTCCAGGGCCAACCGGGTCTCGTCCAGAGCCGCCCGCAGCCGGCCCTGCCGGGCGAGCACCCAGCTCACCCCGAGGTGCGTGTGCGCCCGTCCGGTGTCGTCGCCCAGCTCGCGGTACAGCTCCAGGTCGCGTCGGTAGTGCCGGTGCGCCGCCTCGTGCTCGCCCGACCAGGTGCAGGCGATGGCGAGGCCGCGGTGCGCCAGCGCCTGACCGGCCCGGTCACCCCGACGCCGCGCCGCCGCCAGCGCGGTCCGTTGCGCGGCGGCGAGCTCCGGCCAGTGCCCGCTGCGATCGAGGTACGTGGTGAGAGCCGCCGCCAACGTCCACGCGTGCCGGTCCAGGCCGGTGGCCGCCGCCCGTTCCACACATGCCAGCAGGACGTGGTGTTCGGCGGCGAACCACCCGGTCGCCCACCCGTGCTCCGGGCGGTCGCCCACCGTCACTCCCGGCGCGGGCGGCGTCAGCGCGGCCGGTCGCGCCAACCGGTACGGGTCGAGCAGGTGGTCCGCCGCGTGCGAGGCGTGCAGGTAGTGGTCGAACAGGCGGCGTCGGGCGGCCTCCCGCTCGGCCTCGGGGTCGGTGTCGTGGCACAGCTCCGAGGCGTACGCGCGCAGCAGGTCGTGCATCGCGTACCGGCCGACGCTGCGTTCGGTGAGCAGGTTCGCCCGGGTGAGGTCGGCGATCAGCGGGCCGACCCGGGCCGGCGGCAGGCCGGCGAGGCTGGCCACCGCCGTCCGACCGGCGTCGGGACCGGGGTGCAGCCCGAGCAGCCGGAACAACCGGGCCGAGTCGGCGTCCAGCGCCCGGTACGACCAGGAGAAGACCGCCCGCACGTCGGTCATCGGGTCGCCGGTGGCCAAAGGGCTGAGCCGGTCCGGGTCGCTGTCCCGCAGTTCGCCGGCGAGCACCGTCAACGGAGCGTCGGGCTGCCCGACGGCGCGGGCCGCGACGACGGCCAGCGCCAACGGCAGGCCGGCGCAGCATCGGACGATCTCGTCCAACGCCGACGCTTCGCGCCTGGCCCGCCCCCGACCGAGCCGGGCGGTCAGCAGCTCCCGGGCCTCCGCCGCGGCGAGCAGGTCCAACGTCACCGGGTGGGCCCCGGCGTTGACCACCAGGCCGGTGAGCCGGTTACGGCTGGTCACCACGACCAGCGTGCCCGGGGAGCCCGGCAGCAGCGGCCGCACCTGCTCGTCGTCGCGGGCGTTGTCGAGCAGCACCAGGACCCGGCGGTGGGCGAGCAGCGTCCGGAACAGGGCAGCCTGCCCGGGCAGGTCGGTGGGTATCCGCTGGGGCGGTACGTGCAGTGCTTCCAGGAAGCCGCGCAGCGCCTCGCCCGGCGACACGGCCCGGCCGTCCAGGTCGAACCCGCGCAGGTTGACGTAGAGCTGCCCGTCCGGGTACCGGTGCGCCACCCGGTGGGCCCAGTGCACGGCGAGAGTGGTCTTGCCGACCCCGGCGGTGCCGGCGATGGCGGAGATGACCACCGCCCGACCCGACCCGCCCGCCTCGCCGGCCCGGGCGGCGCCCCCGAGGTCGGTGGGCAGCAGCGCGTCGAGTTGCCGCAGCGCGACCGAGCGACCGGTGAACCAGGCGGGGTCGCCGGGAAGCTGCGCCGGAGGCGGACCGGCGGGTCCGGCAGGCACGGGCTCGGGCGCGACCGGGGTGCGCCCGCGCAGCACCCGCAGGTGGGCCGCGCTCAGCTCGGGCCCGGGCTCCACCCCCAACTCGTCGACCAGACGGCGGCGGGTCTGGGCGTAGAGCCGCAACGCGGCGGCCTGCTGTCCGCAGCCGGCCAACGCGAGCAGGTACCCGGCCACCAGCGGCTCCCGCAGCGGATGCTCCGCCACCAGCGGACGCAGCGTACGCGCGGTGACGGCGAACCGGCCGAGGTGCAGCTCCACGGCGGCGAGCCGTTCGTACGCGAGCAACCGCTGCTCGTCCAGGCCGGCGGCGGCGGCGTCGACGAACGCGCCGGCCGCGCCGGCCAGCGCCGGCCCGCGCCACAGCGCCAGGCCGTCCCGCAGCAGTCGCGCCGCCTCCGCCGGGCGGCCGGCCGCCTCCTCGGCGCGGGCCCGCTCGACCGCCGAGGTGAACTCGGTGAGGTCCAGCTCGGTCCCGCGGACGGTGAGCCGGTAGCCGCCGCTCTGCGTGGTCAGCAGGTCGTCCGCACCCGCCCCGCGCAGGGCCGCCCGGATCCGGGAGACGCAGACCTGAACCTGGGTCCGGGCACTGGCCGGCGGGTCGTCGGCCCAGAGCGCCGACACGAGCTGCCCGAGAGGCACCAGCCGGTCGGCGTTGAGGAGCAGGAGTGCGAGCACCGCGCGTTGCTGAGGGCGGTCGATGGGAAGGACCCGCCCTCCGGCGGTCACCTGGACGGGGCCGAGGAGGGACCACCGCATGGCTTTCCCTCGTCAGTCGTAATGGGACGACCACAGTCTATGGACGGCGCGGCTGGCCCGGCCCACGCCAAGCGGTCGGATAGCGGACGCCAAGCGGCCCCGCCCAGGCTCTTCTCAGCCGCCGGATCCGCAGGTCCGGGGGAAGGCGGGCCGGCTCGACGCCGGCCACTGTGGACAGGGAGAGCGACATGCGGGTAACCAGGGGACGGGGCGTGCTGACGGCTGTCGTGTCGACGGCTGCCGTGGTGGCGGGCCTGGGCTGGGCGGCACCGGCCTGGGCGGTACCGGGGTTGGAGACGGTCACCCAGTCGGCGGCCGAGAGCAGCGCGGACAAGTCGGCGTTCGCGTCCTGCCCGGTGGGCAAGGTGGTCACCGGGGGCGGAGGGTTCCTCACCGCCAGCTCGTCGGCCGCCGGGCGGGTCGGGCTGGACCGGTTGGAGCCGCTGGCGAACGGCACCGGGTTCTTCGTGACCATGCGGGAGGCCGGCCCGGTCAACTTCGCCGGCGACTGGGGGTTGCAGGCCGTCGCCCAGTGCGCCACCATACCGGCCGGGTACCAGGTCGTGGCCACCACCGGGGCGGTCGGGACGGAGTACGTCACGGCGAGCTGCGGGACGAAGAAGGTCATCGGCATGGGCGGGCGGATCAACAGTGGCCTGGGCGACGTCATGCTCGACCAGGTGGTGCCGTCGTTCGACCTGACGTCGGTGACCGTCCGGGCGGTCGCCGTGCAGGGCACCGCGCCGGCCGGTTGGAGCGCCACCTCGATCGCGGTCTGCGCCAACGGGCCCGCCGGGCTGGAGCGGGTCGCGTTGACCGGGACGAGCGCGAGCAATTCGTCGGACCACGCCATCAAGTCGTGCCCGGCCGGCAAGGACCTCTACAGCGCGGGCGCGGACATCAACGCCGGCAACGGCCAGGTGCTGCTGTCCGCGATCAACATCACCGGGGGGAACACCGTTCGGGTACGGGCCGACGAGGACGCCGACGGGTTCGCCGGCTCGTGGAGCCTCAACGGGTACGGCATCTGCGGGAGCTGACTCTCCGACCGGGGTCGCCGGCGGCGGCCCCGGTCGCCGGGCCTCGTGGGCAATATGATCGTCGTCAGGTGAAGCGCGGGAGGGCGGATGTCATGAAGTTCCTTCTCACGTCGGGGGGGCATCAGCAACCCGAGCATCTCCGACGCGCTCGTCGACCTGCTGGGCAAGCCGATCGCCGAGTCCACGGCCCTGTTCATCCCCACCGCTGTCCATCCCTTCCCCGGCGGTGCCGAGCGGGCCTGGAAGGCGGTCCAGGGCCATGCTTCGATCCCGCTGACCCAGCTGGGTTGGAAGTCCGTGGGGTTGCTGGAACTCACCGCGCTGCCGACCGTTCGAGAAGAGAACTGGGTCCCGGCGGTCCGGTCGGCCGATGCCCTGCTCGTCTGGGGCGGCGACGTGCTGTACCTGACCCACTGGCTGCGCCGGTCGGGCCTGGCCGACCTCCTGCCGTCGCTGAGTGACACGGTCTACGTGGGGGTCAGCGCCGGGAGCATCGCGGTCACGCCGTACAACTGCGACGCCGAGTTCGACCTGGGATTCGTCCCCGACGGCAGCGACATGGCGCAGGACGCCGACCGCGCGCTGGGCCTGGTGGACTTCACGGTGTACCCCCACCTCGATCATCCGGAGATGGCGGACGCCACGCTGTCGAACATCGAGAAGTGGGCGGCCGGAATCCCGGTCCCGACCTACGCCATCGACGACAACACCGCCATCAGGGTGGTCGATGGCACCGTCGACGTCATCTCCGAAGGCGAGTGGAGACTGATCAATCCCTGACCGGTTTCGCGGGGGCGGCGCCACGGGCGTCGACCCCGCTGTGGTCACGGGGTCAGGACCTGAAGAAGGTGCACCGGACGCACCTCGTATCGATGGGCCGTTTGCCGCGTCCGGTCACACTGCCGGTATGCGACAGGTGCGTGGGGTGAGCGTCCTGGTGGTGGCCCTCTGCGTCCTGCTCTCGGTGGCCGTCGGCGCTCGGCAGGGCTGGCGGAGTGCGACGGTGGATCCGCCTGCGCCTCCTGCGGTCTGCCCACTCATCCGGTCGGAGGTTTTCGACCGACTCGTTCCCGGGCACGGTTCCCCACGGGTTGCCGAGCAGAACGGGCCGGGCCTGCGCTCGAACTACTGCCGCGTCGAGAGCATGTCCGGGACGGAAGCGCGACGCGCCTCCCTGTGGGTGTCACTCGGACGTTACGGCCGGCACGAGGGTCGCGGTCCGCGTTGCCTGGACCGTGATGGACTGCGGCCGGTCTTGAACAACAGGAATTACCCTTTCGCGCTCGGTGACCGCGCCCTCTACTACCTCTCGGGTGACCGCGAGACCGGCCGGCGTATCCACTTCTCGGTGTGCCTCGGCACCTACGGCGTGCTCGTCGACTACGAGGCGACCGGTGTCGCCGACCCGTTGGTGGTCGAGTCGGCCGCCACCGTCGCCCAGGAGGTGCTGTCGTGGCTTTGAACGGGCCTCCGATGTGGGCACCCTTTCTGAAAGACCCGCAGCCGCCGCGCGCCGACGAACGGTTGTCACTGCGGCAGCTGCTGCTCGTTGCCGCGGCGGTGTCGCTCGTCATTGCCGTCGGTGTCGTCGCCTGGCACCCCAGCCGGCTGGCGGCACCCACACTCGTCGACTGGCAGATCGCCGTCCTCGACGGGACGAGCGACGCCCCGCCGTTACCCGACCTGCCGGCAGACCCGTTCGCGCGGTGACCGCGAGCCGGGGGCGGGCTGGTGGCCCAAGCTGCTTCACTTGTGACATGGGCACCCGTCTCCGCATCCGTGTCGCTCTGCCGGCCGCGAGCGCGCACTCGTGCCCGGGTCACCCGGGGGCGCGCTGATGGGCATGTCCGCGCACCTGGCCCGACTGCGGGCCGTGATCGGCCCCGAGCTGATCCAGTTGCCGTCGGTGTCGGTCGTCCTCGTCGACGAACACGAGCGGCTTCTGCTGGTACGCCACACCGGAAGTCCGGACAGGTGGGGTCTGCCGGGTGGTGCGGTCGAGATCGGCGAATCGCCGGCCGAGGCGGCTGTGCGCGAGGTCCGCGAGGAGATCGGCGTCCAGATCGACGGGCTACGGCTGCTGGACGTGCTGGGCGGTACGGACTACGAGGTGACCTACTCCAACGGCGACCGGGTCGCGTACGTCACCGCCGCCTACCAGGCAGTGATCGTCGACGGGACACCGGCCCCGGACCAGGAGGAGATCGCCGAGCTGGACTGGTTCACCCCGACGCAGGTGCCCAGCGTCCAACTCAACCGTTTCACCCGGGCGCTGCTGACGGCAACCGGTCACCTGGCGAACTGACGGCTGAAAGTGGGCAGCCCTGCCCTACCGGGACAGCGGGCCGCCGGACCCGTCGCTACGGTCGCCAGGATGAACAGTTCTCATCCGCCGGTGGTCGGCGTCGTGCACGAGGCGTCCGGCTCGACCGTGCGGCTGCGCCCGGTGGCCGAGGACGACCTGGAGATGCTGCGCCGATTTGCCGTCGAGCCCGGGCTGATCGGGCTCGACTGGGCCGGCTTCCGGGACGCCGCCGCGCCGGCCCGACGCTTCGCCGAGGACGGCTATCTCGGTGAGCGGGTCGGTGGCCTGATCGTGCAGGTGGAGCCGGCGGCCGACTCGCGGGCCGGTTTCCTCAGCTACCTCCAGCGCCAGTCCGGAGGTCGGGCACCCTACTGGGAGATCGGGATCGTGCTGTTGCCCGAGTGGCGCGGCCAGGGCATCGGCTGGCGGGCACAGGCGCTGCTCTGCGACTACCTGTTCAGCCACACCCCGGCGCAGCGCATCCAGGCCGGCACCCATCCCGAGAACGTCGCCGAGCAGCGGTCGCTGGAGAAGGCCGGCTTCCAGTTGGAGGGTGTCCTACGGGCCTGCGAGTTCCGGGCCGGCGCCTGGCGGGACGGGTGGCTCTACAGCCGGTTGCGCGATGACCCGTCACCCCTGTGACCAGACGGTTCCCGCCTCGTTCGAGCCGAGAATGTCCGCGGGTGACCGTAGCCTCGGGCCAGCTAGGGGCAGACCCATTCACCGGGAGGTTACGTGTCGGGCCGTTTCGTGTACTGGATGAACGTCTCTCTCGATCTCCGGATCGAGCATGCCCCGGGTGAGGAGGGTGCCGGGACCTGGCTGCGCATCGGCGAGCCGCTGCACCGCGAGTTCAACGCGCGGGCCCGGGCCCTGACGTCGATGGTCCAGGGACGCATGATCTACGAGACGATGGAGGGGTTCTGGCCGGCCGCGCGGGACGACGAGGAGTTGCCCGACTACATGCGCGAGTACGGCGAGATCTGGACGACGAAGCCGAAGGTGCTGGTGTCCCGTACCCGCACCGAGGCCGGTTACCACACCCGGACCATCGGCTCGGACGGCGACGCCGTCGAACTGCTCGCCCGGTACCGCCAGGAGCAGGACGGCGACATTGGTGTCGGTGGCGCGACGGTGGCCACCCAGCTGCTCCGCGCGGGACTGCTGGACGAGCTGCTGCTCTTCACGCACCCCGTCATCCTCGGTCCCGGCCGGCCGCTCTTCGACGACCTTCAGCGATCGGTGCAGCTGGACCTGCTCGAACAGGACTCCTTCGCCGAGGGCGTCACCCTGCACCGGTACGCCGTCCGTACACCCTGACCACGCCCGCTACGTCGAGGACGCGTGGTCCCGCCGTCGTACACCGTCCTCGGCGGCGTGCGCCTGATCGGTGCGGGCGACGAAGGCCGGACGGCGCGCGTTGGTGAGCCAGCGCAGTGCCCACTCGACCGGTCCGTAGCGGAACCGCCGTAGCCAGAGCGCGCTCGCCGCCAACTGGGCCGCGAACACCGCCAGGACGAAGGCGAAGAGCGCCAGCGGGGAGAACGTTCCGGCGAGACCGAAGCCGATGCCAGTGAAGACGATCAGGCCGACCGCCGACTGGGCGAGGTAGTTGGTGAGGGCCATCCGGCCGGCCGGGGCGAGCGCCGACCGGACCACCGACGTCCGCGGGTTGTGCATGATCCGCAGCAGTGTCGCCACGTAGGCGGCGGCCAGGAGCGGCGCCGTCGAGACGCTGGCCGCGACGCCGAGAGTGTTGCCGTTGCCGCCGCCGGCCGCGTAGACGGCCGCCCCGAGCAGGCCGACCGGAAACCCGATCCACTGGATGCGGCGCAGCACCGGCTCGTTGCCCCAGGCCCGGCTCAGCCACTGCCGGCGTCCGGCGACCATGCCGAGCAGGAACAGGGCCAGGGCGGTCGGGCCCTGTAGGGTGACCGCCTGGAGCACCAGCAGGGGCAGGCCGGCGAGGTGCTCGCCGATGTTCGCCGTCCAGCCGCCGAGCAGTGCCCGGGTCGCCTCCTCGCCGTTCGCCAGCGCCTCGGCCTCGCCGGGCAGGAACGCCGAGCGGTCCACGAGAAGCGCGCTGGCGACCAGGCTGATCAGCACGAGCGTGTAGAGCGCCGCCGCGATCCGGAGCGCCGTACGGTCGGCCACCCTGCGCAGCAGGAGCAACGCGAGGCACGCCACCGCGTACGTGGTGAGGACGTCGCCGCCGTACAGGAACACGGTGTGCAGGGCGCCGAGGACGAAGAGGCCACCGATCCGGCGGAGCATGCGCGCCGGGAACACCGCGCCGGCCCTGCTCGCCGCGGTCATCTGGAGGGTGAAGCTGTATCCGAAGAGGAAGGAGAAGAGCACGTAGAACTTCATGTCGACGAAGACCGAGGAGAAGGTACGGACGGCGTCGTCGAGGCCCGACGCGAAGTCGGGGTCCGTCACCAGGTTTCCCGGATAGCCGGAGGCCATGAAGGTGACGTTGACAACGAATATGCCGAGGAGGGCGAAGCCTCGAATCGCGTCGACGTCGTGGAGACGTCCGCCCGGTACCCGCGTGGTCATCACGATCTCCATCTCCGTATGAGCTACAGCGTACGGAATACAGAGTCCCTGAGATCTAGAGTGCAGGCAAGACCCCCGGGTGGAGAGCGAGGAGATTCGGACGTGGCGGAACGGAGGCTTCCGGCAGTGGTGGCCCGGATGTGGGGTCGTGAGACCAGCTCCCGGCACGGCCCCCGGCCCAGCCTCGAACTGGGCAGCATCGTCGACGCCGCGATCCGGATCGCCGACCGTGAGGGTCTGGTGGGGGTGACGATGAGCAGCGTCGCGAGTCAGCTCGGGGTGGCGGCGATGTCCCTGTACCGCTACGTCGGCAGCAAGGACGAACTGCTGGTGATGATGGCCGACGCGGCAGCGCCCGAGCCGCCCGCGCTCGACGGGCGTGCCTGGCGCGACTACCTGGCCGACTGGACGCGAGCCAACCGGGACTTCCTGCTCGCCCGACCGTGGCTGCTGGCGCTCGATCAGCGCACCCCGCCCACCGGGCCCCGGTTGCTGCGCTGGCTGGATCGCGCGCTCGCCGCGCTGGCCGGTACCGGGCTCGCCCATGGCGCACGGATCAACATCGCCACCGTTCTGAGCGGTTACGCCACCCAGCAGGCAGCTCTGGCCCACGCGCTGAGCGCCGGTCCGGCCGCCACCGACGACTCGATCGCCGGGCTGACCGAGTACGGCGAGATCCTCGGGCAGGTGCTCGACGCTGACCGCTACCCGGAGCTGACCAGGGCCGTCGGCGGGGACGCGCTGGGTGTCGCCGAGGAGTGGATCGACGACGCCGACTTCATCTTCGGGCTCGGCCTGCTCCTGGACGGTATCGAAGCGCTCGTCGCACGGCAGGTGCACGACTGAGTGCGGGTGTGCCGCAATCCCGCCGTCCGGACCCGCTCCGATGGCTCCCGCCTGTCGGTCCTTGAGAAGAAGGCGGGTGTCGCGCCCGGAAGGTCTAGGGCACGGGTGGGCACCAGGCCGCGTCGGCCAGGCCCGCCACCGCTGGCGATCCGGCGACCAGGATCGCCGCCGCGGCGACCAGCCAGGGCCACCAGCGCCGGTTCGTGTGCAACCGCGCCAGCGCCACGCCGAAGCACAGCACGCCGGCGACGCCGGCCGCGCACGCCAGTCCCCAGAGGAACGTCCCGCTGTCGGGGCCGAACCCCCCGGTCTCCTGGCGGCATCCGCCGGGGCTGGTGATCTCGGGGCTGAACCAGAGGAGTGCCATCCCGTACGCCAGCAGCACCGGGCCGGCGACGGCCGAGCTCAGGACGGTGACCACGAGTCGCGGTCCGATGGCGGACATCGGCTCGGTGGTCCCGTCCGCCCGCTGATCGGTCATGCGGGCACTATCGCACCCCCGCCGGAACGTGGGCAGTGGCCACGGGCCCGATCATGTCGCCGTGCCGGATGGCCCGACTAGGTGTACGTCACGAACGCCTGCCCTGCCGGTGGGGGAAACACCGGAAGATGGCGAAACGTCGACATTGGCGCGTGGTGAACGACGGGTATCCCTAACGACGGTTCAGCGCCGATCATTGCCCGGAGATCGATGTGAGTCATTCTCACCTCCGGGTGGATCGCCCGGCACGGAGGGCGAGACGTCGGCACCGGAAGCCGGGCGTACCGAACGGCCCGACTCCGCGTCCCCGGAGGATCGCCATGCCCCGTACCGATCTTCGTGCCCGCCTCGCGGCGCTCGCCGCCGCCACCCTGACCGCGAGCGTCCTGACGGTGATCCCGCCGTCACCGGCGCTCGCCGCCACCACCTTCACCGCCAACGACTACTGCCTGGGTCAGTGCTCCGACATCCTGCCCCCGGGACAGAACGGCAACGCCACGCTGGTCGCCATCCTGGCGCACCAGGCGCTCGGCACCCGCCCCGCGCACTCCAGCGACCAGCTCGACGAGTACGCGAACCTGGTCTACAACTACGCCGGACTCACCGACGAGCAGATCGCGCACTTCTACAACGACGCCTCGTTCGGCGTACCGGCCGCGCAGGTCGAGAGCACCGTCTCGCCGCGCGCGGACGTGACCATCGTGCGGGACAAGGCCACCGGCGTCCCGCACGTCACCGGCACCACCCGCGGCGGCACCATGTTCGGCGCCGGCTACGCCGGGGCGCAGGACCGGCTCTGGGTGATGGACCTGCTGCGGCACGTCGGGCGCGGCAACGTCAGTTCGTTCGCCGGCGGCGCGCCCGGCAACCGTGAGCTGGAGCAGAGCGTCTGGGCCAACTCGCCCTACACCGAGGCGGACCTCCAGGCCCAGGTGGAGGCGCTGCGCACCAAGGGCGCCCGGGGTCAGCAGCTCTACACCGACGTCGCCGACTACATCGCCGGCATCAACGCCTACATCGACAAGTCGATCGCCGACGACAACTACCCGGGGGAGTACGTGCTCGCCGGTGCCGGCAAGCCGAAGCACTTCACCATGACCGACCTGATCGCCACCGCCGGTGTGATCGGCGGCCTGTTCGGTGGGGGCGGCGGCAGCGAGATCCAGTCCGCTCTGGTCCGGGTGGCCGCCCGAGCCAAGTACGGCGTCACCGAGGGCGACCGGGTGTGGGCGGCGTTCCGGTCGCAGAACGACCCGGAGACCGTGCTCACCCTGCACGACGGGCAGAGCTTCCCGTACGGGGCGACGCCGCCCGGCGCGACCAGCGCGGTGCTGCCCGACGCCGGGACGGTGGTCGCCGAACCGCTCGCCTACGACGCCAGCGGCGGGGCCGCCTCCCGCACCGGCGCCAGCACCGCCACCAAGGAGCTGATCGGCGGCCTGGCCAACCTGCGCGCGCACGGCATGTCCAACGCGGTCGTGGTCTCCGGGCGGCACACCACCACCGGTAACCCGGTCGCCGTGTTCGGCCCGCAGACCGGCTACTTCGCGCCGCAACTGCTCATGCTCCAGGAGTTGCAGGGCCCGGGCATCAGCGCACGCGGCGCGGCGTTCGCCGGGCTCAACCTCTACGTGCTGCTCGGCCGGGGCCAGGACTACGCGTGGAGCGCCACCTCCGCCTCGCAGGACCTCACCGACACGTACGCGGTGCCGCTGTGCACCACCGACGGCACCGCGCCGACGCTGCGGTCCAACCGCTACCTCTACCACGGGCAGTGCCTCGCCATGGAGGCGTTGGAACAGCGCAACTCCTGGTCGCCCACGCTGGCCGACTCCACCCCCGCCGGCTCGTACACGCTGCGCGCGCTGCGCACCAAGTACGGGCTGGTCTCCTACCGGGGACTGGTGAACGGGCAGCCGACCGCGTTCACCAAGCTGCGCTCCACCTACCGGCACGAGGCCGACTCGGCGATCGGCTTCCAGGCGTTCAACGACCCGACGGCGATGGGCAGCGCGGCGGCCTTCCAGGCGTCCGCCGCCAGCGTCGGGTACGCGTTCAACTGGTTCTACGTCAACTCGACCGAGGCGGCGTACTACAACTCCGGCTCGAACCCGGTCCGGTCGTCGGTGACCGACCCGAACCTGCCGGCCAAGGCCGAGCCGGCGTACGAGTGGGCCGGCTGGAACCCGGACACCAATGACGCCACGTACGCCCCGACGTCGGCCCACCCCCAGTCGGTCAACCAGGACTACTACGTGAGCTGGAACAACAAGCAGGCGCGGGACTTCGGGGCGGCGGACGGCAACTTCAGCTTCGGCTCCGTACACCGGGGTCAGCTTCTCGACGGCCCGGTGCGGGCGGCGATCGCCCAGCGCAAGCTCGGCCGCGCGGACGTCGTCAAGATCATGGCGGACGCGGCGGTGACCGACCTGCGCGGCCAGCAGGTCCTCGGGGACCTGCTGCGCGTGCTGGACAGCGCGCCGGTCACCGACCCGGCGCTGGCCGACGCGGTGGGCAAGCTGCGTGCCTGGCAGCAGGCGGGTGCCCGCCGGGTGGAGACGTCCCCGGGTTCGAAGGTCTACCAGCACGCCGACGCCATCCGGATCTTCGACGCGTGGTGGCCGCTGCTGGCGTCGGCCGAGTTCCGGCCCGGCCTCGGGCCGGACCTCTACGCCGCGCTGGTGGACGCCATCGAGGTCAACGAGGCGCCGTCGGGCGGACAGAACGGCGGGCGGGACGGCGCAGCCAACTGGGCGTTGCAGGGCCAGGCGCACAAGGGCTCGTCGTTCCAGTACGGCTGGTGGGGCTACGTCGACAAGGACGTGCGCACCGTCCTCGGCGACCCGGTGGCCGGCGGACTGGGCCGCGCTTACTGCGGCAACGGCAACCTCGGCGCCTGCCGACAGTCTCTCCTGGACGCCCTCGGTCAGGCCGCCGCGGTGCCGGCCGGCACGGTCTATCCCGGCGACAAGTCCTGCGGCGCCGGTGACCAGTGGTGCGCCGACTCGATCGCCCAGTCCGGGCTCGGCGGCATCACCCACCCGGTGATCGCCTGGCAGAACCGTCCCACCTACCAGCAGGTCGTCTCGTTCCCGGCCCGCCGGGGCGACGACGTCACCAACCTGGCCCAGGGGCGCCCTGCGACCGCGTCGAGCACCCAGTTCCTGACCAGCTACACGCCGGACAAGGCGGTCGACGGCAGCCTGAGCAGCCGGTGGGCCAGCAGTTACAACGACAACCAGTGGCTCCGCGTCGACCTCGGCGCGGCCCGCAGCGTCAGCCGGGCGGTGCTGCGCTGGGAGTCCGCCTACGGCACCTCGTACCGGATCGAGGTCTCCGGCGACGGCAGCTCCTGGACCCCGGTGTTCACCACCACCGGCGGCAACGGCGGCGTCGACAACGTCACCTTCGCCCCGGTCACGGCCCGCTACGTGCGGGTGTACGGCGTCAAGCGGGCCACCTCGTACGGATTCTCGCTCTACGAATTCGAGCTGTACGGACGGTGACCCACCCGGTAGGGGTCGGCGGATCCTTCGCCGGCCCCTACGCGGCACGGCTCGGGTAACCGATGGCGGCGAGGTCCTGGCGCACGTCGTCGAGGGTGCGGCGCGGGTTCCGGAAGTCGCCGACCCTGGCGGCGGACGACCACTGCCGTGGGTGACACCCGGGTAGTGGGGGCGGTGTTCGGTCGATGGTGTGCGGACAATGGAGCGATGAGACGACAGGTTCGGCTGGGACGGTTGACCGGGGCGCGCGTGGACGGCGCGGTGGCGACGGGCGCGGTGGCCACCGGCGCGCGGGCGGCGGGGGCGGCGTCGCTCGGTGCGCTGGCCCTGGGGGCGCTGGCGGTCGGAGCGGTGGCCGTCGGGGCGCTGGTGATCGGGCGGCTGGCGATCCGCCGGGCGGTGGTGCGGGAGTTGCGCGTCGGCCGGTTGGAGATCGGCGAGCTGGTGGTGCACCGCCGACCCGCCGCCGAGGGCTGAACGCGCCCGGTTCCCCTCGACGCGGCCTCCCCTCAGGTCGGCGTCGGGACGGTCATGGCGTCGAGGCCTGGCCCAGGGCCGCCTTGACGATCCGGATCGCCTCGGTGGCGTCGATGCCGACGCGGGCGATGACCGCCGCGTAGTCGCGGGCGGCGCGGCGGGCCTGTTCGAGGGAGTGCTCACCGCCGGCCGAGACGAACGAGCCCGCCCGGCCGTGCGTCTCGACGAGCCCGGCCTCCTCCAGCTCGCGGTACGCCCGTCCGACGGTGTTCACGGCGAGACCGAGGTCGGCCGCGAGCCGGCGGATCGTCGGCAGTCGCGTGCCGACGGCGAGCGTTCGGTCCTGGATCTGCCTGGCGAGTTGGGCCCGGAGCTGCTCGTACGGCGGCGTCGGTGCGGCCGCGTCGATGACGATCATCGGACCGCCATGGCGCGCCGCGCAGTCGTCCCGACGTCCGTGGTCCGCCCCTCGATCAGGCCCAACGCGCAGACGCCCGCCAGCACGAGCGCCAGTGCGACGGCGTTCCACCAGCCGAGCGAGTCGCCGTACAGGAAGATGGCCGGCAGCGACCACACGAGGCTCGGTGTGACGAGGTGGCGGGCGTCCTCGACCCGCATGATGACGTCGGCGGTGAGCGACGCCTCGTCCTCGGCCACCGCGGGGGTCGTCAGGATCTGGCGGAGTTGCATGACGATGCCGACCGCGACGCCGGTCAGGCCGATCAGGACGACTGCCGCTCCGTACCGCAGGCCGGGGTCCGGAACGGGCAGCACGCTCACCGCCAGCAGCACCGCACCGGTGAGCGTGGCGACCGCGAAGGCGGCGTGCGGCCGACCGAGCACCACCGGCCAGCCGAGCGCGACCGGATGGGCGACCCGCCGGGACAGTCGCGCGCCGGCCGCCCGGTCGACGCGACGTACCCACCCGCCGAGCAGCCACTGCCCGATCAGCAGTCCGAGCACCAGTGCCGAGAGCACCAGCAGCGGCGGCCAGGAGAACTCGTCGTGGTCGAGTCGTCCCAGCGCGTGCGTCAGTGCGGCAACGATCAGGAACGTGGCGAGCAGGACGCTGTCGACGAGCTTCGCGCGCCGCCGTACCGCCAGTCGCGCCGCGAGCAGAGGCGTGGGCTCGGCATCGGTCAGACCGTGCCGGGTGAGCCACCGTCCGGCTTCCGTGTGATCCGCCTCGCGCATGCCGCCCTCCCTCATACGTCGCAACCATTGTCTCAACACCATGAGACATAGCCTGCAGCAATGTCAACCCTGGCCGCGTGCTGATGGTGTCGACGATCCGACGGCGAAAGGATTACTCCCGGTAATAATCTCGCGGCTTCGTGAGGTCGGGCTTGCCGTCAATCTGCATTATCCCGGCATCTGACGTAACGCTCCGGAAGTGGCCGATCACAAGCTGAAACCGTGGTTCGCAGGCGCGGCGGGCGACCGAAATTCGTGCCGGATAACTGCGACCAAAATGGCCCCCTCGCACGTCTCTTAGGTGACGGATGGTCACGGCCGGCGGGCGGCCAAGGAGGGGTAAGGGACGTGGGGGACGTGCGTGGGCGTATGCGGGACGAACTGGCCCGACACGTCGCCCCGCCACTGGGTGATCTGGTCCAGCAGTCGATGGTGCAGGGTCGACGGCTGCGCCGCCGGCGTCGACTGGCGCAGTTCGGCGCGGGCGGATCGGCGTTGGTGGTGCTGCTCCTGATCGGCCTGGTGATCGGGCCCCGCCTCGGCGGTGACGCCCAGGTCGGTCAGCCCGGAACGTGGGACATCGGTGCGCCGGGTGGGGCGGTCGAGAGCCCCACGCCGTCCCCGGCGCAGACCCTCGACAGCACCCCGGGAGGCGGCTTCGAGCCGGACGAACCCCAGGCGCCGGGGGTGGGCACGTCGCCGACCCCCACGACGACGGTGATCGACACGGTGCGGATCGGGGCCGGGCCGGACGGTGAGTTGCAGACGACCACACCGCAGGCCGCCCTGGAACTGTTGACGCGGCTCCTGCCCAAGGGGACGACGAGCGGTGCGGCGAGCTTGGGCAGCGGCGGGGCGGGCCCCGGCATGCCGTTCGTCCAGATCTACCTGGATCGGGGCGACGGACCGGGCATGGTGCGGCTCTCCATCTACCAGGACCGCCTCGGTGGTGATCCGGCACCGGGGACGGTGGAGCTGACCGAGGTGCCCGGCAACTGCATCCAGGACAAG
Source organism: Micromonospora sp. bgisy143 (assembly GCF_057708145.1). NCBI lineage: Bacteria > Bacillati > Actinomycetota > Actinomycetes > Micromonosporales > Micromonosporaceae > Micromonospora > Micromonospora sp. bgisy143. The sequence continues at coordinate 138,541 of NZ_JBYIRN010000011.1, forward strand.
ATGATCACGGTCTACCACCGCGACGGCCTCCAGGTTGACGTGCTGATCTCCACCTGCTTGGCCTGGGCGGGCAAGGGGAACTCGCCCGCGCCGGCGGTCCTCTCGGTGGACGAGGCGATCGCGATCGCCGCCAACCCGACCTGGGGGACGAGACTGCCGGTCGAGATCGTCGCCATGGGCGCCAAGAAGTTCTCGGATCTGGCCAGGTCGGATGGCTGACGAGGACTTCGTGGAATTCGCGCAGGCGGCCGTGGGTCGCCTGCGCGACGCCGCGTTCCTGATGTGCCGCGACTGGCATCTCGCCCAGGACCTCACCCAGACCGCGCTGGCCAAGGTGTACGCCAACTGGGGGCGGGTGCGTCGGGCGGACGACCCCTACGCGTACGCCCGCAAGGTGCTGCTGCGCTGTGTGATTGATCAGCAGCGGCGTCGCTCCAGCAGCGAGTTGGCCATGTCGACCCCACCGGACCGGGGCGAGGAACACCCGGCTGAGCTGCGCATGACGTTGCTCGACGCGGTCGCCACCCTGCCGTTGCGCGATCGGGCGATCGTCGTGCTGCGCTACTGGGACGACCTGAGCGTGGAGACGACCGCCGAGGTCGTGGGCGTCTCCACCGCCGTCGTCAAGAGTCAGAGCATGCGCTCGCTCAGCCGGCTGCGCGAGCTGCTCGGCGAGAGCCGTTCCGAGTTGTTCGCCGAGGAGCGCCATTGACCGGCCGCGCCTGTCCCGTGCAGGCGGGGCGGATGCCAACACGCATCGTCCGCGACGACGCGGCACGCGGGGGCAGTCATCTGTGTGTGGGAGGTTCGGTGTCCGTATCGAGCAGCAGGACGGGTCGAGGCCCGGTTCGCGGTCGGGGCCGAGTCCCGGCCGTGGTCGTGCCGCTGGCCCTGTCGACGTTGGTACTGCTGGTCGCGGGGTGTCAGCGGGGGGATCCGGGCGACCGGCCCGAGGGGTCACCCGTCGTGCGCGTCGAGCCCAGCGGTCTGAGCATGCTGCTGGGAGCGGGTGACCTCGGTACCGGCTGGCATGCCGACGACGCGCGCCCCGGGCTGCCACCCTGGCCGTGGGAGCAGGACGACTGCCCCGACTACCGGAGCGCCGACTACCCCGCGAAGTCCCACCGGCGCGCTGCCGTGGAGCGCTACTACCGGCTGCCGGACGGCTCGTCGCCGGCCCACCACATCGTGGAGACGTACGAGCCCGGCTGGGCCGAGCGGAACGTCGACGACGTCCGTCAGGTCCTGCGGCGATGCGCCAGCTACCTGGTGCACGGATCGCGGGTCTCGTTCGAGATCATCGACCCGCACTATCTGGGCGATGCCGGTCTGCTCGTCCGGGGCCGCATCGCCCACACCGCCACCCCCACTACTACCGCTAGGTACTTCGTCATGGTGAAACGGGACGAGACGGTCTCGACGATCAGCCTGCCCGATCTGGGCAACCAGGCTGCGGTGGATTCGATCGCGGCGAAGGCGGTGGCCCGTCTTGGCTGAGCGGGGAGGTCGTAAGCTGCCGCGCCGTTGGATCGTCGGCGCCGCCACCGTGTCGCTCGCCGGCATCGCGACGGCCGCGTTCGGCGCCACGCGCGTCCACGAGGGTGGCGGAGCTGACGCGTCACCCGGCCGTTCGCCGTCCGGTCCGGTCCCCACCACGCCGGCCGTCGACCTGATGAAGCCGGTGCGGGCGCGGATCGAGGCGTTCGTCGACCGGTACGACGGCCACCTCGCGGTGGCGGCGCTGGATCGCCAGGGCACGGCCACGGTGACGGCCGGCGACACGCGCTTCCAGACCGCCAGCATCGTCAAGGTCAATATTCTCGCCGCGCTTCTGCTGCGCCAGACGCCGCCCGGCAAGGCCCTGGGGTCGGAGACCAGACGGTTGGCCGAAGCCATGATCGTGTCCAGTGACAACGACGCGGCGGTGGCCCTGTGGCAGAAGATCGACCGCTCGCGCGGCCTCACCGCCGCGAACCGCACACTCGGTCTGCGCGAGACCAAGCCGAACCAGCACTGGGGAATGACCACGACCACGGCCGCCGACCAGCTCCGTCTGCTGACGGCGTTGACGTCCGCGAAGGGACCGCTGACACCGCAGGACCGTTCCTTCGTGATGGGCCTGATGAAGAAGGTGATCCCCGAGCAGCGCTGGGGCGTCACCGTCGCGCGGGAGCCGGGCAACACCTCCGTGTACGTCAAGAACGGCTGGGACACCGCGGACGTCGACGGCGGCCGCTGGATCGTCAACAGCATCGGGCGGATCGTCGAGGACCGTCATGACTGGTTGATCGCCGTGCTCTCCGACCATCACGTCAGCCAGGAGGCGGGCATCAAGGTGGTGGAGAAGGCCGCCACGTTCGTCCTCAAGGAGATGCGCGCCGCCACGGCGGGCGACGGCCCAGCGCAGGAGTAGGCCGTCGCCCCGGGGCGCGTGTCACCGGTCGGTGTGGTCGCCGGTTCAGGTGCGATCGGCGGCCAGGGGCAGTTGTGCGACCGGCACGAGTCGGCGGACGCCGCGGCTCGGGCTGGGCTGCTCGGTGCCCCGTACGGTCGCGATGTCGGCCGCGAGCGCCTCGATCTGCTGGCGGGTGACACCCGGCATGCAGATCAGGTGGCTGATGCCGCCGTCGGCGTTGGAGAGGCCGTAGCGGCGGGAGATCGGCGGTGGGGGCGTGGTGAAGTACACCGTGAACGCGTGGACGTTGCGCCAGGCGGGCCAGCCGACGCTGGCCAGCAGGGAGTGGGCGAACCGGGCCGTCTCGCGGGCCCGCTCGGCGCGTTCGCGGTGCCCGTCCTCGCCGAGCAGTCGCAGCGCGTACCACATCTGGACCGCCAGTTGGCCGCAGCGGGAGCCGCTGATGGTGCTGTCGGTCGTGGCGGTGTAGGAGATCCGGCGTGCTGCCCGTTGCAGCGATCGGCGGGTCACCACCAGCCCGCCGGGCACGGTGGTGCCGTAGAACTTGTGGCTGGAGATGGCCACGGAGTCGACCACGCCGCCGAGATCGATGGCCACCGGCCGGTCCGGCAGCAGGGCCAACGGCACGCCGGCGAGCGCACCGTCGACGTGCAGGTGGGCGTTGCGGATCGCCAGTTCGGACAGGGCGCGACGCACCCGGGCCGGGTCGTCCACCGCCTCGGTCACCGTGGTGCCGGCGTTCGCCACCACGATGGCCGGTCGGTCCCGACGCCGGGCCAACTCGCCCCGCAGATCGTCGTAGTCGATCTCGCCGGTCACGTCGGTGCGGATGACCACCTCGGGGAGGTTGAGCATGCTGGCGGTCTTGCGGATCCAGTCGTGGGTCGCCTGGCTGTAGTAGAGCACCGGGTTCGCACCCGCGAACCGGTCCCGGGCGAGCAGAATGGCCGCCTGGTTGGCCTCCGTGCCACCACTGGTCAGATATCCCCACCGATCGTCGGAGGGGGCGCGGAAGAGGTTCGCGTGCCAGTCGATGACCTCCCGTTCGTAAGCCTTGGTGTGACCGGTGTCGGGGTCGGTTTCCGGATCACCGACATTGTTGATCAACAATCCGAACAGCGAGGTCACGGGTCCATAGTCGATATCCACTGCGGCCGGGAAGCCGATCGACCTGCGTGCTGACAGAGCGGCGCGTAGATGCTCGATTTCAGCGTTGAGGGAAAGGTCGTCGGGAACGCTGGTGGGGGAGGTCACGGGCTCTCCGTTGATAGGCGACTCAGCGATGAGTGGACCATGACGTCGACGTCCAGGCAACCGTCTCCGAATCGCGATCAAGCCGACTCGCGGTGCATGGTTGATCGCGGTGTGTGTGCGATGAGAGGCTGTGGTGACGTCTTTGGAGGGACTAAACACCGTGGCGTACGACAGGCCAGGAACTCGCTCGGGTCCTTTTGCGGGGAACGCCGAGGATTGGAGAGCGGCGGCGAGTGCCGGAAGGACGACGGCGGTCCCCTGGGACCAGCAGCCGAGCAGCCAATCGTCCCTCCCTCCGGAGCCGTCGGCGACGGTCGGCCGCCATGGTTGGGTGGCGCCCCCGAACGCGATGCCGTCTCCGCCGGTCGAGCAGCAGCCACCGATTCCCTGGCAGTCCGCGCCCTCGGCGTACGCGCCGCCACCGGTGGATCCGTCGCCGGCCGCTCGTGAGTCGCCGCCCGCGCCCCCGATCAGCGATCCGGAGACGCGGCGGATCTGGGCGTCGTTGCGGTCCTCGGCGTTGAGCCGGGTCGGGCTGATGAACACGATGCACGGCCGGCACGCGTGGGCGCAGCGGCGACGCAACCCGCTGTGCCCCTACGGATTCGCCTTCCTCTACGCGATGCCCGTCGTGGGCTCCACATCGGATCGTCCGGTCTTCGAGGTGGGCGCGGCGACGCGTCTCGACAAGGCCGGTGAGGACGTGTCGTACCTGCCCAGGTTGCTGTACGACCTCGCGCAGACGGCACGGCACTACCTCGACAACGGGGGACTGGACCCGCGTCAGCCCCCGCAGATGTGCAACCGTGTCGACGAGCGGATCACCGCCGAGTCGACCTTCATCGGGCTCGCGGTCAGCTCGCTCGACGGCCCGCTCGGCACCTGGGAGCAGACGATGCGCCGGGTGGAGGGTGAGGACCGCATCCCCGGCCGCTTCTACATCCAGCTGATGGATCCCGAGGAGACGCGGATCGTCGTCGACCGGCCCACGGATCCGTGGGAGAGGCCGCTGATCCAGTCCACGACGCCGCTCCACGAGGCGTGGCGACCGTTGCAGAGCTACTCGGGCGACGCTCCCATCTGGACGGGGATCGCCCAGTTGGCGACGCTGGTGCACCTCGGTGCGCAGCGGATCACCTCGGCCAGGGGCGCCGGCTCCTAGCGGGAACGACGGGCAGGCGGCACCCCGTACGCGGCGCCGCCTGCCTCGATCCGCGACTCAGAGCGTGAGGTGACCCAGGTCCTCGTCGACCTGCCGCGTCGGGTTGGTCTCGCGCTCGCCGATGCCGCTGAGCAGGTCGGGCCGTCGGGCCCGGACGCTGATCGCCCAGAGCACGCCGACGAGCACGAAGAGGCCGACCGTCCCGGGCACCAACCAGGCGCGGTGGGAGCCGGGTGGCGTGCCGAGCGCCGCGCTGATGTTGACCAGCGTGACCAGCAGGATCACCGCGATCGCGATACCGCCGAGCGTGGGGGCGATCGCCCGCGCCCACAGCGATTCGCTGCGGCCGCCGCCACGGGCGAAGTAGCGGACGGTGGCGAGTGAGCTCACCGCCATCAACAGCATCAGACTGACCGCGGCGATGTTGCTCAGCCAGGTGAACATGGTCAACGCCTCGGCGCCGCTCACCACGAACAGCAGGATGACGATCAGGGCGGTGATCGACTGGGTGATCGAGCCGCCCAGCGGCGCCCCCGACCCACCCTCGCGGATCGTGGCCAGCCGAGCGGGCAGCAACCGGTCCTTGCCGAGAGCGAACAGGTATCGCGCCACGCTGTTGTGGAAGCTGATCATCGCCGCGAGGACGCTGCTGACCAGCAGCAGGCCGCCGAGCGCCACCAGCAGCACACCGGCGCTACCGGCGCGGGAACCCGAGAAGACCTCGAACGGCAGCGGCGCCGCCGGATCGCGGGCCAGGTCGACGACCCGGTCGGCGCCGACCGTCGCCACCATCGCCCAGGCGCAGAGGGCGTAGAGCAGGCCCAGACCCAGAATCACGTAGATGATGCTGCGCGACACCGCCCGTGCCGAGCGCGCCTCCGCGCCGTACGCGGCGATGGTCTCGGTGCCGAAGAACGCGGCGAAGCCGAGCGGAAGCACCGCGAGGCCGGCCACCACCCCGGCGTCGAACAGTTGCGTCGGGTTGAGCGCCGCGAGCGTCAGTTGACCGCCCGCCGGGTGGGCCAGCCCGACCAGCACGAACACCAGCAGCAGCGTGACCTCGACGATCAGGATGGTCCCGAACATGGCGGTGCTGACACCGGTGCGTTGCAGACCGAACGCCGCGACGATGGCCCAGGCGAGGAGCGCGCCGAGCCACCATGGTCCGCCGACCAGGCCGCTGACCACCGAACCGAGTAGTCCGTACAGCGATATCTGAATGGTGTTGTAGGCCAATAGGACGACCGGCGCGCCCGCGACTCCGACGAGTCGGGACAGGCCGGCGGCGAGGGCGGTGTAGAAGATTCCACTGGGCTGCACGTAACGGGCAATGGCGATGTACCCCGGCGCCCACAGCAGCATGACGGCCGTCAACAGCAGGAAACTGGAGGCCACAGCGGTATTGCCGGTCGCCGCATAGGTGGCGACGATACCGCCGACGAGAACCGCCATCGGCGACGATGCGGTCGCCCCGAATGTCACCAACGAACTCGTTCGCAGAGTTTTGCGTGCCAGTCCCCGCTCGGCGGACACCGTCAGGGGGGTCACCGAAGGCGTGACCATAACTGAACCTCCCCAGGTTCTAGGCGATAGGTCAGGGACGGGACTCGATGACCTTACAGGTGATCTCGCCGTTACTGGGAGCAGCGGTCCGCAGAATTTGAGCGCCCTGGGAAGCGGCGTGGTGATTCGGGAGGCGGCGTCGCAGGTCCTGTGTGGACGACCAGCTGCGCTGATCCGTGACCGCCCCGGCGGAGGGATGCCGAATCACCCCGCGGAGGGAAGCCGGACACCCGCGACCGGTGCGATGGTCGGGTCACGGCCGGCGGTGTGCCGGGACAGACGAGGCGTCGCGGGTGTGGGTGGTGGGGTGACGATGACAAAGCAGGTTGTCCGGGCGGCCCGGATGTTCGACGGCGAGCGGCTCACCGATGGTGGGGTGCTGGTCCTCATCGAGGACGGGCGGATCGCGGACGTGCGGCGGGGTTGGACCGACGCGCCGGAGGGCTGGCCGGTGCGGGAGGCGCCGGACGGCACCCTGCTGCCCGGCCTGGTCGACGCACACGTGCACCTCTGCGCCGACGCCGGCCCCGACGCGCTCGGTCGACTCGCCGAGCGCGCCGAGGCGGAGCTCGACGCGGTCATCGAGGCGTCACTGCGCGCGCACCTGACGGCCGGTGTCACCACCGTACGGGACCTGGGCGATCGACGTGACGCGGTGCTCCGATGGCGGGCTCGGGGAGTGCGCGACGACCTGCCGACGGTGGTGGGATCGGGCACGCCCATCACCAGCGTCGGCGGACACTGCTGGGCGCTGGGGGGCGAGGCGAGCGGTGTCGACGGTGTGCGGGAGGCCGTGCGGCTGCGGGCGGCGGCCGGCGCGGACCTGATCAAGATAATGGCCAGCGGTGGGGTCTTCACCCCTGGCACGGACACCAGCGGGGTGCAGTTCACCGATCAGGAGATGACCGCCGCCGTCGAGCAGGCGCACGAGCTGGACCTGCCGCTGACCGCGCACGCGCACGCCCTGAGTGCGGTCGAGCAGGCGCTGCGCGTCGGTGTGGACGGCATCGAGCACTGCACCTGTGTGACCCCGGCCGGGGCCCGCGTACCCGACGAACTCGCGGACCGGCTGGCCGCGTCCGGACCGGCGGTCTGCGCCACGCTCGGCAGCGATCCGGCCGTGGTCACGCCGCCGGAGGTGGTGGCGATGGCGGAGCGCGCCGGGCTCAGCGCCGCCGCGCTGCGGGCCGGCGCTGCCACCCTGTACCGGGCCGGGGTCCGTCTGGTGGCCGGTTCGGACGCGGGCCTCGGCCCCGCGAAACCGCACGGGATCCTGCCGGAGACCCTCGTCGAGTACGTGACCTGCGGCATTTCCGCCACCGCCGCCCTCATCGCGGCCACCGTGGTCGGCGCCGAGGTGTGTGGCGTGGGCGGCGTGAAGGGCCGCGTCCGGCCCGGATTCGCGGCCGACCTGTTGGTCGTCGACGGTGATCCGACGAGCGACATCCGGGTGCTGCGCCAGCCGCTCGCCGTGTACCGCGCAGGTGTTCGGGTGGTCTGACGTCAGGGGCGGGTCACCGGTGCCGGCGGGCCATCCACTGCCAGAGGTGCGTGCCGTGGTGGCTGGGGTCGTTGCGGGCCACGTAGATCCAGGACCAGTGACCGGGGAACTGGTAGCCGTTCCAGACGACGTGGTCGTACAGGGTGACCAGTGAGCCGCGGATGAGGTCGTGGGCGTGGACCGTGTTGCTCTCGGGCGGCACGGTGTCGTCGTCGAGCGAGGTGACCAGCCAGGTGGGCGTCCGGATCGCCGCCAGCTCCGCGTCGGTGATCAGCGGCGGGCCCTCCCCGCCGAGCGGCTCGACGACGCCGCAGATCGGCACCGACGCGGCGAACAGGTCGGGATACGCGACGGTCATCTTCAGCGACATGTAGCCGCCGTTGCTGCAACCGACGACGTGGATCCGATCGGGGTCGACGCGCTCGCGCCGGACGAGGTCCTGGACGATCTCGCGGATCAGCGGGGCGAACCGGGGCCCGTCCTCCATCCAGTATGAGGTGCTCTGCGGCGCCACGACGTACGCGCCGGAGAAGACGCGCTGCGCCTCCGGGGTGGCGAAACCCAGCGCGCCACGGTTGGCGCGCAGCGTGGTCTCGTTGTCGTAGTAGTCGTCGGGCAGTGAGGCGCCCTCGCCGGCGCCGTGCAGCCAGAGGATCAGCGGCCGCCGGCCGTGCCGGGGCGGACGCTCCGGGGAGTACAGCCGGTACTTCATCCCCGACGCCGAGACGTGGTGGGTGAAGGCGTCCACCTCCGGGTTCGACAGTCGCCCCTGTACGAAGCGCGTGATGGTGAGCGGTGCGCCGTGGCGGCGGACGAGCGGGGTGTTCTGCGTGATGGTGTAGACGAGGTCCAGCCGGACGTTGCGGCCCCTGCTCAGGATGTAGCCGAGGGTGCCGCCGCCGGGTTGACCCTCGGCGTGGCTCAGCTCCAGCACGATGTTCCCGTGTCGGTCGAGTCGGGCCGCGGTCACCGTGCGGTCCAGGTCGTACTCGCTGAAGATCAGGTCGCCGGGGGCGATCGGGATCGGGCTGGTGGCCTTGGCGTGCACGGTGAACGTGCCGGGGGTGAGCCCGGCGGGATCGATCGGGCCCAACCGACGGGTGTCGAGGGTGACCGAGGTGACCTGCTCACCGCCGTCGAGCGTCCGCGCGTCGAGGGTGAAGCCCACGCCGGTCTCGTGGTGACGGTCGTCGGCCTGGGCGGCGACGCCCGGCAGGGTGAGACCGAGAGCGGCCCCGGCACCACCGGCCAGCACGGTACGGCGAGTGACAGGCGTGGACATACGGCCCCCCGTTTGTAGACAAACGTCGATGGCACCCCACCGTAACGGCGCGGAAATCCACTGGCAACCGGTGCCGCCACCCGCCGGTCAGGGCGCCCCGGGTCGTGACTCCACCCGGACGGCGCCCCGATCGGGTCAGTGCGGAACGGTCAGCTCAGGCGCTCGAACACCGAGAACGGGTAGACCCAGGCCTGGGTGAAGATCAGCCCCAGTCGGTGCAGGTACCGCTGGCAGGTGTTCGGCTGCGCGGGGTTGGTGCAGAAGGTCACCCACAGCTCGGAGTACCCGTCCTTCTCGGTCGGGCTGTGGGCGTACACCTCGTCCCGCGTCACGAACTGCATCGAGGTCAGTCGGGGGTCCTGCACGTCGTTGGGGAAGGACAGGGACGTGTCCAGGCCGTACAGCACGATCTCGTTGGGGAACACGCAGACGCTTGCCTGGAAGTACAGCTCGTAGATGGTGGTGTAGGTGGCGGTCTCGTAGACCTGCTCGGAGACCTCCTCCCGGTAGCAGGGGGTGCCCGGCGGGAAGGCGGGCGGCGGGGGAACCTGAATCACGTTGGTCCCGACGCCGCCGATGGCGCGGGCCGCCCGGTGCGTCGACGCCACGGCGAGACCGCCGTCGACGCAGGCCTTCTTCGTCGTGCAGACGGCCGGGCCGGGCGTCGCCGCCGACGCGGCCGCCGCCGGAACCGCGAGCGTCGCCGCGAGCACGGTCAGGGCCAGGACCAGAGGCTTGAGATGTACGGACACATGACCTCCATCGATCGGATCGGTGCGCTCTGCGCAGGAGCAGGATCGCGGATCGGATCGGACTCTGGCCGGGATTCCGTACACCGCCGTACACTGACGAACGTCTATTGTCGACGGTGGGGGGCTGGGCACTGGATGCCGCGGGGGCGCAGACGTCTGACGACCTCGCCGGCCTGTTGCGGGCGTTGCGACGCAGGCACGCACGCCAACGGGGCGACGGCGAGCTGACCTATCGGGAGCTGGCCGCCCGCACCGGATGGTCGCACACCGCCATCGCGGAGTACCTGACCGGAAAGACGCTGCCACCCACCGACCGACTCGACGCCCTGGTCCGGCTCCTCGGTGCCACGCCGGCCGAGCAGGGCGCGTTGGCCACCGCCCGGGACCGCATCGAGGAGAGCCGCCGCCGGGCGCCGCGCACGCCGGGTCGGCTGGTACCCCGGCAACTACCCGCCGACGTGGCCAGCCTCGCCGGCCGCGACGACGAGGTGGCCATCCTCGACAAGCTGGCCGCCGCGCCCACCTCCGTCGTGGTGGCCGCCATCTCGGGCACCGCCGGGGTCGGCAAGACGGCGCTGGCCGTGCACTGGGCACATCGTGTCGCCGATCGCTTCGACGACGGCCAGCTCTACGTCAACCTGCGCGGCTTCGACCCGCGCGGGCAGGCGGTGAGCCCGGCGAAGGCGCTGCACGGCTTCCTGGACGCGCTCGGCGTTCCGGCCACCCGGGTGCCCGCCGACCTCGACGCCCAGGCCGCCCTGTACCGCAGCGCGCTGGCCGGCAAGCGGATCCTCGTCGTGCTGGACAACGCCCGGGACGCCGAACAGGTCCGCCCGCTGCTGCCCGGCACGCCCACCACCATGGTCCTGGTGACCAGCCGCAGCCAGCTCACCTCGCTGGTCAGCCTGGACGGCGCGTACCCGCTCCCGCTCGGTCTGCTCAGCCGCGACGCGGCCGCTCACCTGCTCACCAATCGGCTCGGTGTGGAACGGGTGGCCGCCGAGCCGGAGGCCGCCGAGGCGATCATCACCGCGTGCGCCCGGCTGCCGCTGGCGTTGAGCATCGCCGCCGCCCGGGTCCAGCAGTCCGGCTTCGGGCTGGCCACCCTCGCGGCCGAGCTGGGCACGGCCGGTCGACGGTTCGGCGTACTGGACGCGGGTGACGCGGTCGGTGAGGTGCGGGCGGTGTTCTCCTGGTCGTACACCTCGCTCGACGCGCCGACCGCCCGGCTGTTCCGGCTGGTGGGCCTGCACCCCGGCCCGGACATCACGGTGGCCGCCGCGGCCAGCCTGTCCGGTCGGCCGGTGGACGACACCCTCCGGCTGCTGATCGAACTGACCCGCGCGAACCTGCTGGCCGAGTACCGGCCCGGCCGGTTCACCGCGCACGACCTCCTGCGTGCGTACGCTGCCGAACTCAGCGACGGCACCGATCCCGTGTCCGACCGCAGGGCCGCCACGATCCGGCTCCTCGACCACTACACCCACACCACCCACGCCGCCGACGCCCTGTTGCGCCCGCACAGTGACCCGGTCGACCACCTGATGGCCCCGGCGGCGGCCGGCGTACGCCCGGAGCGGCCCACCTCGCACGCGGAGGCGCTGCAGTGGTTGACCGCCGAACACCCGGTCCTGCTCGCCGCCCAACGCCTGGCCGCGAGCACCGGCCTCGACGCACACACCTGGCGGCTGGGGCGGGCCCTGGACACGTTCCTGGACCGGCAGGGGCACTGGCACGACCGCGTCGAGACCTGCCGGGCGGCCCTGCTCGCCGCCGAACGGCTCGGCGACCCGGTCGCCCAGGCGGTCGCGCACCGCTTCCTCGCCGGTGCCCACACCGTGGTCAACCAGTACGCCGACGCCCACGGCCACCTCGAACGCGCCCTCGACCTGTACGTCGCCGGCGGTGACACCGAGGGCGAGGCGCGTACGCACCAGAATCTCGCCTCGCTGTGGGACCGGCAGGGCGAGCCCCGCAAGGCCCTGGCGCACTCGCAGCGGACCCTCACCCTGGCCCGGGCCGCCGGCCACCGCAGGGCCCAGGCCGACGCCCTCAACGCCGTCGGCTGGTGCCACGCCCAGCTCGGCGAACATCTCGCCGCGCTGACCTACTGCGAGCAGGCACTCGACCTGCTCCAGCAACTCGACGACCGGGCGGGGGAGGCCGCCACCTGGGACAGCCTCGGTTACGCACACCACCACCTCGGGCAGTTCGGTCGCGCGGTGGAGTGTTACGAACGCACGCTCGACCTGACCCGGGAGCTCGGCGACCGCTGGGGCGAGGCGGACACCCTCAGCCGGCTGGGCGACACCCGCCTCGCACTCGGCGACGCCGTCGCCGCCCGCGCCGACTGGCAGCGGGCGGTGGACATCTTCACCGCCCTGGACCACCCGGACGCCGAGGCCGTCCGCGCCAAGTTGCAGGCACGGTGAGCGTCCGCGGCGGGCCTCAGCGGCCCTGGAGGCGCTTCACGTTGTCGCCGAAGGTCCACCCCTTCGACCCGTCCCAGTTCGCCGACCAGGTCATCAGGCCCTTGAGGCCGGGCACGGAGTTCCAGGCCTGCGTGACCAGCGACGTCGACAGGTAGCCACCGCCCGCCCCGACCTGCGCGGGAAGGCCGGGGACCTGCTTGTCGTACGGCACCCGGATGGTGGTGCCCTGGATGGTGAGGCCGTTGTTCAGGCACTGCGTCTGCACGGTGAAGCCCTGCACCGTGCCGGCCGGGTAGGAGTCGCCGGAGCAGCCGTACATGCTGCCGTTGTAGTACTGCATGTTGAGCCACCAGAGCCGGCCGTTGTCGACGTACTTCTTGATGATCGGCAGGTACGAGCCCCAGATCGAGCCGTAGGTGACGCTGCCGCCGGTGACGTACGCCGTCTCCGGCGCCATGGTGAGGCCGAAGTTGGCCGGCATCCGGGCCAGCACGCCGTCGATGATCCGGATCAGGTTCGCCTGTGACGTCGACAGGGTGTTGATGTTGCCGCTGCCGGTGAGGCCGGTCTCGATGTCGATGTCGATGCCGTCGAAGTGGTAGGCCGTCAGGATCGGCACGATCGTCGCGACGAACCGGTCGGCGACCGCCGTGGAGCTCAGGTCGATGCCGGCGGCGGCACCGCCGATCGACATCAGGATGGTGGCGCCGGCAGCCTTGGCCTGGCACATCTCGGTCGGGGTCGGGACCTTCACGCCGGCGTCCATGCCGTTCTCCCAGAGCACCGTGCCGTCCGCGCGGATCACCGGGAAGGCCGCGTTGATCACGTTGTAGCCGTGTTGGGGGAGCCGGCTGTCCGTGATCGGGATCCAGCCGAGCCCGGGGTGCACGCCGTTGGACGCGCCGTCCCAGTTCTCCCAGTAGCCCTGCAACACCTTGCCGGTCGGCCGCGACTTCACCGCGCAGGTCCCGCCGGTCGGCGGTGGCGTGGTGGGGGGAGCGGTGGTCGGGGGCGCGGTGGTCGGTGGTGCTGTGGTGGGCGGCGCGGTCGTCGGCGGTGCCGTGGTGGGCGGGGGAGTGCTGCCGGAGCAGGCCCCCAGGTCACGCCAGAGCGACGGGGTCGAGGCGGGGTTCCAGCCGGCGCCCGGGTACGCGGTGTGGGTGACCAGCGCCTGGTAGAGCCGGCCGCCGTAGGTGACCTGGGTGCCCACCTGGTAGGTGGTGCCCTCGGCCCAGGCGGGTGCGGTGCAGGCGACCAGCGCGACGGCGTTGGTCGAGGGCACGGCGGCCATGCTGCTGGGGACGAAGGCGACGGCGGCCGTGACGGACATCGCCGCCCCGGCCAGCACTGCGACGATGCGACGGCTTCTCATGGCTCACTCCCCAGGCTTCGACGACCCGCGACCTCCACATATTGACGTTCGTGACGTTTAATATCAAGGGTTGTTTACAGATAACCTGCGGGACGCCGGGTGCGTCACCCGGTGCTGCTGGTCGGAGCCGGACTCCGGGTGCCGCGGGTGGCCATGATGATCAGGTCGGCGATCGCCTCCGGGTGGGTGACCATGGCGAGGTGCGACGAGTCGACCTCGATCGTCGTCGCGTTCATCCGGCTGGCCAGGAACTGCTCGAGCTCGGGTGCGGTCGTACGGTCCTGCCGCGAGATCGAGTAGTAGCAGGGTTTGTCCCGCCAAGCCGCCGTCGTCGTCCGGGAAGCGAAGAGATCGCCGGCGATCGGTCCCTGGACGGCGTAGAGGGCGCGCGCCCGGGCCTCGTCGACGCCGCCGGCGAAGTCGTCGAGGAAGGCGCGCTCGCTGAGCTGCGCGTACCCGTCGTTGTGGACCAGACCCGCGTTCGCCGGCGGCGTGGGGAATTTCGCCGCCAGCGCGGTGAAGTCCTCGCCGGCGTCGGGCGCGCGGGCGGCCACGTACACCAGGGCGGTGACCGACGGATGGCCCCCGGCCTCGGTGATGACCGTGCCGGCCCAGGAGTGGCCGACGAGCACCGTCGGCCCGTCCTGGCGGTCCAGGGCCCGACGGGTGGCGGCGACGTCGTCGGACAGGGAGGTCAGTGGATTCTGCACGGCGGTGACGGTCAGGCCGGCCCGTTGCAGGAGTGGGATGACGTCGGACCAGGATGAGCCGTCGGCGTACGCGCCGTGCACCAGAACGACATTGCGGGCGGGCGCGCCCTGGGGCCCATCGGTCATCGGGGTCTCCTGCCGGAACGCGGCATCGTCGCCGCACGGAACTGGCTCACCCCGACACTCTTCCCCATGCTGGTCGCGGCGACGGCGCAAACGCCGAGCCTTCGACCGCGCGGGGAGGTGGTCGAAGCCTCGGTGTCAGACGGAGACCCAGCAGTACACGCGTTCGCGGCGCGCTGTCGCGGAGCGCGCCAGCGTCGCCAGCTCGATCAGGATCTCCGCTATGTCGGAAGGCTCGCACTGCCCCCGGATCTCCTCGACCTGCGACCAGGGCACCGCCACCCGACGCAGGTCGGCCTCGGAGGAGTCGGCCAGCGCCGCCTGCACCTCGTCGGTCAACGCGATCACGAGCTGGCCGCCGTCGTCGCGACCGGCGACGATGTGACTCCACCTCGGGTTCTCCGTCACCGTGTCGTAGTCGAGGCCGCGCAGCAGGCCCTCCAGCTTTCCGATCAGCACGGAGGGCTCAAGACCCTTCAACTCGAGCACGTCGAGTTCGGGGTCGGTGACGGCGCGCGGGCCGCCGAGGACGTCGATCACGGCGGCGGCGGCGTCATCGGAGGCGGCCGGGAAGTAGTCACAGAGGATTCCCACCGCACGATCCTGGCAGGGGCGTCCGTTCGCCGCTGTCCCTGCCGGGATCGATGCGCGGCGGCAGGCCGCCGGGGCGGATGCCGGGGCATCCGCCGCACCGGTGGCAGGTCAGCAGGTGCGCGGCTGCCAGGTCACCTTGGTCACGTACAGCGGTACGTAGAAGTTCCCGTCGCCGGGGCGCGCGCACTCGGTGCCGGTGTAGATCTGGCCGAGGTACGTGTAGGACCAGGTGATCTCGGCGTTCCGGGAGGTGTGGTTGTAATAGTTGAAGACCGGGACGCTGCCCGACCACTCGGTGGTGGTCACCAGGGACGGAGGCGCCGTCGGGCCCTCGGCCGGGTGGTCCCAGTTGGGCCACGCGCAGAACGCGCCCTGCGGGCAGTTCCCGGGCCCCCAGACGCCGGAGGCCGCGGCGGGAGCGGCGGGGACGGTGGCCAGGACGCCTGCGACGGACGCGGCAACGGCGACGGATTTCCAGTGCACGGCTGACCCCTTTGATAGACGACTATCAATAGATTTTTAAGCTACCGGTGGAAATTTGCGTCGTCAATGACTAGGGGTGAGTCGTCTCCGGGGCCGGAAGCGCCGGGCCTGCCCCAGCAAGGCGCGCCCGTCGGCGAACGTTCTCGCCGACGGACGCGCCGTGCGGGTGGAGCTACGGCTTGCGGGCGAGCAGCCCGACGAAGGTGTGATAGGTGTCGGTCTGCTGCGGCGCGGACGCGCCCGGCTCCGGGCGCCACTCGGCCAGCGGCACCAGCCCCGGCTCCAGCACCTCCAGCCCGTCGACGAACGAGAGGATCTCTTCGTCCGTCCGCCAGCGACCGGTGCCCAGTGACTCGTTGAAGACCCGCTCCACCTCGCGTGCCTTGCGGGAGCCCTCCGGGTCCCGCTCACCCGGGTCCCGGAAGTGCGAGATCGCCACGTAGCTGCCCGAGGGCAGCGCGTCGATCAGCTCCGCCGCCACCGCGCGCGGATCCTCGTCGTCGCCGAGGTGGTGCAGGATCGCGAAGAGGAGCAGCCCGACCGGTCGGTCGAAGTCGAGGAACCGTTGTACGTCCGGGTGGTGCAGGATCTCCTGCGGCGTCCGGACGTCCGCCTGGATGACCGTCGCGGTGCCGTCCGCGGCGAGCAGTGCCCGGCCGTGCGTCAGGACGATCGGGTCGTTGTCGACGTAGACCACCTGAGCCTTCGGGTTCTGCTCGGTGGCGACCTCGTGCACGTTGCCCTGGGTGGGCAGTCCGGACCCGATGTCGAGGAACTGGTCGATGCCGGCCTCGGAGACGAGGAAGCGGATCACCCGGCGCAGGAACGCCCGGTTCGCCTGACCGGCCGCCGGCCCGTCCGGGGTGATCCGCAGGGCGTGCTGGGCGACCTGCCGATCCGCCTCGAAGTTGTCCTTGCCGCCCAGGAAGAAGTCATAGACCCGGGCCACGCTGGGAACGCGGGGGTCGATGCCCGGGGGTGCCGCCTTGTCGCGGGTCACAGGCGTCTCCATTCGATGCGAATCAGCGCAGGCTGAGGACTGTGGACGGTGCCGGCGTTGCGGCGAGTGTAGCGATCGGACGGGCGGAATTCCGCCCCGGCCGGTATCGCTCCCAGTGAATCGTCTCTGCACCAGGGCGCTCGTCGGGTGGCGCGCCGAACGGGTGGCGACCGAGTAATGAGACGCGTTGGCGATCATCGATATGCTGGCCGCATCGTCGAGGTATGACAGGCGTCTCGTCGTCCTCGCTGTTCCGCCGGCTGGGGCCGGGTCTGCTGGTCGCCGCCATGCTCTCGACGGCGGTGGTCGCGACGGCTCCGGGCACCGCGCCGGCGGCAGACGCCGGCACTGTCGCCCCCGCCGGGTATCCCGGGGTCGCCCCGGCGCCGGGCCGGGCCGCGCCGCCCGCCGCCGATCCGACCGACACCCCGCCGCCACCGACTCCTCCGCCCGGCACGCCGGGCACCTCGCCCTTCCCGCCGACCCCGCCCACGAACCTGATCGCGAGCGAGGTACGGACCGGGTCGGTCACCCTCACCTGGACGGCCGCCAAACCCGGCTGCTGCGCCATCGTCGGGTACGACATCACGTACTACCAGGCGTTCGACGACGTCATCTACAGCGCCAGCGTGGGCGCGGTCACCAGCACCACGATCACCTCGTACATCGGGCCGGGCCGGCAGTATTTCTTCCGGGTGGCGGCCCGGGACACCCTCGGGCACCTGTCGGCCTCCACCGACACGCTGACCGTGGTCACGCCGGTGACCGACACCGGCCCGGACACCAGCCCGCCGAGCGCCCCGCAGAATCTGACCGTGGGGGAGGTGACCGCCTCCACGGGGACGCTGTCCTGGTCGCCGTCGACCGACAACGTCGGCGTCCTCGGGTACAACGTCTACCGGTTCGACGGCTGGTTCAGCTCGACGCTGGTCGCCACTGTGCCGGGGACGACGTACACGACGTCGTTGCCCGCGACCACGCCGCTGCGGACCCTCTACTACGTACGGGCCCGGGACGCGGCGGGCAACGTGTCGATCGCGTCCAACACGGTCACCCTGCCCACGACGTCCACGCCGTCGCCCCCGCCGCCCTCGACCTGCCGGGTGACCTACCGCAACCAGTCCGAGTGGGCGGGCGGGTTCGTGGCGACGGTGACGGTGCAGAATCTCGGTTCCGCGCCGGTCGACGGCTGGATCGTCACCTTCGCGTTCCCGGGTGACCAGGCGGTGGCCTCCGCGTGGAACGCCACGGTCGGCCAGACCGGCACCGCCGTGACCGCCCGAAACGTCGACTGGAACCGCGTCCTGGCACCGAACGGCACCGCGACCTTCGGCATCCAGGGGCGGTGGAGCGCCAGTGACGCACCACCGACCGCCTTCGCGCTGAACGGCGCCGCGTGCACCACGGGCTGAGCGCGTCCCTCTGCCAAGGAGTCTCGTGAACACCACCCACCGCCGCCGGACCCTGGCCGGGGCTGCCCTGGCCGGCGTCCTCGTCGCCACCACCCTCAGCGGCCCGACCGCGCCCGTCTCCGCCGCGAACACGCTCAGCATGCGGGGCGCCGACGTCTCCTCGTTGCAGCGCAGTCTCGATCTGGGCGCCCGGTACTACGACGCCGGCGGAGTCGCCCGTGACCCCCTGGACATTTTGAAGTCCGTCGGCGTGAACTACGTCCGATTGCGCGTCTGGAACAACCCGGTCAGCGGCTACAACAACAAGAGCAAGGTGTTGGTCCAGGCCCGGGCGGCCAAGGCGAAGGGCCTCAAGGTGCTCGTCGACTTCCACTACTCCGACACCTGGGCCGACCCCGGCAAGCAGTACAAGCCGGCCGCCTGGGCCGGGCACAGCCTGGCCCAGTTGGGCGCCGACGTGTACGCGTTCACCTACGACGTCTGCGCCAGCCTACGGGGGCAGGGCACCCTGCCGGACAGCGTCCAGATCGGCAACGAGATCAACGTCGGGATGCTGTGGAACGAGGGCAGGGTCGTCAACAACGACTTCGGCCCGCTGGCCGGCCTGCTGAAGCAGGGCTACAACGCGACCAAGGCGTGCGGCGGCGGCATCCCGGTGATGATCCATACCGCTAACGCCGACAGCAACGCCAACGCCAGGTGGTTCTACGACGGCATCCGCGCGCAGGGCGTGCAGTGGGACATCACGGCCCTGTCCTACTACTGCATGTGGCACGGCAGCCTGGCGAACCTCTACAACAACATCGTCGACCTGCGGAACCGCTACGGGAAGCCGGTGGTCATCGCGGAGACGGCGTACCCGTTCACCCGCAGCAACGCGGACAGCGAGCCGAACGCGATCGGCGACGCGACCTGCGACGGCATCGGCGCGACCTGGTCCGGGCAGGCCCAGGAGTTCGACTGGGTGCAGAACACCGCCCGTAACGCCGGGGCCATCGGTGTCTTCTACTGGGAACCGACCTGGTACGCCGTCAACGGCAACGGCTGGGACCCGGCCAACATCAACGGCACCGGAAACCAGTGGGACAACATGGCTGTCTTCGACTGGTTCGGGCGGGTGAACCCGAACGTACGCTGGACGCCCTGACCTTGCGGGACGCGCCCCCGCCCATCGTCGTCGCGGCGATGAGCGGGGGCGCTGTCGGGCGAACCCTCAGACGGGCGTACGGGACCACTGCTGGTTGGCGCCGCTGTTGCACGTGTACTGCTTGAGGACCACGCCGTCCGCGGTCGACGAGGCCGGCACGTCGACGCACTTGCCGCTGTGTCGGGCCCGGAGCTGGAAGTAACTGCCGTTGGTGACCATCTGGAACTGCTGGTTGGTGCCGCTGCCGCAGGTGTACTGGATGAGTTCGGCGCCGTCGGCGGTGGAGGCGCTCGTCACGTCCAGGCACTTCCCGCTGTTGCGGCTGATGATCCGCCAGTAGCCGCTGCCGGCGTCCTGGAACTGCCACTGCTGCCAGGCGTTGCCGCCGTACGTGTACTGGCCGACGCGGGCGCCGTTGCTCGTGTTCGGTGACTGGACGTCCATCGCCTTGCCACTGTGCCGCACGTCGATCCGGTAGAAGTTTGCGGTGCTCGGGGGAGGCGTCGTGGGGTCGCCGCCGCCGATGGTGTCGCCCCAGCCGTAGCGGATCCGGTCCGCCCCGGAGTTGTTGCGCACGGTGAGGTTGAGGTCGGTGCCGCCGCCGCTGAGCGAGTACATCGAGTACCAGTCGTAGCCGATGCTGCCGGGCTTGCCGCCGAGGGCGGGCCAGTAGGTGCCACCCATCTGGTTGTCCCGCATGACCTGGGCCATTGCCCGGATGTAGCGCACGAAGTTGTCGGTGCTGTTCGCATCGGCGTAGTTGCGGCCGTCGTTCATGGGCGCGCCGAACTCGGTGGCGACCGCCCGGGAGGCGCAGTTGCCCAGGCGGGCCTGGATGTGGCTGCGGAAGGCGTCGTAGGTCATCGCGCCGTAGAAGAAGGCGTAGTAGTGAAAGGAGAGCAGCGTCGCGTTGAAGCGGCTGTCGTTGCAGATGTCGCGCAGGTCCTGGCTGAAGCCGGTGCCACCGATGAGCACCCGGCCGGGCGGGGCCGAGTAGTGGTAGCTGAGCCAGTTGGCCGCGACGTTGCGCCACTCGGTCGAGCTGTAGCCGTGCGGCTCGTTCATCGGCTCGAAGTAGACGTTGGGGTTCGAGCCGTAGGTGTTGGTCACCGTGGACCACATGGCGTTCCACGCGGCGAGGTTCGTGATCCTGCCGCCGGAGGCGGCGCCGTCCTCCCAGTAGGCCAGGATCACCTTGAAGCCGCGGGCGGTGGCCGCGTCGATGGCCCCGCGGTACGCCTCCCACCAGGCCGTCCCGACCGTGTGCGTGTTGATGGGCAGCCGGACGGTGTTCACGCCCAGGGTGGACGCCATGTCGTCGTAGAGGGCGTTCGCCTTGGCCCGCACGGTCGCGTTGCTGTCGGACATGCTCAGGCCCTGCACCACGAGGGGAGCGGTGCTGAAGTTGTCACCCAGCACCGCCCAGTTCATGCCCCGGAACTGGCTGGTGGCGGCGGCGGCCGGCCCGGGCAGCACCGCGACGCCGCCGATCAGCGCCGTCGTCGCGGCCACCAGAGCGACCAGCGCCCGTCGTAACAGACGCGGATTGCGGGCCGATCCGGGTGCCCGACCGGCGGGTGAAGTGATCATGATGCCTCCGAGGCGGTGGGGAGCGTGTTAGCGCTAACACGACGCTCGGGCATGAGTGATCGAACTGCGGCGCGTTCGGCTGGCCGCGCAGGCAGATCTGGGCACCCCACGCCGGGGCGGACGGCGTGTTTTCTGCTTGTTAAGCGCGTGTTGCAGCCAAGTGTTAGCGATCGCATGTGGAGTGTCAAGGCATCGATGGCGCTCGCTGATGAGACGGCTGTGCGTGGCAGGTCGGCCGGACCCGGACGAGCGTCACCGGCCGACCACACACGGTGCGTACGCGCACGCGGGTCGAGGTGCGGTCCGCTCGGGGCAGCGGACGGTCGTCGGTCGATGACAGGATCGCTCGGTGCGCGTTCTCTTCGACGGCCCCGCGCCGGTCGACTACGGACAGATCTACGTGACGAGCCGCGAGTTGCCGGACATGAGCGGGGCGTTCGCCGGTCAGGTGAACGGCCTGTGCGGTGGCGGCCACCCGGGTGCGCTCTTCCTGATGACCGGTACCCGCTACGGGCGGGTCCGGTTCCGGATCGAGGTGCACGACGCCGAGCCGCCGGCCGCGCCCCCCGAGTGGGAGGAGGTGGTGGAGGTGTCGTTCGTGCCCAGGGCCGCGGTGGTCGATCTGGTGCCGTGGGGCGAGGGATCCCTGGCCCGGATGCCGTTGACTCCCGATGGGCGCGACGGCGGTCGGTTGCCGGTCTACCGCGTGCGGTACTGCGCGGCGGGCATGGACGAGGGGAGCGATCCGTTCGGCGGGCTCGACCCCGACGAGCTCGACGAGCACGACGTCAGCTACCTGGACCGACGACCGGACCGCTATCTGCTCTGCTTCTGGCCGCAGGACGACGCCGACGGCGAGGCGAGCGACGGGGCCGTACGCGCTGACGGCGAGGCGAGCGACGGAGCCGTCCGCGCCGACGCGGTGCTGCGCCAGAGCAGCGGTAGCGCCGCGTACTGGCATGGTTGGGCTCGTGGCTTGCCGGCCCCGCCCACGCTCTGGGAGCGGGTCGAGGCCGAGCTGCGCAGGCGGGCGGAGGAGGAACGCCGCAACGAGGAGTACCGGCAGCGTGCGGAGCTGCGGCGCTGGGGCGGGCGTCTGCCGAGCGAGCGACTCCGCCGGGTACAGGGCAACATCCACGGCATGCTGCTGCTGGACCGGGATCTGGTCGACGCGGTGGCCGACGCCGACGCCACCGTCCAGCGGGAGATCGCGGTCTGGGCGGCGCGGCAGGCGTGCGCCCTCGCGGGTATCGCGGATCTGGACTGGATGACATCCGCGTGGACGGCGCTCGACCGGGGTGAGCCGCTGCCCGCCGAATTCACCGACATGACGGCGGTCAGGACGCGCATCCAGGGTGGGCCGACGCCGACCGTCATGTTCGCCGTCGCCGGGCTGCGCAGGAATGCCGCGCCGGCCGACCTGCTGCGCGCGGCGCTCGACAGTCCGGTGGACCCGGTCGCGATGGCCCTGCCGGCCCTCGTGGCCGCCGGGGAGTCGGATCCGTTGCAGGCTGCGCTGGAGGCGCTGTGGGCGGCGGTCAGCACCTACGCCTCCCGGCGGAACGAGTTCCTGGCGGCCGTACGGGGGGCCTTCCCGATCGTCGACCGAGCGGACGCGCGGTGACCCGCTCGTCCTCAGGTAAGGGGACCTGGTTCGGCACGGCCGACGACGAGAGGGCCACGGCGTCCCAGCGCCCATACGGTGAGCGCCAGACAGCTCAGACCCGCGCCCGCGATCGAGACCGCTGACCAGCCACCCACGGACCAGAGGGTGCTCGCGGCGGCGGAGCCGGCCGCGGCGCCGACGAAGTTGCTGGTCGCCAGCGCCGTGTTGAGCCGGCTGCGGGCCTCGTGGGTGAGGGCGAACAACCGCGCTCGGTTGAGCAGGGCCTGGGTCTGTAGGGCGACGTCGAGCACGACGGTCACGCTGATCAGGAGGACAAGGGAGCGGCCGCCGATCGTCACGACGACGAACGCCCCCAGGGCCAACGCCCAGGCCAACCCGGTGGCCGGGAGCGACCAGCCGCGGTCGTGCAGACGCCCGCCGCGCAGCCCGGAGAGCACGCCGGCGAGCCCGACCAGCCCGAACATCCCGATCACCGCCGCCGGGTAGCGGAACGGTGGACCGCTGAGCAGGAACGTGAGCGCCGTCCAGAAGAGCGAGAAGGCGGCGAATCCGGTGGCGGCAAGGGCCAGCGTCCACCGGGCCGCCCGCTCCCGCCGGACCACCGCCGCGACCGAGAGCAGGAGCCTCGGGTACGCGATGCGCGTCCGTGGTGGCAGCGGTGGTGTCGCGCGGCGGAGCAGGACCGCGAGCAGCACGGCGATGACGGCGGCGAGGGCGAAGGTGGCACGCCACGTGGCGGCGCCGGCGACGAATCCGCTGATCGTGCGGGCGGCCAGGATGCCGGTGAGGGTTCCCGACCCGACGACACCGACGATCCGTCCACGGTGGGCGTCACCGGCCAGGTCCCCGGCGAGCGGGGTGAGGATCTGCCCGGAGACGGTCGTGACACCGAGCACGCCGAGCGCGACGAGAAGCACGCCGATCGACGGCGCGAGCGCGCACAGCAGAAGCGCGGCGGCCGAGGCCAGGAACAACACCGGGACGAAGCGGCGGCGGTCCAGGATGTCGCCGAGCGGTACGAGCAGCAGGACCCCGACGGCGTACCCGATCTGTGTCGCGGTGACGAGCCAGCCGGCCGTCGCGGTCGGCGCGTCCAGGTCGTCGGCGATGGTGCCGAGCAGCGGCTGTGCCCAGTACAGATTGGCGATGGCCGCGCCGGCCGCCACCGCGAACAGGAACGTCAGCGGGCGGCTCAGCTCCGAGCGGGCTGCCACCCGGCCACGCTAGTCGACGGGCGGTCGGCGTCGCAGTTCGCGCAGCACACCGTGCCGGCGCACGGCCCACACCAGACGTCGGACGCTCGGATGCCGTACGAACAGCGCCGCCGCCCGACGGACCAGGCCGAACCGGTTGTCGCTGACCTGGTTCTCCAGCGCCTGCCAGATCAGCTCGCGCACCGGAGCGCTGTCCAGCGCCGACCGCACCTCACGCCGTACCCCTGGGTCTTCGGCGGCCGAGGTGACGGCGGCGGCCAGGCCCGGTCGGTGCGCGAGCGGTTCCACCGCCGCCGCCACCAGGGGCCGGCGTACCTCGTCCCGTTCCAGCAGCAGCAACACCGCCTCCCGGATCTCGACCGTCTCCAGGCCGGAGCGCAGCAGGGCCACCAGGCTGCGGTCGACCTCACCGTCGTGGTCCGGCACGGTCAGCGTGGCCAGCAGCACCGACACCTCGTCGAGGTCGATGAGGTGTCGCAGCCCGTCGCGGAACTCCGGCAGCCCCCACGCCACCTGGAGAGCCTTCAGGAGATCGCGGTTCATACGCCCTGCGCTACCCGCGTGCCACCGCCGGCGAAACGTCCGCGCTCCCGCATCCGCCGCGACCCTGAACGACGAGGCACTATCGTGCGGGGGTGCGCATCCGTTTCGACGTACCCGCCGATCCCGCCTACCCCGCCCGCGTGGCGGCCACCCTCGCCGGTGTCCGGCTGCGGCGGTTCAGCTACATCGGCGCCGTGCTGGTGGCGGTCGGAGCGGTCGGCCTGGTCCTCTCGCGCGGCCTGGGCTGGGGCGAGCGGGTGTCCCCGCTGTGGCTGACGTTGGTGGTGGCCGGCGTGCTGTCGATGCTGTACCTGCCGTGGGTGCGGGCGCGGGCCCGCCGCCGCTCGGGTGACTACGCCGTCGAGGGCGGCTACGAGATCACCGACGACAACATCATGATGCGCAGCGGCTCGGAGTCCGGCGGTATCGCCTGGGACGGAGTTGCCCGGGTGCAGGACGACCCGGAGTTCTGGATCGTGTACGTCGGCCGGATGCCGGCGACCGTGATCCCCCGGTGGCTGATGTCCGCCGAGGACGCCGAGACCCTGCGCGCCTTCATGGCCGGCCGAGGGCTGCTCCGCGCCCGGTGACCGTGTCACCCCGTGCCGGGCGCGTCGGCGCCGAAGGCCGCCGCGAGCGCCTTCGCGATGAGGTCGGGTAGGTCGCTGCGCCCGTCGTCCTGTGCCCACCGCACCAGCGCGGTGTGCATGGCGGCCAGGCAGGCGCTGGCCGCGGCGGCGGCCTCGAAGGCCGTGTCCGGGTCGGCGGCGTCGGCGCCGAGGGCTTCCACGATGGCCTGCTGAAGCACGTACTGGCTGTCCAGATGGCGGGCGCGCAGTGCCGGCGTCGAGATCATCAGCCGTAGGCGGGCCAGCAGGAGTCGGTCGTCGCCGGCGGTCAACGTCCGCGCGGAGTCGATCAGCGCGCTGCCGATGCGGTGTACGAGGGGCTGCCCCGCCGCCGTCGCGGCGATGCGTTCGGCGACCAGCGGGCCGTTCTGGTCGACCAGCACCAGGTCCTCTTTGGTCGGGAAGTGCCGGTACACCGTCATCGGCGACACGCCTGCCGCCGCCGCGACGTCGGTCACGGCCGTGCGGTCGTACCCACGGTCGACGAACAACCGCACGGCGACTGTCTGCAGCGTGCGCTGCGTCGCGAGCCGCCGTTGTTCGCGCAGCGTTGAGTGTCGCTCGGCCATGTGTTAGACACTACCTCAGTGATAGTCACTACCACTTTGGGAGTAGCTAACAATGCAGGATCTGATCGGGCGGGCAGCGCTGGTCACCGGCGCGTCGCGGGGTATCGGGCAGGCGATCGCGCATCGGTTGGCAGCGCGGGGAGCGACGGTCGTCGCGCACTTCGGCACGGACCGGGACGGCGCGACGGCCACCGTCGAGCAGATAGCCCGGGCGGGCGGACGGGCGTACGCCGTCGGCGCTGAGCTGGGGGTGGACGGAGATGTCGAGACGCTTGTCGACGGTGTCCGGGCCAGTCTGGCGGGGCAGCCATTGGACATCCTCGTGAACAACGCGGCGGCGCCACCCGCCGGTGCGCTCGGCGTCACCACCCGGGCCGCCTTCGACCACCTGTTCGCGGTCAACGTGCGAGCGCCGTACTTTCTCATCGAGCAGACGCTGCCCCTGCTCAGCGACGGCGGTCGGATCATCATGATCTCGTCCGCGGCGACCCGGATGGCCAACGCCACCCAGACGTCGTTCGCCATGACCAAGGGCGCGATCGAGACGATGACCCGCACGCTGGCCAACCAGCTCGGTGCCCGGGGCATCACGGTGAACGCCGTCGCGCCCGGCGCCACTCGGTCCGCGACGAACGCGCACGTCTTCGACGCGCCGGGCCTCGTCGACCTGATCACCGCGATGACGGCGCTCGACCGCCTCGGCAGCCCCGAGGACGTCGCCGACGTGGTCGCATTCCTGGCCTCCGACGCGGCCCGCTGGGTCACCGGTCAGGTCATCGAGGCGAGCGGTGGCCTCTTTCTGGGCCCGCGTCCCTGACGGCGACGGGCCGGCTCGGCGGCTGGGCGAGGAAGCGCAGGTACGCCACCCGGTCGAACGGGTTGCCGTCGGTGCGGGCGCGGCGCGGCGGCTCGCCGGACACCGGTCGGTCGCCGCCGGGCGTCGACGACCACAGCCCTTCCCCGCTGGACAGGTCGGGCAGCCGCCGCTGCGCCTCGAGTTCGAGCCGCGCCGGCAGCACGCCGGCGATCCGCCAGCCGGCGGGGACGGCGGCGGTGCCGTCGAGCCGGGCGCCGAGCCGGCTCAGGTACGACGTGACCGGGCCGAGCCGGTCGGCCGGTACCTCCACGTCGAACCGGCGGCACGGCTCGAAGACCCGGGTGCCGGCCTCGGCGAGCGCCTGCATGAGGACGTACGGCGCGAGGTCCCGGAAGTGCCCGGCCGTCGTGATCGGCGACCAGTAACCGCTGTGGGTGAGGGTGATCCGGATGTCGGTCACCGGCCAGCCGTGACAGCCCTGGTCGAGGGCGGCACGGGCGGCCTCCTCGATGGCCGTGTGGAACGACAGCGGCAGCGAGCCGAGTTCGACCTCCCGTCGGTAGTCCACGCCGTCGCCGGGCTCGACCCGGAACCCGACCGTCCCGAAGAAGCCGTGCCCGATGATCTCCACGGCGGTGCCCGTGCCGGTCGGCCGCTCGACGTGCATGAGCCGTCCCGGCCCGAACTCCGCCTCGATCCCGTACGTCTCGACCAACGTGCTGCTCAGCACCTCGCGCTGTACCTCGCCGTAGAGGAGCACGCTCGTGCCGCCGTCGGGGGCCACCCGGGTCCGCAGGAACGGGTCGGTGTCCGCGATGTCCAGCAGCGCGGCGTGCAGCGCCAGCGTCCGGGACGCCTCGCGGGGGCGCACCACCGCCTCCAGGGTCGGCGCGGGAAAGTGGGACCGCCCGTCGAGGCCGGCCGGGCTGCCGAGCTGGTCGCCGAGGCGTACCCCGGTGAGGCCGACCACCCGGGCGATGTGGCCGGCGGTCAGCGCGGCCCGGTCGGTGGCCGCGCCGACCACGTCGAGCCGCGTGATCCGCCCGCGCGTCGCGGTGGTCCGGCCGTCCGGCTCCCGGCGGTACGCGGTGACCCGCTCCCGCGTCCGGAACTGACCGCCGTACGCGCGCAGGTAGGCCACCCGTTCGCCGGAGGGGTCGCGCTCGATGGCGAACACCCGCGCCCGTGGGTCGGACTCGGCCGGGGGCGACGGCGGGAGCAGGGCCGCGACGGCGTCCAGCAGCTCCGGCACTCCGGCGCCGGACAACGCCGAGCCGAACAGCAGCGGGTGTACCTGCCCGGCGGCGACCTGCGCCCGCAGTGCCTCGTCGACGCGGTCGCCGTCCAGGGGCAGGTCGTCCACCAGGGCGGCCAGCACGTCGTCGTCGTGCTCGGCGAGGACCTCGGCGAGCCGCTGGTCGTACCCCCGAGGGTGTGGCCGGTAGCTGGCCCCGGGGGTGCCGGGCGCGCGGACCGTGCCCAGCGGGACGACGGTCGGGGTGAGGAGCCGGCGCACGTCCGCGACCAGCTCGTCGACCCGGGCGCCGGCCCGGTCGATCTTGTTGACGAAGATCAGGGTGGGCAGTCCGAGCGATCGCAGGACCCGCATGATCCGGCGGCTGTGCGGCTGGACGCCCTCGACGGCCGACAGCACCAGCACGGCCGCGTCGAGTACCCCGAGCGCGCGTTCGACCTCGGCCACGAAGTCGCTGTGCCCGGGGGTGTCGAGCAGGTTGACCTGGCGGTCGCGCACGGTGAACGAGACGACCGCGCTGCGGATGGTGATGCCCCGCCGACGCTCGATCTCACCGGTGTCGGTCTGGGTGGTGCCCGCGTCGACGCTGCCGAGCCGGTCGATGACCCCGGTGGCGTGCAGCAGGCGTTCGGTCAGGCTGGTCTTACCGGCGTCGACGTGGGCGACGATGCCAAGGTTGACGGTCTGCACAGGCGATCAGGTCCTCGAAAGCTCGCGTCCGGATGGGCGGGTTTTCGAGTCCTCGCATCGCCGTGCTCCCGTCTGCTGGTGGCGCCGGGCCGTGCGGGCCAGGCTCTTCTCCGGCCAGGCTGGCACGGCCGGTGGCGGCGGGCCACCGATTTACGCGCGCTTGATTAGATAGGGATTGGTCAATAGATTGAGGGTGGGCGTCACCGGTTCCGGGCAACGGTCCGGAACGGTGACTGACAGCTTCACCTCGAGCCGGGCACGTCGGTCGTACGCATCGACCTCTCGCTGTGGCGCATCGCCGCGCCGTACCCGGCGGGTCGCCACGTCCGCTCCGGACGCGCGCTGCCGCGCCGGTTTCTCCCGCTCGATGGCAGAAGGACTTCCCATGACCATTCTCCGTGCCCGCCCCGCCCCGACCCTCGCGGTCGTCGCCGCGCTGGCCACCGCCGTGACCGCGACCGGCACAGCCCTGCTCGTCGTCCCGGCGGCGGCCGCCCAGGGCTGCCGGGTCGACTACACGCCCAACCAGTGGCCCGGCGGCTTCACCGCCAGCGTCAAGGTCAGCCCCGGCGACACCGCTGTCTCCAGCTGGACCGTCACCTGGACCTACGCCGGGAACGAGCGCATCACGAGCGGCTGGAACGCGACGGTCAGTCAGTCCGGATCGACGGTGACCGCCCGCAACATGTCGTACAACGGGAGCATCCCGGCCGGCGGCGCCACCGAGTTCGGCGTGCAGGGCACGTACAGCACCAGCGGTGCAGCGCCGACCGGCTTCAGCCTGAACGGCGTGCCGTGCAACGGCGTCGCGCCGACCACGCCCCCGCCGACCACGCCGCCCCCGACCACGCCGCCCCCGACCACTCCACCCCCGACGACGCCTCCACCGACCACTCCGCCACCCACGACGCCGCCACCCACCACCCCACCGCCCACGACGCCACCGCCCACCACGCCGCCGCCGGTGGGCTGTGCCGGCGCGGTGCTCTGTGACGGCTTCGAGAGCCAGACCGGTTCGACGCCGTCCGGCGACTGGACCGTGGTGAGTCCGGACTGTTCCGGCGCCGGAACCGCCACCATCGACACGACCACCACGCACAGCGGCAACCGGGCGGTCCGGATCAACGGCGCGGCGGGGTACTGCAACCACGTCTTCATCCGGTCCACGAAGAACCTCGGCAGCGTGGGCAGCGTCCGGTACGGCCGGATCTGGGTCCGGCACACCACGGCCCAGCCCACCGACCACACCACGATGATGGCGATGACCGACGCCGCCGACGGCAACCGGGACCTGCGGATGGGCGGCCAGAACGGCGCCCTGCAGTGGAACCGCGCCTCCGACGACGCGACGCTGCCCGAGCAGAGCCCGGCCGGGGTGGCACAGAGCGTGCCG
The DNA here is from genome assembly GCF_057708145.1 of Micromonospora sp. bgisy143. Taxonomy (NCBI): domain Bacteria; kingdom Bacillati; phylum Actinomycetota; class Actinomycetes; order Micromonosporales; family Micromonosporaceae; genus Micromonospora; species Micromonospora sp. bgisy143. The sequence continues at coordinate 168,071 of NZ_JBYIRN010000011.1, forward strand.
CTGCCCACCAACCGGTGGACCTGCCTGGAGTTCATGGTGGACGGCTCGTCCGGTCAGCTCCGTACCTGGCTGGACGGCACCGCCGTCGCGGGGTTGACCGCGGACGGCGTACCCACGCACGACATCGACGGGCAGTGGTACAACCGCACCTGGCGACCGCAGCTCACCGACCTGAAGCTGGGCTGGGAGAGCTACGGCAACGGCTCCGACACCCTCTGGTACGACGACGTCGCCGTGGGGGCCAGCCGGATCGGCTGCTGACCATCGGACGGGCGACCGGGGGTGTGGCACGGTCGACGTGCCGCGCTCCCGGCCGCCCGTGCGTCCGCCGTCGGGTCGGTGCCGCAGCGGCCTACCTGGTGGCGGCCGGCCGGGCGGCGCGGCGATAGCCTGCTGTCATGGCGAGCGCCGAACTCCAGGAGTTGATCGTTGCGGACGCCGACGCGCTGCGCGCGTGGCTGTCGGCCAACCACACCACGTCGCCGGGCGTCTGGCTGGCCCTGACCAAGAAGGGCGGCACGGTCACGACGCTGACCTGGCAGCAGGCCGTCGACGAGGCGCTCTGTTTCGGCTGGATCGACGGGCAGGCCCGCAAGCGGGACGAGGAGTCCTCCTGGATCCGGTACACCCCCCGCCGCCCGCGCAGCATCTGGTCGCAGCGGAACGTCGCGCACGTGGAGCGGCTGGAGGCGCAGGGGCGGATGACGCCCGCGGGCAGGGCTGCGGTGGAGGCCGCCAAGGCCGACGGGCGGTGGGCGGCCGCGTACGCCCCGCCGTCGGAGGCCGAGGTGCCGGCCGACCTGCTCGCCGCCATCGCCGCCGTCCCCGCGGCGCAGGCCATGTTCGACGTGCTCACCAAGACCAACCGGTTCTCCCTCATCCACCGCGTCAACGCGGTCAAGCGGGCCGAGACCCGGGCGCGGAAGATCGGCGAGTTCGTCGCCATGCTGGCCCGCCACGAGACCCCCTACCCGCAGAAGGCCAAACCGTCGAGCCCTCCGTCGTCGTGATTCCGCCGGCCGGGCGGCAGTGGTCCGGCACGGCCCCCGGGCGCGTCAAGTAGCTGTCCACTGGGCCGTCGCATCCTTGTCGGGCCCGAGCGTTGCCCAGAACCACAACTGAAGGAGCCCGGTGTCCAGCCTCGTCCTGGTCGTAGCGGTAGGTGTCGCGATCCTGGTCGGTGCGGGCGCGGCCCGTCGGCTCCGGATCGCCCCACCGGTGCTGCTCCTGGTCGCCGGTGTCCTCCTCGGCTTCGCGCCCGCGCTGCGCGCGGTGCACCTGCCGCCCGAGGCCGTCCTCCTGGTGTTCCTTCCGGTGCTGCTCTACTGGGAGGCGTTCTCCTCCTCGTTGCGCGAGATGCGCCGGAACCTGCGGGTCATCGTGCTGCTGAGCACCCTGCTCGTGGTGGCGACGGCCGCCGGTGTCGCGGTCGCCGGGCACGCGCTCGGGCTCGGCTGGGGAGCGGCGTGGGTGCTGGGTGCCGCCGTCGCGCCGACCGACGCCACGGCGGTCGGCGTCCTGGGTCGGATGCTGCCGCGTCGAATCGCGACCACCCTGCGCGCGGAGAGCCTGGTCAACGACGGTACGGCGTTGGTGATCTACACCCTCGCGGTCGGCATCACGCTCGGCGAGGAACACCTGAGCGTCGGTCGGGTCGCCGGGCTGTTCGCCTTCTCCTACCTCGGTGGCATCGCGTCCGGCGCGGTCGTGACGTTCCTCGTCCTGCAGATCCGTCGCCGGTTGACCGACCCGTTCCAGCACAACCTCCTCGCGCTGCTGACGCCCCTGACCGCGTACCTGATCGCCGAGGCGGCCGAGGTGTCCGGCGTCCTCGCGGCCGTGGTCAGCGGACTGTGGGTGGGCCGCGCCTCGCCGCGCCTGTTCCCGGGTAACGCCCGCCGACACGTCCACACCGTCATGGAGTTCCTGACCATGCTGGCGAACGCGGCGCTGTTCGTCCTGGTCGGGCTGGAGGCGCAGTCGGCCGTGCGCGGGCTCGACAGCAGCGGTCTGGCACACGGCATGCTGGTCGCGCTCGTGGTCTGCGCGGTCATCGTCGCGGTGCGGTTCGGCTGGCTCTTCACCAGCCCGTACGTGATCCGGGCGATCGACCGCCGACCGCAACAGCGGGAACGGCGGCTCAGCGGGCGACCCCGGGCGCTCATGTCGGCGGCCGGTTTCCGGGGCGCGGTGTCGATGGCGGCGGCGCTGGCCGTACCCCACACGCTTCCGTCCGGTTCGGAGTTCCCGGACCGGGACCTCATCGTCTTCGTCACGGCCGTCGTGATCGCCGTGACCCTGCTGGTGCAGGCGCCGCTGATGCCCCGGGTGACGCGGTGGGCCGGGCTGGGCGCGGACTCCGAGGCCGAGCGGGAACGCCGGCAGGCCGAGATCACGTCCATGGACCGGGCGCTGGAGTCGCTGCCCACGATGGCGGCCGAGTTGGGTACGAGCGACGACGTGCACGAGCAGTTGCGCGCCGAGTACGACCGCCGCCTGCGCGTCCTGCGCGACGGCGACGCCACCTCCGGCCCGGACGAGGCAGCGGCCGACTACGAGAAGCAGTACGCCGACCTGCACCTCGCGGTCATCGGCCACCGCCACGAGACCGTCGTGCGGATGCGCGACGCGGGCGAGATCGACGACGAGGTGCTGCGCCGGGTCCAGGACGGCCTCGACCTCGAACAGGTCCACATGACCCAGCGACGGGACAACGACAACCGTTAGGGCCCGTCGACGCGGGCGGCGATGTCCCGCAGGGCGGCGATGTGGCCGCTCAGGGCCGCCCGGCCGGTCGTGGAGAGGTTGATCCAGGTCCGGGGACGCTTGCCCACGTAGCCCTTGCGCACCTCGACGTAACCGCCGTCGCTCAGGTTCGAGATCCGCTTGGACAGGGCCGAGTCGCTGAGGTCCATGGCGTCGCGGACGAACGCGAACTCGGCCCACTCGGTCCCCGCCAGCAGCGCCAGGATGGCCAGCCGGGTGGGATCGAGCAGGGCCGGGTCCAGTTTCGGGTCGGCCGCCACGGTCAGGCCGGGCGGGTGAGGACGCGGCGCTGCCACCACGGACCCGCGGCGGCCAGCAGCACACCGGCGACCAGGCCGAACCACAGCCAGAGGTGTGGAACGTCCAGCGCGGTGGCAAGGGTCGCGCCACCGATCAGCAGGGCCACCACCAGGGCGGACCACAGCAGGCTCGACGCGTCGGGGGTGGCACGGGGACGCACCGGCCGCCGCAGCAGAGCCGCTCCCCACCGGGTGTTGGCGGCCATCGAGACGAGCAGCAGCAGGATGACGATGGTGGTGCCGTAGGTGCGCACGAAGTCCGGATACCGGTCGGCCACGAACCCGTACGCCGCGGCGAGGACTCCGGCGGCGAGCCAGGTCCACCGCGACCGACCGGCGGCCGTCGCCGTCTGGTCCCGGCGTCGGTCGACGTCCGCAAGAGCCCGTCGTGCCTCTTCTGGGGTCGGGGTGGTGCCCATCGCGCAACTCCTTGAGCTAGGGAAAGTACTTGCTCGTACGGAAAGTTAACACTCACTTTCCGCATCGGCAAGTACTTGCCTGGCCGGTGCCGCGCCCTACGGCGCTGCCGCCCGCACCCGGAGTGAGCCGGCGGCAGCGCCGTGCGGACTCACTCCGGGAGCTGGTAGAGGCGGTACCGGGTGACGGTGTCGAACCCGATCTGCCGGTACACCGGCTCACCCTCGCTGCTCGCCTGCAGGGTGGCGATCCGCCGCCCGGACTCGCGGGTGATGCGCAGCGCCGCACGGGTGAGGGCGCTCGCGATGCCCCGCCGGCGGTGGTCGGGGTGGGTCGCGATGCAGTACAGAGCGCCGACGTCGGTGCCGAGCGACAGGGTGCAGGTGCCCACCGTGCGGCCGTCCACGATGCCGGCGAGCCGGATCACGTCCGGGTAGGCGAAGGACACCTCCCGGTCCACGACGAGCCCGAGGTCGCCGGGGATGCCCAGCGGCCCGGCGTACGCCTCGACGTACTCGCGCAGCTCGGCCGGTGTGGCGGCGACCTGGATCCGCAGGTCGCCGGGGGCCTCGACCTCGGCCACGGTGGTCACGTCCACCGCCATGACGGGCATGTCGGAGATCTGCGTCGCGCCCCGTGCGAGCAGGCCCTCGGCGGTGCCCTCGTCGCTGTCCGCGCCCACCCACCAGCCCCAGGTCGAGCCGGTCAGGTGCTTGCGCGCCTCCGTGATCGCCTCGTCGAGCTCCCGTCCGCGCACTCGCAGGACCCCGTTGAGCAGTGGGTGCGGGACGTCGGTGCGGTAGGTCGGCAGGTCGGTGTCGGGCTCGGCGCCGGCCCAACCGCACCAGTACGTGCGGTTCGCGGCGAGCTGCGGTTCCAGGTCGTGGATTGAGTACGTGGTCATATCCTCAGGACATCGTTCGGCGGTGGAAAGTTCGATTCCGCGGTGGATTCTCTAGAACCGGGTCGGCCGTGGGGTGTGCAGAAGGCGCACCTCGCGCACCAGGCCCTCTTTCTCCTTCAGCAACCAGGTCGCCCCGGGCGGACAGTGGTACGGATCCTCCGGCGGGTTGATGAAGGCGTTCTCCCAGATCGTGACGCCGGACCCGGCGAGCACTCCGGTGATCTTGGCGCCGACGCCGGACTCGTAGTCCTGCCGCATCACGGCGAAGACCGGTTCCCGACCGATCGTCCGGATGCCGCTCGGCCACCAGAAGGTCATGTCCTCGGCCCAGCGGGCGGCGACCTCGTTCAGTCGGGCGCCGTCCGGTACCGCCGACAGGATCGTCGCCGCCTCCTGCTGTCGTTCGGCGCGTAGCGCCGCGGTCTCGCCGTGCCGTTCGTCGTGCACGCGGGGGAGGACGGCGGCCAACTGCCGCCGCGCCTCGCTGAGGCGACTACGGACGGTGCCGACCGGCGTTCCACACAGGTCCGCGATCTGCTCGTACGAGTTGTTCGTGGTGAAGTAGCGCAGCAACGCCACCGTCTGCGCGGCCGGCGACAACTGCCCGATGGCGTGCCAGACCCAGTCCCGCATGGCGCTGCGTTCGATGCAGGCGACCGGGTCGTCCAGCTCCGAGGCGAGCAGGTTCTCGCCGGCCACCCCGACCGGTACGGGAACGCGGGCGCGCAGCATCGTCCGGCAGTTGTTGCGCACGATGGCGTGCAGCCAGGACCGCGCCGCAGCGGGGTCGCGCAGCTCACCGATGCGACTGAACGCGGTGATCGCCGCGTCCTGGCAGGCGTCCTCGGCGTCGGGCCGCGAGCCGAGCAGGCTATGGGCCACGGCGAGCATGCCGGCGTAGTGACGGTCGAGGAGCAGCGCGAAGCCGGCCGGATCGCCCCGCTGGGCGCTGCGGACCTGCTCGACCGTGTCGTCGGCCGCTCCGGGCGCCGAGGTCGGAAGAAGCATCCGGGAAACCTAGCGCGCGGGTGGGAAAAACCCATCGAGAGCATCGAACTTTCCGCTCGGCAGCGACGTCTGCATGACATGGGTTACGAGACGGAGCCGTGCCGCGACGACACCGATCCGGCCGATGCGTGCCGCCTTCCACCCGGGAGTCGGTTTCGCCGCGCCCGGGATTGTCGGATGCTGCGGCGAACTGTCCGATCCAGTCATCGTCAAGTAGGCCTCCACTCGGTGGACGCAGCGTGATCAACGTGACGGACGACGTCGGCTCCGGTCGGACAGAGGAAACGGCGTCGCAGGGCGGACCGCGCTTGCAGATCATGGGTCCGCTGCGGGTCTGGCGCGGCGACACCGAACTCGACGCCGGCCCGCGTCAACAACGGCGTCTGCTGGCGGTGCTGCTGGCCCGGCAGGGGCGTCCCACCACCACCAGCGATCTCATGGATCTCGTCTGGGGACCCGATTCGCCGGCCAGCGCCGTGAACGTGATCCACAAGTACGTGGCGGCGCTGCGTCGCCTGTTCGAACCCGACCTGCCCGCCCGGGCCGTCGGGTCGTACCTGCTGCGGCACGGCAACGGGTACCTCTTCGTGGCCGGGCCGGAGACGCTCGACCTCGTGGCGTTCCGCCGCGACGTCTCGGCGGCCAGGTCCAGCCTGGCGCAGGACCGCCCGGACGAGGCGTTGACGCACTACCTCGACGCGCTGCGGCGCTGCCACGGTTCGTCCGGCGACGGGCTCATCGACAGCGCCGCCGCCGCGGCGGTCCTCGCGGGCATCGACGGCGAGTTCTTCGACGCCACCATCGCCGCCGCCGCGCTGGCCGTACGACTGCGTCAACCCACCCGGGTCCTGACGCCGCTGCGACTCGCGGCCACGATGGGTCAGCTCAACGAACCGGTCCACGCGAGCCTGGTGACGACCCTCGCCGCAGCCGGCCAGCAGGCCGAGGCGCTGGCCGTGTACGGCGCCATCCGGGCGCGCCTCGACGAGGAGTTGGGTATCGACCCCGGGTACCACCTGCAGGACGCCCATCGGCGGGCCCTCACCCAGACGGCGCTGACGCCGGCCGAGGACGCGGAGCCGGTGGTGGCCCGGCCGATGCCGCTGGTCCGCCCGGCGCAGCTCCCGCCGGACCCACCCCTGTTCGTGGGCCGCGAATCCGAACTGCTGATCCTGAACGACCTGACCACGGGGATGCGGACCGCCGGCCGGACCAGCCCACTGGTGATCGCGATGGACGGCATGGGAGGAGTGGGCACCTCGACGCTCGCCACCCACTTCGCGCACCGGGTCGCCGACGAGTTCGCCGACGGGCAGCTCTACCTCGACCTGCGGGGGCACCTCTGCGCGGACGAGCGCCTGTCGGCCGACGACGCGGTGCGTTCGCTGTTGCACCTGGTGGGCGCGCCCGCCGCCGACGTACCCGACACGTTCGAGGCGCGGATCGGCATGTACCGGAGCATGACCGCCGGCAGGCAGATGCTCTTCCTGCTGGACAACGCCCACGACGCCGCCCAGGTGCGCCCACTGCTGCCGAACTCGGCGAAAAGTCTAGTGATCATCACCAGCCGGCGGGCCCTGGTCGGTCTTGCGGCGTTCGACGGCGCGCACCTGCTCCGGGTCGACCCGCCCGACCTGCCGACGGCCCGCCGTCTGCTGGAACGGCGTCTCGCCGGGCTGCCGAGCCGGCCGACCGACGAGGCGGGGTGTGCCGCCACCGCGGACGTGATCATCGAGCTGTGCGGCCGGCTTCCCCTGGCGCTGGCCATCCTGGCGGCCCGGATCGCCGCTCGTCCGGGTCTGTCGCTCGGCACCATCGCCGCCGAGCTGCGCGACAGCGCCCGCCGGCTCGAGGCGTTCGCCGGTGGCCGTGGGTTGATCGACCCCCGGACCGCCTTCTCGTGGTCCTACCGGCAGCTCAGCCCGGAGGCCGCCCGGCTGTTCCGGCTGCTGTCGGCGGCCCCGCTGCCCGGTGTCACGGCCGAGGCCTGCGTGAGCCTCGCCGACCGCGACCCGGACAGCATTCGCGCCCAGCTGGCCGAGCTGATCGACGCGGCGCTGGTCAGCGAGGACGAGGACGGCAGGCTCACCTCGCACGTGCTGGTGAAGGCGTACGCCGAGGAGCTGTTCGAGGCCGAGGAGTCGGCGGCGGAACGACAGGCGGCGCTCAGCCGCCTGCTCCAGCACTACCTGCACAGCGGTTACCAGGCGCAGTCGGCGTTGAACCCGAACCGTCCGCCGATCGAGCCGGCGCCGCCACTGCCCGGTGTCGTCGCCGAGCGGCCGGGCACGTACGACGAGGCCATCGCCTGGTTCGACCGCCAGCGGGAGGTGCTCACGGAGGTGGTGCGCCTCGCCGCCGACGTCGGGCACGGCATCGTGCCGTGGCAGCTCGCCATCGCGATGCAGCAGTACCTGCAGTGGGCCGGACGCTTCCAGGACTGGGAGGACGTCATGCGGGTCGCGCTGCGTGCCGCGCGGGAGCACCACGACGTGGTCGGGGAGGCGCACGTCCTGCGCAGCCTGGCGGGCGCCCGGTACTTTCTCGGCGCCCACGAGGAGGCGCTCGACCTGCTCGACCGGGCCGCCCGGACCTATCGGGACCGGGGCATGCGGCTGGAGCAGGCGTTGGTGCACAACAACTGTCACCAGGTGCTCAGCGTGTTGGACCGACACGACCGCGCGCTCACGCACAGCACCGAGGCGCTGTCCCTGTTCCGCCTGCTCGGCCACCGGCAGGGCGAGGTGTGCAGCCTGTTGCGGATGGGACGGTCCCTGACCGCCCAGGGGAGGGTCGTTGAATCGATCCGGGTGCTCCGGGAGGCCCTCGACCTCAACGAGCGGGTGGGGCGCGCACACGAGGAGAGCGCGATCCGGGCCGCCGTCGCGGACAACCTGGCGGAGACCGGCCGCGTCGCGGAGGCGGTGACGGAGCTGGAACTCGCGGCGAGCACGGCGCGGCGGGTGGGGAACCGGCCGTCGCAGTTCGCCGCACTGCGGCAGATGGCGGACGTGCTCATCGCCGCCGGTGACCTGCCCGGTTCCCGCCGGGTGTTCGAGCAGGCCCGCACGCTGCTGCGGGAGTTCCCCGACGGCGGCACCGACGACATGCGCGCCTCGGTCACCCGGTTGGCCGAGAGGCTGACCTGACCGCGCGGTTTGTCGCCGCCCGGTCGGGGAAGCCGGGTCCCGTTCCGGGCACGAGGTGTCCCGTTGTCGAGTGCTGGCGCGACGAGAGCGGCCAGCGGGGATGGGAGTACGCGTGAAGGCCGTCGTTTACCACGGTATCGGTGACATTCGGGTCGACGACGTGCCCGAGCCGCGCATCGAACAACCCACCGACGCGATCGTCCGGGTCACCACGGCGGCGATCTGCGGCACCGACCTGCACTTCGTCCGTGGCACCATGCCCGGGATGAAGCCGGGCAAGGTCCTCGGCCACGAGGGCGTCGGGGTGGTCGAGGAGGTCGGTTCGCAGATCCACAACTTCCGGCCGGGCGACCGGGTGGTGATCTCGGCGGTGCTGGGCTGCGGGTCCTGCTGGTACTGCCGTCGAGGGCTCTTCGCGCAGTGCGACAACGCCAACCCGCTGGGGCCGAGGACCGGTACGGCATCGCCCGGCTCACCCGAGATGCAGGGCCCGTTCAACGGCCTGCAGGCGGAGTACGCCCGGGTCCCGTTCGCGCACACCAACCTGATTCCCCTCGCCGAGAACGTCACCGAGTCGCAGGCCATCACGCTGTCCGACATCTATCCGACCGGCTACTTCGGAGCGGTTCTCGCCGACGCGAGCGACGGCAAGATCGTCACGGTCTGGGGCTGCGGTCCGGTGGGACAGTTCGCCATTCTCTCCGCGTACCAGCGTGGCGCGTCCCGGGTGATCGCGGTCGACGGGCATGCCGACCGGCTGGAACACGCCCGCAGCCGCGGCGCCGAGGTCATCAACTTCAACGAGGTCGACCCGGTCGACGCCATCATGGAGTTGACGAACGGGATCGGGGCCGACTGCGCGATCGACGCCGTCGGCGTGGACAGCGAGAGCGCCAAGTCGGGGCCGGCGGCCGGCAAGGACGCCGAGCGCAACGCCGAGGAGCAGCACGCCCTCTCGCCCAACCTCGACAGTCAGGGCCAGGACGGGCACTGGAAGCCGGGTGACGCGCCGAGCCAGGCGCAGACCTGGGCGGTGGACAGCCTCGCCAAGGTCGGCACGCTCGGCATCGTGGGCGTCTACCCGCCCGGCGACCGGTACTTTCCGATCGGGACGGCGATGGGGCGCAACCTGACCGTCCGTGCCGGCAACGGCAACCACCCCCGGTACATCCCCAAGCTGGCGGCCATGGTCGCCTCCGGCCAGGTCCGGCCGGAGGACGTGGTGACGGAGCACGAGCCGCTCACGGACGCGGTCGGCGCGTACCGGGAGTTCGACCTGCGCAGCCCCGGCTGGCTCAAGGTGGCCCTGCGCGCCGGCTGAGGACGGTTGCGGCGGCACCCTCCCTGAACCGATTCCGGACCCGTTCCGTGTGGGGGGCGAACGGTTTCCGGACCTCCTGGAAGCCGGGTGACCGCTGGAGATTTCCGATGATGCGCAACCACGTGACACCCCTCATCGCCGCGCTGGCCGTCGGCGCGGTGACGCTCACGGCCTGCGGCCCGAGCCAGGTGCCACCCGGCCCGGCGCGGGCCGCCGACCTGAGCGGCAGCCCGGCGGCGTCGCCGCAGAGCGGGGGCGGCGTCGCCGACCTCGCCCTGACGTCCGGCACCGCGAAGTCCAACAACGCGGCCGAGGGCACCGGCGACTGGGCGGTACGCGACGGCGGGGTACCGACCGGAGCCGCCCGGGAGGAGGCGCAGCGCTGGGTCCAGCTGACCCTGGGCAAGGCGGGCAAGCTCGACCCGGTCGTCGTCAACGGCGCGGGCCTGACCCTCTACCGGTTCGACAAGGACAGCAACAACCCGCCGACCTCGAACTGCGACGGTGACTGCGCCACCACCTGGCCGCCGGTCACCGTCACGCCCGGCGGCAAGATCTTCGTCGCGGGGGTCAAGGCCGAGGCCGTCGGCACGGTCCGGCGCGCGGACGGCAGCCGGCAGGTCACCATCGGCGGCTGGCCGGTCTACCGCTTCGCCAAGGACACCAAGCCCGGTGACACCAAGGGCCAGGGTGTCGGAGGCACCTGGTTCGGCGTGACCCCGACCGGCGGCAAGGCCGGCGTGTCCGGTGGCGGGCAGCCCACCGCGGAGTCGCCGGCCCGACCGGCGACCAGCGCCGTACTCTTCGACGACCCCAACTTCGGCGACGGCGCAGGCTCGCAGGGAGTCGCGGGCACCGGCTGCCGGAACCTGAGCCGCCCGGGCGTCTCCTCCTCGGTGGCGGCGCCCGGCTCGCTCAAGCTGTGGACGGGCGCGGACTGCACCGGCCGCTCGACGGTGATCAACGGGGACGTCGCCGACCTGGGAACCGTCGGCTTCGACAACGCGGTCGTCTCGGTGCGCCTGGGCTGATCCCGCGAAACGGCTCGCGCTGGGCCGGCCACCTGGTCGGGCCGGCGCTCGTTCGTCGTGGGGTCGGTCGGGCACGGCCAGGGCCGCCGCCGGTGATCGGCTACAGCGTCGCGCTGACGTACACCGTGCCGTCGGTCGTCTCCACCCGGACACTGTCGATCTGGGCCTCGTCGATCAGGGCACTGCCGTCCAGGGTGACGCCCTCGGCGGCGCCGCGCTCCGACACCAGCCAACTGCCGGCCAACACGGTGCTGCCGTCCTTGCCGACGACCAGGAGGCGACAACGCCGGCCCTGCGGGATGCCGGAGACCGTGGCGTTGACGCGTACCCAGCCGGGAGCCGGTTGGACGGCGACGGCGAGACGAGCGCCGGTTCGCGCGTCCGAGGCGCTGGTGCGGCGGACCGTCGGGTCGGCCGTGACGCTCGGGCTCGGCGGCGGGGCGGTCGCGTCGTTCGTCGCGTCGCCCCGTGGAACGAGGAAGGCGCCGCCGAGGACGGCCGAGGCGACGACCGCCGCGGCGACCCCGGTCACGGCGTGCCGGCGGCGGCGTTCGTCGGCGGCCTCGCCGCGGATCTGCCGCAGGGTCCGCTGCAACAACAGGTCGCCGTCCTCCGGCGGTCCGTCGAGCAGCATCACATCGGGTACGTTCTCGAGGGCGCCCGCCCACGTCCGCAGCGACTCGACCTCGGCCCGGCACTGCGCGCAACCCGCCAGGTGCTCCTCGGCTCGGCGGGTCGACTCCTCGTCGAGCGCCCCCAGCAGGTAGCCGCCGATGTCGAAGTGGTCGGCGTGGGGCGATGAGCTGTCGGTCGTCATGAGGCAGGCCGTTCCACCCCGGCGCGACGCTCGGCGAGATCGCGGAGTGCTCGGAGTGCGTAGTAGGAGCGGGACTTCACGGTGCCGGGCGGGATCCCGAGGACCTGGGCGGCTTCCGCGACTGTACTCCCGCGCAGGTAGACCTGCTCGAGCACCTGTCGGTGCTCGGTGGAGAGGCGGTTGAGGGCGTCCGTCACGACGATCGAGTTCACCACCTGGTCGGCGTGGTCACGTTCGACCGCGGATTCGGTCGGGCCCTCCGGCACCTCGGGTGGCCGCGCCCTCCGGGCGCGGACGGTGTCGGTCACGATGTTGCGGACGACCGTCAACAGCCAACCCCGTACCGAGCCCTTGCCGTTGACCAGGCTGTCCGGGTGACGCCACGCGCGCACCAGCGCCTCCTGGACGACGTCCTCCGCGGCCGCGCGGTCGCGGGTCAACTGTGTCGCGTACGCGAGCATCGCCCGTCCGTGCTCCTCGAATATGGACCGGACCAGTGCCTCGCCTGCCACTTCGCGCCGACGAACAGGTCCTGATCCCGCCATTGCTACCACCCTTTTGCTGACCCTCACGTCGCCGGCGTTCCCGCCGGTTGTCTACGGGCCCTCAGGATGCACGTCCTGTTCGTACCGATAGTTGATCAATAGAAAGTTTGTCTACTGACCCACGTCGAGACCGAAACGAGATGTCAACCGCTGCCGATGCGTGTCCGGCGGCCGGCGTCCCCGCTGGGCTCGAACGTGCACGCCCGAGCCCAGCGCGGTGGTACGTCAAGGGGCAATCGGTGACGGCTCGCCCTCGACGGCGATGTCCTGTAACGCGTCGGCGATCAACCGCATGGCACGGCGTCCGCCCGGATTCAGCAGGACGTCGACGCCGTCCGGGAGCAGCGTCAGCAACTCGTTCAGGTCGACCTGTCGCCAGTCGGCAGCGTCGACCCGGCCCCGGTCCACGGCCCCGGTCGCGACGAGCACACACGGCACGTCGTCCGGCGCCGGCGCCACGATGACGGCGCCCGCACTGTCCAGCGCGACATCCACAAGGCTGTCCCGCAGCGCCAGGAGCACCACATCGACGCCCGCGCGACCGGTGGCGACCAGAGAGGCGGCGGCATCCACCGGGCTGGTGGGCGACGCGGGGTCCTCCGGCCGGTACAGCGGATTGGCGGTGAAGCGGCCGACGGTGCCGTCGGGCTCGACCAGCCAGCCACCGACGATGACCTCCACCGGAGGCACGTCGGTGGTCTCCGCCGTTCCCTCGTCGGGCGCGCTCCACCGGGCGTCCGTCAGCAGCAGCCAATTCCGCTGCCGGTCGACGTTGTCGTTCTCGTTCATCACTTCTTCCCCTTGGCCGTTGGATGGAGCTCCGAGAATTCGCCGCCGTTCTGCACCGCCAGCGTCGCGATGGGCTGGCCCCTGCCGGTCACCAGGCCGTCCACGTCCACGCCCTCGGTGGTGACGACCACCTCGTTCGCCGCGAAAATCCGACGCCGGTTGCCGAGATCAGCCATGGCGTCGGCGAAATCCTGCCCGGCCGTGCCGGACGTGTTGCCGAAGTTGCAGGAGATCAAAGCGATGGACCTCTTCGAATTGGGATCGAAGAGCTCGTTGTGATGCAGGACCTTCGCGAACTGTCCACCCGGGACGTGCAGCACCGTGCCGTTCGTCAGGCGTACGGCGGCGCCGTTCGGGTTGCCGTGCGCGATGACCAGGGTGGGATCGTTTCTCAGCCGGGCCCAGGGTGGGGAGACGAACTCGTTGCCCGCGAAGCCGGTGTCGGTGCCGGGCAGCTTGCGGACCGCCTTCAGCCCCGGGGTAGCGGCCGTTCCGCCGATGTTCCGGCCGAAGGCGAGATTGGCGTCGGTACGGGCCCAGCTCGTGAAGCTGTCGTTGTCGGTGGCCCTGCTCGGGAAGAGCACGCCGATCAGTTTGCCGTTGTTGTCCACCAGCGGGGTCGACTCGACGTCGGAGGCGTGGAACGTCTTGAGGTGGCCCTTGCTGTTCTGTCCGAGGATCAGCGTCGGGTCGTTGGCCTGCTTCTTCCGGGCGGCCTTGAGGTCCCGGTCGAACCGTAGGTCGAACAGCTTCTGGTCGATCCGGTTGAACACGCCCTTGATGGTCTTGCCGATGCCGACCTCGGTGACCGTGGCGTCGATGCCGCGCCCCACCGTGGTGGCGCTGCCGCCGGTGACCTCTCTGGTGCTGTTCTTGATGCCGTCCGCGACGCTGCCGGGGCGGATCTTGCCGGCGAACTTGTTGGCGAACTTGATGACCCGGCTGACGATTCGTCCGCCGGGGACGAGGCCGAGGGCGAGTCCACCGGCGGCGAGGGCGATTTCGGCGGGGTCACCGCCGAGGGCGGCGGCGGCCAGGTCGATGGCACCGGAGAGGAAGCCGATCGCCGAGCCCAGGGGCGGGAAGATGAAGGAGGCGACGACGGAGAGCACGTCGAGGATGGTGGTGATCCATTCGATGACGGTGCTCTGCAGGAAGTCGATGAACGCGTTGAACGCTTCGACGATCTTGTCCCAGAGGGAGCGTTGCGGCGCGTCCTTCGCCAGTTGGTGGAGGGTGTCGGCGGCGGTGCGGGCGGCCTGGTCGCGCAGGGCGGTGGCCTGGCCGAGCAGGGACTTGGCCGCGTCGAGGGCTTGTTGGGCGTCGGCGGCGCGGTTCCTGGCGGCGGTGGCGTCGTCGGTGGCCTGGTCCTTGGCGTCCGCGCTGGTCGCGGCGTCGGCGTTCATGACGAGGAGCGCGGCCGCGGCGGTGGCGGCTGCGGCTTGGGCGGCGCTCTGGTCTCCGGCGGCCTGTCGGGCCTGGTCGAGGGCGCGCAGTGACATCGTCTGCGCCTCCTCGAGGGAGGGCAGGTAGCGCAGGTAGGCGTCGGCGGCGCTGGCGTAGGAGTTGGCCATCCGGTCGAGTCGTCCGGGTAGTTTGCCGATGAGGTCGCGGAAGGCGTCCATGGCCTTGCCCTGGCCGACGTCGATCTGGCTGCCCGAGGCGAGCAGGTCGTGTGCCTCCTGGGTGGTTCTGGCCAGTTCCTGGTACGCCCGGGTGATCTCCTCGAAGGACTCGGGATCACCCGGCACGGGATCCGAGTCGAGTTGCAACACGGACCACTCGGCGTCGCCCGGACGCGTCATGACATGCCTCCCCATCGCACCGTCAGGTCGGCGCCCGGACCGTTCGCCGGGAGCCGGGTCGCACACGTAGCGGGTGGGAGTTCGGTTCAGCGGGTGAACCGGGCCGGCCGCCGATCCGTGTACGCCGCAGTTGCCGTGACACCTCGGGAGGGTGCGGAGATGAGGGAACGGATGGGCAGGCCGGCGGGGGAGTGGACGCGATGAGCGAGATCCTCGTTCCCGGCGCGGAGTTGGAACGCGTACACGAACTGCTGGCGCGCACGAAGGAGCTGATGGACAGCGCGTCGGTCCGGTCGATGGGCGCGGTGGTCGACACGCTCGGTCAGCGCGACCTGGAGGGCGCGGCCCGGCAGTTCGAGAAGCGGTGGGGCGACGGCCGGCACGTCGTGGGCAAGGACCTCGGCGGCGTACGCGACGCGGCCAAGGCGGTCGCCGACGCGTTCCGGGAGACCGACACCCAGACGGTCAACGCGTTGACCACGCCGGATGCGCAGGCGGCACAGTGAGCGCCCCGACCGCGACGCCCATCCCGACGGGCTTTGAGCTGCGTACTCCCGTGGCGTGGGTCGACTTCCCGGTGTCCGACGAGGCGAGTGAGAACCGGCTCGGTGAACAGGCGCGGGGGCAGGCCCTGACCGGCGGGTTCACCGCCGACCAGGCCGGCCGCTTCGCCGAGCAGGTGCGCCGGTCGATCCGCCAGGCCCGCCGCAGCGGCGCGGTGCACGCCGCGGGCGTCTTCGAGATGTACGAGAACGGTCCGCTCACCGCCACCGTGGTGGTCGCGGTGGTCACGCCACCGGCCAACGGCGACATCCTCGGCGCGCTGACCGCCGTGGCGCAGCCGAACCGGGCCGACGGGACCTGGCGGCGGGTGACCACCGCGGCGATCCCCCGGATCGGCACCGTGGGCCGGGTGTACGGCATCCAGAACGTCGTCCAGGACGGCGTCACGATCCGGTGCGCGGTGATGCACACCGTCGTGCCGATGCCGGGATCGGCGGACGTCGTGGTGGTCACCGGGTCGAGCCCGAACCTCGCCGAGGCGGAGGAGATCTTCGAACTCTTCGGCGCGATCACCGAGACGTTGACGTTCACCTGGGACGACGACCAGCCGGAGCTGGCCGCGCCGACGGAGCCGACGGACGCCACCGACGCCTGAGAGCGAAGGTCGACGAGGGGGGACACCGCGCCGCGGTGTCCCCCTGTCGCTCCGGTGCTACTGCGGCGACGTCACCAGGGCACGCAACGTCGCCGGGTCGGTCCGGGGGACCTGCACCAGCCGGACGGTGCCGTCGCCCAGGTGCAGCAGCGCCCGACCGAGGCGTCCTGCACCGAGCTGGCCCCGGCTGAGCTTGGCGCCGATCAGCTCACCGTCGCCGAGGCCCTGCGGGCTGAGCAGCGCGCCCTGCCGGTTGCGCCGGGCGTCGACGTGCCAGCCGCCGAAACCGCCGGCCAACCCGTCGATGGTGCCGGCCATCACCAACCCGAGTCCGCGCTCGGTGCCGGCCCGGGCGATCTCGCCGAGGTCGCTCCCCGCGTCGCACTTGAGCAGCAACTCGGCGTCGTCCAGCACGACCACGGCCGGCCCGTCCCGGCGTTCCAACGCCGCCGTCAGGCCGGCGGAGGTGAGGTTCTCGCTCGGCACCAGGTCGAGTACGCCCGGCAGACCGGCCAGTTCGCGCAGCGGCGACCTGCGCGGCGCCGCCACGACCACCTGAGTGTCCTTGCGCAGCAGACCGGCGACCATCGTCAGCAGCGCGGTGCTCCGCCCCGAGCGTGGCGGTCCGGCCAGGACCAGGGTCGGGACGATGGTCAGGTCCGGTCCGATCGCGGTGAGCTCGTCTCCGCCGACGCCCACCATCGTCCACAGTGCCCCGTCGGGTCGGGCCAGTGCCTCGGTGTCCGCGAGGGTCAGCTCGTCGGGCAGCACGTCGATCCGGAACGGGCGGTCGCCGGGCGCGAGGTCCGCGTCCCGCCGTCGGGCCGTCTCGGCGATGTCGGCGAGCACCCGCGCCTGCCCCTGACCCGAGGTGTCCTCGCCGAGCAGCGCGATCTGCGCCTCGGCGCCGTCGGACGCCCGGATCGCCCGACCCGGCTCGATCTCGTCCGGCAGTTGCCGATGGTTGATGCCGACCATGCTGTAGTCGCCACGTTCGGTCAGGCGCAGCACCAGCTTGTCGTCGGTGGTGGACGAGATCCGGCTGGAGAACATCGCCCGGTCGCCCGCCAGCACCACATGGATGCCCGCCCCGGTGCCCTCGCGCAGCAGCGTCAGCAGAGCGGCCATGATCGTGCCGTTGTCGTAGTCGGCGAAGGTCTTGTCGAAGACCTCGAACCGGTCCAGCAGCACCAGGATGTGCGGAGGTCGCTCACCCGGGGCCGCGCCGGCGCGGAACTCCACCATGCTCGCCGAGCCCCGGGTGGCGAGCAGTTGCTGCCGCCGGCCCAGTTCCGCGACGAGACGGGCGAACAGCCGGCCGAGCCGTTCCGCCTCGGTACGCTGCACCACCGCCCCGCAGTGCGGCAGGCCGTTGAGGGCCAGCAACGCCCCGTTGCCGCAGTCGACGCCGTAGAGGTGGACGTCGGCCGCGGAGTGGACGCGGGCGAGCGTCCCGGCGATCGTCCGGAGCGTCTGCGATCGGCCGCTGCGCGAGGAACCGATGACGTGCAGGTGCCCGAGCGTGGCGAGGTCCAGCGCCAGCGGCACCTGGTCCTGCTGGGCGGGAAGGTCCACCAGCCCGTAGGCGACCGCCGGGAGGTGGTAGTCGGTGGCGCGGGCCGGTGGCAGCGTGTCCACGGTCAGCGACGTGGGTAGCGCCGCCAGCCAGGGGCTGTGCTGCGGCGGGATGCCGAGCCGTTCGCTGGCGTCCCGGATCGCCGTCACGAGCACCGCGAGGTCGGTCAGCTCGGCCGACGGCGCCGCCTCGCCGGAGCGACGACGCGGCGCGGGGCGACCGAGGTCGGGAAAGGACAGTGGCGCCAACCACGGGGCCGGCCGGTCGGTGCTGCGCGCGCCCGGGCGGAAACCGCCGACCCGACCCGCCTGGAACGGCACCAGCGACGACTGGGCGAGCCGGACGAAGGCCCGACCCGGCGTCGACTTCGAGATGGCGGCCGCGTCCGGGGCGTTCAGCACGTCCTGGCTCTCGCTGCTGTCGGTGACCCGCAGGGCGATGCGCAGGTTGGTGTTCGCCCGGATCTCGGGGGAGACCACGCCGCCGGGTCGTTGGGTCGCCAGCACCAGGTGGATGCCGAGCGACCGGCCGCGCTGGGCGATGTTGACCAGACCGGTCACGAAGTCCGGCAGGTCCCGCACCATCGACGCGAACTCGTCGATCACGATGAGCAACCGCGGCATCGCCACCCGGGACGGCTCGCGGCGCAGCAGCTCCACGTAGTCGTCGATGTCCTTCGCCCCGGCCTCGGCCAGGATGTGTTCGCGTCGGCGCAGCTCCGCCGAGAGCGAGGTGAGCGCCCGGCCCACCAGGTGGGTGTCCAGGTCGGTCACCATGCCGACGGTGTGCGGCAGCAGGACGCAGTCCTTGAACGCGCTGCCGCCCTTGTAGTCGACGAGCACGAACGTCATCGCGTCCGGACGGTTGGCCACCGCGAGCGAGGCGACGAGCGTCTGCAACAGCTCCGACTTGCCGGAGCCGGTGGTGCCGGCCACCAAGCCGTGTGGTCCGTCCCGCTTCAGGTCGAGGGCGAACGGCCCGTCGAGCGACACCCCGAGCACCGCCTCGGTGGTTCGACCACCCGAGGTCCACCGGGCCGTCACCGCGTCCGGCTCCGGCGGTTCCATCCCGAGTACGTCGAGCAGCCGGCTCGACCCGGGCAGGGCGCTCTCCTCGTCGGCGCCACCGATGTCCCGTAGCGGCGCCAGCGCCCGGGCCACCCCGTAGAGCCACTCCGGCGGCACGACGTCCGGGTGCACGTCGGCGATCGGGGCGGCGAGGGTCTGGGTCACCAGCAGCGATCCGTCCTCCTGCTGGGCGATCACGGCCTGGCACTCCTCGGGCAGTAGCCGCTCCTCGGCGTCCAGGCAGATGGCGTACACGCCGACCGCCGGTCCTTCGCGCAGGATCTGGGTGACGCCGGGCAGGGACCGCAGCTTGCGCGCGCCGTCGAGCACCACGAGGACGTCCCGGAACGCGCCGTTGCCCCGCTCACCGGAGCGGGACGAGATGATGGCCACCAGTTCGCCGACCCGGCGGGCCAGCGTCTGGGTGTCGGTGCCGACCGTCGCGAGGGTGTCCTGACCGTCGCGGGGCCGCAGGTGCGGCAGCCAGCCGGCCCAGGCCCAGCCGGCCTCGTCCGCGGCCCCGCAGAGCAGGTAGATCTGCAGGTCCTCGGGGCTGTGCAGGGCACTGGCCTGGGCCATCATCCACCGGGCCGTGGTACGTGCGACGGTGTCGCCGGCCACCCCCACGACCCCGTGCTTGCGCACCGGTACGGTCGCCGGCACGTCGAGGGCGCTCCACCGGACCTCACGCCGATTCTCGTCCTGGCTCAGGTCGCGGAGCACCACCTCCGACGGCAGGTCCGCGCTGCCGACCCGCAGCTCCAGGAAGTCCGGATCGGTGCGGCGTCGTTCCCAGAGGCGACGTTGCGGCCCGCCGGCGATCAGCCCCATCGCCGCCGGGTCGGGGAAGTCGTCCCGGCGGACCGACCGTTCGGCGGCCAGCGCCTCCTCGGCCTCGCCGCTGATCCGCGCCCTCTTCTTCTCGTACTCGGCGAGCCGGGACCGGTACGTGGCCCGGCCCTGACGCCGCGCGCCGATCTGACCGGCGATCAGCACCAGTGGCGACAGGATGGCGAAGAGCAACGTGAGCGGGTTGCGGGTGACGACGAACGCGGCGCCGGAGAGCACGACCGGCGCCAACACGGTGATCAGCGTGAGCGGCCGTCGTTCCGGCGGCGCCGGCGGCCCGGGAAGCGTGAACTGGGTGGTCCGCGCGGCGGGCAGCAGCCGGGGTGGACGGTTGTAGTCCAGGCCCGTCCGGTCCTCCGAGATCTGGAGCGCGGCCTCGTCCCGCAGCGGGCGACGAAGCTCCAGCAGGGAGGAACCCGCGGCCAGTTGCGCCCCCGGCGTCCAGATCCGCTCCTGCTCGTCGACCTCCGCCCGGTCGAGCAACAACCCGGGGTCCGTCGGACGGAGCCAGCACTCGCCGTCCTCGGTCACCCGCAGCCGGGCGAGCGCCGGGGCGAGCGGGTCGTCGTGGACGCGGACGTGGTTGTCGTCGGCGGTGCCGATGGCGTGCTCGCCGACGGCGAGCGGGTACCGGGTGCCGGCGCCCAGACCGCTGACCACCCGGATCTCCAAGGGACCCGCCGGCCGTGCCGGTGACCCCGACGTGGGACGGTCCAGCTCGATGACGCTGCCCTGCCACAGCGGCGCGTCGGCGAGCGTCAGCCCGGGGTCCAGCGGAGCGCCGGCGACGAAGATCGTCGGCGGTCGGGAATCGGGTTCCGGACGGCGCCCGGCCAACACCTCGGCGAGCTCCGCGACGGTGGAGTCGAGGGCGGCCTCGACCTGGTAGTCGGTTTGGGTGGTGGACTGATCCGTGACGGTGAGCAACAGGCGCACGGGTATCTCCTGGTCGGACGATCCGTCGGGAACACGGTCGGGGGGGGGGGGGGGGGGGGGGGGGGGGGGGGGGGGGGGGGGGGGGGGGGGG
>NZ_JBYIRN010000012.1:0-176216 GCF_057708145.1 Micromonospora sp. bgisy143
AGTCACCCGGTAACAACCTGGCATCACCGCAGGACCCGAAAAGAGCGCCCGGCCGGCTGGCCGGGCGCTCTTTCGTGGCATCCTGCCCGGATTCGGCCCGGTTCCACGGGCTCCTCGCGTCGGCGACCTGCGATACGGTCGCCAGGCTTCGGCCTGCCCGCCCACTGTCGTAAAGGATTTCTTCGTACTAAGGTGCGGCGGAGAAGGTTAGTTCCAGGCGGCGCGAGGGGAGATGTGGCGTGAACAGGTGGAAGCGGCTGGCCCCGGTCACCGCCGTGGTGGCCTCGGTGGCCATGGTGATGGGCGGTTGTGGGGGCTCCGGCGAGGAAGCGACCGACGACAGCAAGCTCACGGTCTGGATGATGGGCGAGGGCGGCGACGCCCAGAACGCCTTCCTCGACAGCGTGGAGACCGAGTTCCGGCAGAAGCACCCCGACACCGACGTGGTGGTGCAGTACATCCCCTGGCTGGAGGCGCCGAAGAAGTTCCAGGCCGCGCTCGCCGGCGGCGAGGGTCCGGACATCACCGAGCTGGGCAACACCGAGACCCAGGGCTGGGCCGCGCAGGAGGCGCTCGCCGACGTGAGCGGTCGGATGGGCGGCTGGGCGGACGGCAAGGACCTGCTGCCCGACCTGGTGCGCAACGCGCAGCTCGATGGCAAGCAGTACGGCGTCCCCTGGTACGCGGGGGTGCGGGCGATCTACTACCGCACCGACTGGTTCGCCGAGGCGGGTGTGCAGCCGCCGAAGACGTGGGACGACCTGGTGACCGTCGCCAAGGCCGTGCAGGCGAAGAAGAAGGGCACCTACGGCATCGCGCTGCCGGGCAACTCTGAGCTGCCCTTCTACTCCTTCCTCTGGGGCGCGGGCGCGGAGATCGCCACCAACCAGGGTGGTACGTGGAAGTCCGGCTACTCGACGCCGGAGGCGCAGCGGGCCGTCAAGTACTGGACCGACCTGGTCACCGTCCACAAGGTCGCCCCGCCGGCCGCCGCCGGTTGGAACGAGATCGACGCGCGGACGCAGTTCGCCACCGGCAAGGCCGCGATGGCGTTCGCCGGTAGCTGGCAGCAGGCCGCCATCAAGAAGGACAACCCCGAGATCGAGAAGGTCTGGGGTACGTTCCCGATCCCCGGCCCGGACGGCAAGGCCGCGCCCGGTTTCGCCGGTGGTTCGGACGTGGCGATCTGGAAGGACAGCGAGCGGCAGGACCTGGCCTGGGACTACCTGACCGTGCTGCTGAACAAGAAGAACGCGCAGAGCTTCGCGAGCAGCCTCGGGTTCTTCCCCGTCTACAAGGATCTGGTCGCCAGCGACACGTACGCCAACGACAAGGTGATGGGCGCCTTCGCCACCACCATGCAGAACACCAAGCTCACGCCGCTCACCCCGAAGTGGGTGGAGGTCAGCCGGACGAAGACGGTGACCCAGGCGATGAACAGCTCGGTCATGAAGGGTCAGAAGACGGTCGAGAAGGCTACCGCCGACGCGGCCGGTGAGATGGAAAGCATCCTCAACTCCAAGTGACCACGCTGACCGAGGTGCCGGAGACGTCCGCCGCGCGGGAGAACCCCGCGCGGCGGCGTCGCCGGGTCGACCGCCTGCCCTACCTCTTGCTCCTGCCCGCACTCGTCATCATCGGGGTGCTGCTGCTCTGGCCGCTCGGTCAGGTGGTGGCGATGTCCTTCTACCGGCTCAACAGTGTCCGGCAGCTGCGCGGCGACCGGGAGTGGCCGTGGGTGGGGCTCGGCAACTACACCGACATCCTCTCGGACCCGTTCTTCCTGACTGTCCTGCGCAACACGGTCCTGTTCGCCGCGGCGAACGTGCTGCTCACGATGGTGCTGGGCACCCTGGTCGGCCTGCTGCTCAACCGGCTCGGCCGCAAGATGGCGACCTTCGTGGCCAGTTGTGTGATGCTCGCCTGGGCCACCCCGGCGCTGACCGGCACGATCGTCTGGAAGTGGATCTTCGACGACACGAGCGGCCTGGTCACCTGGCTGTTCAACGCGCTGCCGGACGGGTTCTCGAACGCCCTGTTCGGCCGCACCGACTGGACCGGCTACGGCTGGTTCAACTCGCCCCTGCTGTTCTTCGCCATCCTCACCCTGGTGGTCGTCTGGCACTCGTTCCCGTTCATCGCGGTGAGCGTGCTCGCCGGCCTCAAGAGCGTGCCGAGTGAGCTGCACGAGGCGGCCCGGGTGGACGGCGCGAGCCCGTGGCGGGTCTTCTGGAAGATCACCTTCCCGCTGTTGCGCCCGGTCTTCGGGATCCTGATCGTGCTCTCCACCATCTGGGACTTCAAGGTCTTCACCCAGCAGTTCGTGCTGGCCGGTGGCACCCAGGACCGGCCGACGTTCATGCTCTCCATCTACTCGTACGCCGAGGCCTTCTCGCCGCCGCCGAAGTACGGACTCGGCGCGGCCATCGCGGTGATCCTCACGCTGATCCTGCTCGTGGTCACCGGCTTCTACGTGCGGATGGTGCTCAAGCAGGAGGACGAGTCGTGAAGAAGGTCGCCCTCAACGCCGCCGGGCTGCTGGTCGCGCTCTTCGCGGCGTTCCCGGTCTACTGGATGATCTCGACGTCGCTGAAGCCGAGCAGCGAGATCTTCTCGTCCACCCCGCAGCCGGTGCCGACCCATCCGACGCTGGCGCACTACCGGGAGATCCTCACCGGCAACCTGATCCCCGGAGTGACCTTCCTCGACTTCTTCGTGAACAGCGCGATCGTCGCGGTGTCCACGGTGGTGCTCAGTGGTCTGGTCGCGCTGCTCGCCGCGACGGCGGTGGCCCGGTTCCGGTTCAAGCTCCGGACCAGCTTCCTGATCATGCTGCTGATCGTGCAGATGATCCCGTTGGAGGCGCTGGTCATCCCGCTGTTCCTGATGATCCAGCGGCTTGGGCTCTACAACACCCTGCCCAGCCTGATCCTCACGTACCTCGGCTTCTCGCTGCCGTTCGCGGTGTGGATGCTGCGCGGGTTCGTCGCGGCCGTGCCCAAGGAACTGGAGGAGGCGGCGGCGATCGACGGCGCGAGCCGGGCCCAGACCTTCCGCCGGGTGCTGTTCCCGCTCGTCGCGCCCGGTCTGGTCGCCACCAGCATCTTCTCCTTCATCACCGCGTGGAACGAGCTGATCTTCGCGTTGACGTTCATCAACGACCAGGGGCGCTACACCCTGCCGGTGGCGATGACCTTCTTCTTCGGCCGCGACGACACCAACTGGGGGCCGGTCATGGCCGCCTCCACGTTGTTCACCCTGCCGGTCATCATCTTCTTCCTGCTGGTGCAGCGGAAGATGGTGTCCGGCCTGGTGGCCGGCGCCGTCAAGGGCTGACCACACGGGGCTCGTCGGGACGGGTCACCGCTAGGCTGCCGGCATGACGGGCAGGGTGGCAGCGGTGAACCTCGGCATCGTGACCGAGGCGCAGTGGGCCGGCGACGCGAGCGGTCGCAGCGGCATCGACAAGCGTCCGGTGGACGCGCCGGTGTCGCTGTTGACGGAGGGCCTGGCCGGTGACTTCATCGGCGAGCGTGCCGTGCACGGTGGCCCCGACCAGGCGGTGTACGCCTACGCCGAGGAGGACGCCGCCTGGTGGTCCGCCGAACTCGGCCGAGGCATCGGGCCGGGGGGTTTCGGGGAGAACCTGACCACGTACGCGGTCGACGTGTCCGGGGCGGTGATCGGCGAGCAGTGGCAGATCGGGTCCGCCCTGCTCCAGGTGACCAAGCCGCGGACGCCCTGCACCACGTTCGCCGGGTTCTGGGGCGTACCGGATCTGATCAAGCGGTTCACCGTCCGGGCCGCCCCGGGGGCGTACCTGCGGGTGCTGCGCGAGGGCGAGGTGGGCGCGGGGGACCCGGTCGAGGTGGTCGAACGGCCGGCGCACGGGGTGACCATCGGCGAGGTGTTCCGGGCCACCAGCCTGGAGCCGGAGCTGCTGCCCCGACTGCTGGAGGCACCCGACCTGCCGGAGTCGATCCGGGAGAAGGTCCGCCGCCGCCTCGCCGGTCGCGGCTGAGATACGAGGAAGGCCCCCGGCGGACCGGGGGCCTTCCTACCAGCGATACGTCAGCGGAGCCAGGGGATGCTGCGGTCGAGCAGACCGCGCTCCTTGAGCTCCTTGCGCAGCGGGATCTCGTCGTCGACGTACCCGTCCCAGTTGATGCCCCAGTAGTTGGCGGTGTGGGTGCCCTCACCGATCAGCTGGCGCTGCACGGGCGTGCGGTTGCGGTACCACTCGCCGTTCACGTCGGGGTGCAGCTCGTCCAGCGGACGGATCCACCGGTAGGTGTAGCCGACGAAGAGCATCTTGCGGGTGATGGTCGACAGGTTCGTCGAGCGCGAGTGCCACTGCCGGCGGTCGAAGATGAACGCGTCGCCCGGGTTGGCGGTGATCTCCACCGTGCCCTCCGGGTCCGGGTTGTGCACGCTGAGGTCCTTGGGCCGGTCCAGCGAGTTCCACAGGTGGCTGCCCGGGATGACCTTGGTGGCGCCCCGGCCGGTCTCCGACAGGTCGGACAGCACGTACGCGACCTTCAGCGAGAACATCGGACGCGGCAGGTTCGGGTCCATGGTCTCCGGGTCGGAGTTCTGCCGGTACCCGTCCTGGTGCCAACCCCAGTACGGCTTCTCCGGCTCGGCGGCCGGCGGGGTGACGTCCAGGTGGTTGTGGTGGGTGTAGATGTTCCAGCCGGCCAGCCCCCACATGTACGGGAAGGCGATCGGGTGGGTGAGCAGCTCGCCGAAGAGCTCGTCGCGCTCCAGGAAGCCCAGCAGGTGCAGGGTGCCGTCCTTCTTGGTGGTGCCCTTGGCCTGCTCCTCCGCGTAGACGCGGTCGACCGCCGCCTCCAGCGCCGCCCGGTGGTCCTCCGTCAGGACGTTGCGCAGCAGGAGGAAGCCCTGCTCGTGGAACTCCTTGCGGTCAGTGTCGCTGATCGGTTCGTAGCCGGTCCGGTCGCCGTAATCGAACACCGCGTCGTACCCCTCCCCATGAGGTGAAACCATTTCTGGCACAGGCCGCCGATCGTAACGCGCGTGCCGGGGCGGCGGGAGGGCGAGCGGCGGCCGTACAGCCCGGGGCCGGACCGCGTGCAGTGGAACCAGTGCGGGGAGTCACATTTACGTGATCGCCGGCCAGGTTTACGGATGTTTGTCCGATTGTGCGGTCACTGCCGGTTAAGAGATCCGGGTTCGGTCAGCCCTCGGCGAACACCTCGGCCACCACCTGGCCGGCGGGGCCCTGCGCGCCGGTCACCCGGCCCCAGGTGCCGTTGCGGGCGGTCCACTCCAGGTCGCCGAAGCGGACCCGCTTCACCCCGTGGTCCTGGGCGTGCGAGACCAGCCAGTGCGCGTACCGCCAGCCGTCGCGCTGGTCCTGCGCGGCCACCGCCAGCCCGGTCTGGCTGGCGTCGTCGGCGTTCGACACACCCCAGTCCAGCGCGAGGTTGCGGGTCAACTGCGCGGCCGCGGCCGCGCCGTGCATCACCGGGGTACGCCCCACCGTGCACGCCACCGCTTCGCCGGCGTCGCCGAGCAGGGCCTTGGTGAGCACCTCGGAGTCGTCGGCCCACTTTTGGTACGCCTCGGGGAACGCCGAGCGTTGCACCCGTTGGGCGGCGTCGGTGACCCGCATCTTCTCCCAGCCGCGCACCTTCTTGAGCGCCTTGTAGAACCTGTTCGTCGCGTACCGGGGGTCGCGGATCTGTTCCGGCGTGCCCCAACCCTTGCTCGGGCGCTGCTGGAACAGCCCCAGCGAGTCGCGGTCACCGTGGTCGAGATTGCGGAGCCCCGACTCCTGGTACGCGGTGGCCAGCGCGACCACCACGGCGCGCTCGGGCATGCCGCGCTGGACGCCGATCGCCGCGATGGTCGCCGCGTTCGCCATCTGCTCGACGTCCAGGACCACCCGGCCGTCGGCCTGGACCGTGCAGGTGCGCCCCGCCAGCGGCAGCCGCAGTTCGTCCCCGACCCGCTTGAGGACGAGCCAGATCGCGATCACGGCGACGAGGATGAGCACCACTCCGCCCGCCACGGCTGCCCGAGTTCGCACCCACACCTCCTGATCGACAGTTCGACAAGCGTACGTCCCCGTCGGCGTCGTCCGGGTCGTTCGACCGGTTCGGGCTCCGCTCAGCCGTCGCGTACGGATCGGGACGTTCCCGCTCCCGCGCCGAACTCACCTGCCGCTGGAGATCGTGTCTGCCACGTCACCCGCCGTCAACCGGCGGAAGATATTGCCTGGTCACGGGCTTTTCTCGATTGACACGTCAATCGGACGTGCGGAGCGAGGAGGAGTGTGATGGGAACGCTTGACGGCAAGGTGGTGCTGGTGACCGGCACCGGCGGCGGTTTGGGTCGCGTCGCGGCGCTGACTTTCGCCCGCGAGGGCGCGAAGGTGGTCGGGGCCGACATCCAGGTCGACGGCAACACCGAGACGGTCGACCTCGTCCGCGCCGCCGGTGGGGAGATGACGAGCATCGCGCCCGTCGACCTGACCGACCCGGAACAGGTCCGCCAACTGGTCGAGGACGCCGTGGCCGCCTACGGCGGGCTCGACGTGGTCTACAACAACGCGGCCGCGCTGCGGTTCGGCCCGCTGCCGGACTTCTCGGTCGAGGACTGGCGGTACACGATCGTCGGTGAACTCGACATCCCGTACCTGGTGTCGAAGTTCGCCTGGCCGCACCTGGTGCGGCGCGGCGGCGGCGTCATCATCAACGCCGCCTCGATGGCCGGGATGATCGCGGGTCACGTCCCGCCGATGGTCGGCCACACGGCGGCGAACGCCGGCGTCATCGGCATGACCCGGCAGCTCGCGCTCGAAGGGGCGCCGCACGGCATCCGGGCGGTGGCGGTCAGTCCCGGGCCCATCCTCACCCCGGCCAGTGACCGCGACCTGGGGGACAACCAGGAGGCCCGGAACGCGATCACCGCGAAGACGATGCTGAAGCGGTTCGCCCGCCCCGAGGAGGTCGCCGAACTGGTGGTCTTCCTCGCGTCGGACCGGGCGTCGTACATCACCGGCGCCAACTACGCGGTCGACGGCGGCGCGAGCGCGTGGTGACCGACGTCGGGGCACCGCCGCTTCCGGGCCCCGCCCCTTCCGGGCGGGGCCCCGGCCCTCATCGAGAACCTTTGCTCTGCTTCACCGGACGCAACACTCGAAGCCCTTGAGTGTTGCGTCCGGTGAAGCAGAGCAAAGGACGTGCGGGAGGGCATGGGCACCCGGCAGCCCGGCGATCACCGCGACCGGGCGACGCCCCCGGTCCTACCCGGCGTGATCAGCAGAACCGCCGTCCAGAGCGGCAACCCACCGCGCCGGCCTCTTCTCTCGGAACGCCAGAACCCCTTCGCGCCCTTCGTCGGAGAGGAAGTAGCCGGTCGAGAGCGCGGACAGGCGGGCCAGGTCGCCGCGCAGCTCGGCGGTGCCCGGCCGGCGCAGCAGATCCTTCGTGCCGGCCAGCGCGCCGGGCGCGCCTCGGACCAGGGAGTCGCAGTAGCCCTGCACCACGTCGTCCAGCTCCTGGGCCGGCACCGAGGCCGTCACCAGGCCGACCTCGGCGGCCCGCCGCCCGTCGAAGGTGTTCCCGGTCAGGTACAGCTCGGCGGCGGCGCGGGGGTGCAGCCGGGGCAGCACGGTCGCCGAGATCACCGCCGGGATCACCCCGATGCGGACCTCGGTGAACGCGAACGTCGCCTCGTCGGCGCAGACCGCCAGATCGGCGGCGGCGACCAGGCCCAGTCCGCCGGCCCGCGCGGGCCCGGCGACCCGGGCCAGCACCGGCTTCGGGCACTCCCAGAGCGCCGCCAGCACGTCGCCCAGCATGCCGGCGGGCACGGTGCCGCTGGCGTACGCCGCGGCGGTCTCCTTCAGGTCCGCGCCGGAGCAGAAGACCGGCCCGGTGTGGTCGAGCACGATCACCCGGACCCGGTCGTCGGCCACCGCGTCGGCCAGCCCGGCCAGCAGTTGGGTCATCAGCGCGGTGGAGAGCGCGTTGCGGTTGTGTGGGCTGTCCAGGGTGAGGGTGGTCACCCCGCGGGCCGTGGCGACCCGCACGAGCACGTCGGGAGAGGTCATGCCGGGCACACTAGTGGCCATGCCCGGCGTCCTTCCAGATGGTGAGACCGTCCCCGTCGACGGATCGCTGCCCGCCACCGCCACCACCGCGGTCGGCGCACGCGGCTTCGGCGTGTACGTCCACGTGCCGTTCTGCGCCAGTCGCTGCGGCTACTGCGACTTCAACACGTACACCGCCGCCGAGCTGGGCGGGGGCGCGAGCCGCGAGGCGTACGCCGACACCGTGCTGGCCGAGCTGGCGCTCGCCGACCGGGTGCTCGGCGACAACCCGCCGCCCCGGGTCGACACCGTCTTCGTCGGTGGCGGCACGCCCACCCTGCTGCCCGCCGACGACCTGGCCCGGATCCTCGACGGCATCGACCGCACCTGGGGGCTGGCCGCCGACGTCGAGGTGACCACCGAGGCCAACCCCGAGTCGGTCACCCCGGAGTCGCTGCGGCGGCTGCGGGCGGCCGGCTACACCCGGATCTCGCTGGGCATGCAGTCCGCCTCCCCGGGGGTGCTGGCGATCCTTGACCGCACGCACAGCGCCGGCCGGGCCACCGCCGCCGCCTCCGAGGCGCGCGAGGCCGGATTCGACCACGTCAACCTGGACCTGATCTACGGCACGCCGGGGGAGCGGGCCGAGGACTTCGCCGGCACGCTGGAGCAGGTCGTCGCCGCCGGGGTGGACCACGTCAGCGCGTACGCCCTCATCGTGGAGGACGGCACCCGGCTCGCCGCCCGGATGAAGCGCGGCGAGGTGCCGTACCCCAGTGACGACGTGGCGGCGGACCGCTACCTGGCCGCGGAGGCCGCCCTCGACGCGGCCGGCCTCTCCTGGTACGAGGTGTCCAACTGGGCGCGCACCGACGATGCCCGGTGCCGGCACAACCTGCTCTACTGGACCGGCGCCGACTGGTGGGGCCTCGGGCCGGGCGCGCACAGCCACGTCGGCGGGGTGCGCTGGTGGAACGTGAAGCACCCCACGACGTACGCCCAGCGGCTGGCCGCCGGCGCGTCACCCGGCCTGGCCCGCGAGGTGCTCACCACGGACGAGGCGCACATGGAGGACGTGATGCTCCGGCTGCGGCTCGCCAGTGGGCTGCCGCTGGGGGTGCTCGACGACGCCGGCCGGGCCGGTGCCGCGCGGGCCCACGCCGACGGCCTGCTGGACGCCGAGCGGTACGCCGCCGGACGGGCGGTGCTCACCCTGCGCGGCCGGCTGCTCGCCGACGCGGTCGTACGCGACCTGCTGCCCTGAGCCGGACACCCCGCCCGGCCGGCGGCGGTGTGCCGGACCGGCCGGGGGAGCGGCCGGCCCGGATCACTTGATGAAGTTGGCGGAGAGCGGGTAGCGGTAGAGCTGCCCCTCGTTGGCCTTGATACCGGCCAGGATGCCGCACACGGCCCCGAGGATGATGGCCGCCGCGACGCCGATGAAGCCGATCAGGACGCAGGACAGCACCCAGCCGACCAGGCCAACGATCGACCAGATGAGCTGGAAGTTGAGCGCCGACACGGCGTGCGCCCGGACGGTCGGGGACTGGCTGCCCCGGGCCAGCAGCGCCACCAGCGGGGCGATCCAGCCCAGCACGCCACCGCTGATGATCGCGCCGGCCGCGCCACCGAAGTGCGCGACGAGCGCCCAGGTCTTGTCCTCGTTGTTGGCGTAGCCGCCGCCGGGGCTACCGAAGGCGCCACCGGTCGGATACCCGCCAGTCGTGCCACCCGGCGGGTAACCGCCCGGCGGGGGGTAGCCACCGGGCGGAGGGTAGCCGCCCGACGGCGGTTGGTCACCGGTGGGCGGCGGATAGCCACCGGCCGGGGGATAGCCGCCCGGGCCGGGTGCCCCGGACAGTGGTGCGGTGGGCGGCTCGGCCGACGAGGACGAGCCGGGGAGATTCGGTTCCGGCGGGTAGCTGCCGGGGTCTCCCGCGCCGGGAGGGCGAGGTGGTTCAGTCATGGTTGTCACGGTAGGTGCCGTGAGCAACGCCGCACCAGAGCGACATCGCCCTCTCGCCCGGGCCGATCGGCCCGCGCGAGGTGGCACGGGCCGTCGTTGATCATCGCGTCGGCGGGTCCACCGACGTAGACTGGCACTCGTTACAGTCGAGTGCCAGGACGGTCCGTCGGCCCGGGTGGGCCGGCGGCCGACGTGCGACAGGAGGTGCGGAGGATGGGTCTGGACGACCGCAAGCTCGCCGTGCTCCGCGCCATCGTCGAGGACTACGTCTCGACCCAGGAGCCGGTCGGCAGCAAGGCGCTTGTCGAGCGGCACCAGCTCGGTGTCTCCCCGGCGACGGTTCGCAACGACATGGCCGTGCTGGAGGAGGAGGGCTACATCCGGCAGCCGCACACCAGCGCCGGCCGGGTGCCCACCGACCGCGGCTACCGCCTCTTCGTCGACCGGTTGTCCCGGGTCAAGCCGCTCAGCCCGGCCGAACGCCGGGCCATCGAGCGTTTCCTGGTCGGGGCCGTCGACCTCGACGACGTGGTGCACCGCACCGTACGGCTGCTCGCCCAGTTGACCCGGCAGGTGGCCGTCGTGCAGTACCCGAGCCTGGCCCGCTCCTCGGTGCGCCACCTGGAGCTGGTGCCGATCTCCACCACCCGGCTGATGCTCGTCATGATCGCCGACACCGGCCGGGTGGAGCAGCGGCTGGTGGAGCTGCCCGGGCCGGTGCCCGCCGACGACGTCACCGACCTGCGTCGCCTGGTCAACGAGAAGCTGGCGGGCGAGCGCCTGTCGGACACGCCTCCCCTGGTGCAGGCGTTGGTGGAGGAGGCGCCGGTCGCGCTGCGCCCGGCCATGACCACGCTCTCCACCGTCCTGCTGGAGACGCTTGTCGAGCGGCACGAGGAACGCATCGCCCTGGCCGGCACCGCCAACCTGACCCGGGGCGGTCTGCTCGACTTCCAGGGTTCGCTGCGGCCCATCCTGGAGGCGTTGGAGGAGGAGGTCGTGCTCCTCAAGCTCATCGGCGAGACCGAGCCCAGCACGACCCGGGTGCTGATCGGCGACGAGAACGAATTCGACAACCTGCGTGCCGCCTCGGTGGTCAGCACCGGGTACGGCCCGGGCGCCACCATCGTGGGCGGCCTGGGGGTGCTGGGCCCCACCCGGATGGACTACCCCGGCAATATCGCCATGGTGCGCGCCGTGGCACGCTACGTGGGCGAGCTGCTGGCCCAGAACTGACCAGTCAGGGCCGACGGCCGGCTGCGGCCGCCGGTCGGCGCAACGCGAGACGAACATGAGGACACGGAACGCAGTGGCCAGGGACTACTACGGCATCCTCGGTGTCAGCCGGGAAGCCTCCGATGACGAGATCAAGCGCGCCTACCGCAAGCTGGCACGCCAGTTCCACCCGGACGTCAATCCGGACCCGGAGGCCCAGGAGAAGTTCAAGGACATCAACGCCGCGTACGAGGTCCTCTCGGACGACCGGAAGCGGCAGATCGTCGACCTGGGCGGTGACCCGCTCGCCCCGGGCGGCGGGGGCGCGGGCGGCCCGGGTGGTCCCGGCGGCGCCGGCCCGTTCGTCGGTTTCCAGGACATCATGGACGCGTTCTTCGGTGGCGCCGGCGGCGGCGCCGGCCGTGGACCGCGTCCCCGGACCCGGCCGGGCGCGGACGCCATCCTGCGCCTCGAACTGGACCTGCACGAGACGGCGTTCGGCGTCGAGGCCCCGATCACCGTCGACACCGCTGTGCTCTGCACCACCTGCTCGGGCGCCGGCACGGCCGCCGGCACCCACCTGGCCACCTGCGAGGCGTGCGGCGGTCGGGGCGAGGTGCAGTCCGTGCAGCGCACCTTCCTCGGTCAGGTGGTGTCGGCCCGGCCGTGCACCGTCTGCCAGGGCTACGGCACCACGATCCCGCACCCCTGCCCGACCTGCGCCGGCGACGGCCGGGTACGCACCCGCCGCTCGCTGACCGTGAAGATCCCGGCCGGCGTCGAGGACGGCATGCGGATCCGGCTGGCCCAGCAGGGTGAGGTCGGCCCGGGCGGTGGCACCGCCGGTGACCTCTACGTGGAGATCCACGAGCGTCCGCACGACGTCTACTCCCGCAAGGGCGACGACCTGCACTGCAGGGTCACCGTGCCGATGACCGCCGCCGCGCTGGGCACCCGGCTCACCATCAAGACGCTGGACAGCGAGGAGACCGTCGACGTCAAGGCCGGCACCCAGCCGGCCAGCACGCTGCGCCTGCGCGCCCGGGGCGTACCGCACCTGCGCGGCACCGGCCGGGGCGACCTCTACGTGCACCTGGACGTCCGGACGCCCACCAAGCTCGACCCCGACCAGGAGAAGATGCTGCGCGACTTCGCCAAGACCCGGGGCGAGGAGGTCGCCGAGCTGACCAAGCAGGGCGGCTTCTTCTCCCGGATGCGCGACGCGTTCAACGGCCACGCCTGACGTGTCGGCGCCGCTGTTCCTCGTCGACGCGCTGCCCACCGGCGACGCGGTGACGCTCGACGGCCCCGAGGGGCACCACGCGGCCACCGTGCAGCGGCTGCGGGTCGGTGAGGAGCTGCTGCTCGCCGACGGCCGGGGCGGCACGGCCGCCGCCGTGGTCACCGCCGTCGGCCGGGGCAGCCTGGAGGCCACCGTCACCTCTCGGGGGTACGCGGACGCGCCGGTACCCCGGATCGTCACCGTGCAGGGCATCGCCAAGGGTGACCGGGGCGAGCTGGCCGTGCAGGCGATGACCGAGGTCGGGGTGGACGAGATCGTGCCCTGGGCGGCGTCGCGCTCGGTCACCCAGTGGCGCGGCGACCGGGGCGTACGCGCCCGGGAAAAGTGGGTCGCCACCACCCGCGAGGCCGCGAAGCAGGCCCGTCGGCCCTGGTTGCCGGTCGTGGCCGGCGCGCCCGACGAGTCCACCGCCACGGTCGCCCGCCGGATCGCCGGCGCCGCCGCCGGATACGTGCTGCACGAGGAGGCCGACGAGCCGCTGACCGGCGTCGACCTGCCGTCGGCTGGGGAGATCGTCCTCGTCGTCGGCCCGGAGGGTGGCATCGCCCCGGCCGAGCTGACCGCCTTCCGCGAGGCCGGCGGCCGGCCGGTACGCCTCGGGCCGGAGGTGCTGCGGACCTCAACGGCCGGCGTGGCCGCGCTCAGCGTCCTCGCCACCCGCCTCGGCCGCTGGTAGTCCGACCTTCAGTCGCGGCGGGCCGCCGTGTCCGGCGGGTCGTGTCCGCCGGTCGTATTCGGCTGCCGCACCCGGCCGTCGTGTCCGGCACCGGCAACCTCGTCGGCGTCCTTTGCTCTGCTTCAACGGACGCAACGGTTTCGGCCCTTGAGTGTTGCCGTGGTTGAAGCAGAGCAAAGGACCCGATGAGTGGCCCGGAGGCCCTGCCGACCCCGGGGAGCGCCGGCGCTGAGGCCGTGCTCACCCCCCTGGCTGCGCAGGGAGCGGTCAGCTGCGCAGGTACGAAGCGCCGTTCAGGTCGACGATCGTGCCGGAGGCCCACTCCGCCTCGGGCGAGGCCAGCCAGTGCACCGCGGCCGCGATCTCCTCGGGCCGGGCCACCCGGTCGAAGGGGCTCTGCGCCCGGATCGCCGCGCCCCGCTCACCGCGCAGGTGCTCGGTCGTCATGTCGGTCGCCACGAAGCCCGGCGCCACCGTGGCGACCGTGATGCCGTACGGCGCGAGCGCCACGGCGAGGGACTGACCGAGCGCGTTCAGCCCCGCCTTGCTGGCGCCGTACGCCGGCTGCTCCGGCTCGCCCCGGAACGCGCCCCGGGACGACACGTTGACGATCCGGCCACCCCGCTCGCGCAGGTGCTGGGCGGCGCACCAGATCACGTTCCCGGCGCCGGTCAGGTTGGTCTCCAGCACCTGCCGCCAGCGTGCCTGCCACTCGTCGTACGAGGTGCCGAAGATCGGGTGCGGGACGTCCCGGTCGCCGTACGTGCCCGCGTTGTTGACCAGCACGTCCAGGCCACCGAGCTGCTCGGCGGCCCGGTCGACCATGCTGCGGACCGCCTCGGGGTCGGTGAGGTCGGCGCGGACCACCACGTGCCCCGACCCGGGCAGCCCGGCACGCAGCTCCTCGGCCGCCTCGGCGGAGTCGCGGTGGTGGATCGCCACCCGGTCCCCGCCGGCGGCGAACGCCTCCACCACCGCCCGGCCGATGCCGCGCGAGGACCCCGTCACCAGAACCGCCCGATCCGTCATGCCGGCCATCCTGCCTGAGCCGTGTCTGCCGTCCTTACACTGCCCCGATGGGATCCGACTGCCTGTTCTGCCGCATCGTCGCCGGGGAGATCCCGGCCACCGTGGTCCGCGAGACCGACACCACGCTCGCCTTCCGCGACATCGACCCGAAGGCCCCGGTGCACGTCCTGGTCATTCCGAAGGAGCACTACGCCGACGTCGCCACCCTGGCCGAGGGTGATCCGGCGCTGGCCGGGGCGGTGCTGGCCACGGCCGCCGCGGTGGCCGAGGACGAGGGGCTGCTCGGCGACGGGTTCCGGCTGATGTTCAACACCGGGGCGTACGGCGGGCAGGAGGTGTTCCACGCGCACGCCCACCTGCTCGGCGGTGCGCCGCTCGGCCCCATGCTCGCCCGGGACCTGACGTGACGGCCGGCAGCGACGCGTACCCCCGGTTGGATCGGTTGGTGCGCCGGGTGCAGGCCGACGCCCGCGTTCCGGCGGTGTCGGCGGCGCTGCACCGGGCCGACCGCCCGCTGTGGAGCTGCACCGTCGGCAGCACCGGCACCGACAGCGCGCTGGGGCCGGAGACCCAGTTCCGGATCGGCTCGGTCACCAAGACCTTCACGGCGGTGCTCACCCTCCAGTGCCGCGACGACGGGCTGCTGGACCTGGACGACCCGGTGGGTCGGCACCTGGACCTGCCGGCGCACGGCGAGCTGACCGTACGCCGGCTGCTCTCGCACACGGCCGGCCTGCAACGCGAACCGTTCGGTGACGTCTGGGACACCCTCGACGCGCCGGACGGCGCCCGGCTGGTGGCCGAGCTGGGTCGGGCCGAGCGGGTGCTGCCGCCGGGGCGACGTTTCCACTACTCCAACCTCGCGATGGCCGTACTCGGCCTGCTGGTCGGTCGGCTGCGCGGCGGCAGCTGGGCGGAGGTGCTGGCCGAGCGGGTCCTGACCCCGCTGGGGCTGTCCGACACGACCGTGACCCCGCGCCCCTCGGCGGCCACCGGGTTCCTGGTCGACGCGTACTCCGACGAGGCGCACCCGGAGCCGCCCACCGACTTCGGCGCGGTCGGCCCGGCCGCCCAGCTCTGGAGCACCGCGACCGACATGGCCCGCTGGGCGGCGTTCCTCGCCGACCCGGCGGCGCTCGACCCGACCGGTGCGGTCCTCACCCCGACCACGCTGGACGAGATGCGCTGGCCGTCGACCACCACCGACGAGACGCTCTGGGCCGCCGGCTTCGGGCTCGGCCTGATCCTCGTCCCGCAGGGCGAACGGGTGGTGCACGTGGGGCACGACGGGGCCATGCCCGGATTCCTCGCCGGGGTGTACGGCCGCCGGGGCGGCGACGGCACCGCCGGGGCGATGGGCGCCGCCGTGCTCGGCTCGTCCGGTACCGCGACCGAGCTGTTCGACCTGCCGCACCGGCTGCTCACCGAGGCGGTCGCGCACGACCCGGCCGACATCGCGCCGTGGACGCCCGGCGCACCCGCCCCGGCGGCCCTACGGGGCATGCTCGGCCGCTGGTGGGGCGAGGGTTTCGAGTACGTCTTCTCCTGGCGCGACGGCGCGCTGCGGGCGCAGGGCGCGGGCGACCCGCCGGGCCGCCCGCCGGCGGTCTTCGCGCCGCTGCCGGACCGGCCGGACGTGTTCCGCACGGTCTCCGGCCGGGAGGTCGGCGAGCTGCTCCGGCTGACCCGTGACGAGACTCGGACGGTGGTCCGGATGCACTGGGCCACCTACCGGTTCACCCGCCACCAGGAGACCTTCGACAGGTACGACTTCCGGGCCGGTAGTTGATCGCGGCCAGCGGAAATGGGCGCGATGCGGCCCGCGTTGAACCGATACGATGGGTGTAACGTCCGCACGCCGTGCCAACCGGGCCGGCGCCGAGATCGAGAGCAGGTGCGCAGGGCCCCTCGGCCCGACCTATGACTGGCACCCCACCTCCCGGCCCGCCCCGGGTGCAGACCAGGATCACCGTGCCCGACCCCAAGATCATGGTCAATCTGCTGGGCGCGGGTGACGAGATCCTGCGCCTCGTCGAACGCTCGGTCGCCAGCGACGTGCACGTCCGCGGCAACGAGATCACCATCACCGGCGCCCCCGCCGACAACGCCCTCGCCGAGCGGGTCTTCAGTGAGCTGCTCGAACTCATCGAGAAAGGCGAGACCCTGACCACTGACGCCGTCCGGCGTACCGTCGGCATGCTCGAGCAGGGCAGCGCCGAGCGGCCCGCCGAGGTCCTGACACTCGACATCCTCTCCCGCCGTGGGCGCACCATCCGCCCGAAGACGCTCGGGCAGAAGCGGTACGTCGACGCGATCGACACGCACACCATCGTGTTCGGCATCGGTCCGGCCGGTACGGGCAAGACGTACCTGGCCATGGCGAAGGCCGTCCAGGCGCTCCAGGCGAAGCAGGTCAACCGGATCATCCTGACCCGGCCGGCGGTCGAGGCCGGCGAGCGGCTGGGCTTCCTGCCCGGCACGCTCAACGAGAAGATCGACCCGTACCTGCGCCCGCTCTACGACGCGCTGCACGACATGCTCGACCCGGAGTCGATCCCGAAGCTGATGGCCGCCGGCACGATCGAGGTCGCCCCGCTGGCGTACATGCGGGGCAGGACCCTCAACGACGCGTTCATCATCCTGGACGAGGCGCAGAACACGACGCCCGAGCAGATGAAGATGTTCCTCACCCGGCTCGGCTTCAACTCCAAGATCGTCGTGACGGGTGACATCACCCAGGTGGACCTTCCCGGCGGGACGAGCAGCGGGCTGCGGGTCGTCCGGGAGATCCTGGGAGGCGTCGACGACGTGCACTTCGCCCAGTTGTCCAGCTCCGACGTGGTGCGCCACCGGCTGGTCGGGGAGATCGTCGACGCGTACGCCCGCTGGGACGCCGAGCGGGAGAACCAGCAGGCGCAGGGCGTCCATGCCGTACCCGGGCGACCCGCCCAGGGCGGCCGGGCCGGCCGCCGCCGCTAAAGCAGAGGAAAGCAGTTGTCCATCGAGATCGCCAACGAGTCCGGTGTCGAGGTCGACACCGACGCCGTGCTCGCCGTCGCCCGGCACGCCCTCGACGAGATGGGGGTCAACCCCCTCGCCGAGCTGTCCGTGCTGTTGGTCGACATCGACTACATGACCGAGCTGAACCACCGCTGGATGGGTGGGGACGGCCCGACCGACGTCCTCGCCTTCCCGATGGACGAGGGCAGCGTCGACCACGGACCGGGCGAAACCGCCCCGGCCGGCGGCGAGCCGGCCCTGCTCGGCGACATCGTGCTCTGCCCCGAGGTGGCGGCCAAGCAGGCCGCGACCGCCGGGCACGCCCCGGCCGACGAGCTGCACCTGCTCACCGTGCACGGGGTGCTGCACCTGCTCGGGTACGACCACGCGGAGCCGGAGGAGGAGCGGGAGATGTTCGCCCTCCAGGCTCGACTGCTGGCGAGCTGGCGGTCGACCCGTACCCCGTGATGTCCACTCCCGTGTTACTCGCGGTCGGCCCCACGGCCGGCCTTCCCGACCTGCAACTGATCGTCTTCGCGGCCGGCCTGGTGGTGCTGGCCGGTGTGATCGCGATGACCGAGGCGGCGCTCGCCGCGGTCTCGCCGGCCCGGGCCGCCGAACTGGCCCGGGACGGCGTACGCGGCGCCCGTACCCTCCAGGTCGTGGCCGGGGACGTCGTCCGGCACCTCAATCTGCTGCTGTTGCTGCGCCTGCTCGCCGAGCTGACCGCCACCACGCTGGTGGCGCTGGTCGCGGTGGACAGCTTCGGCGCGGGTTGGCGGGCTGCGCTGGTCACCGCGGGCGCGATGACCGTGGTCAGCTTCGTGGTGGTCGGTGTCGCCCCGCGCACCATCGGCCGGCAGCACGCGTACGCCGTGGGCCGGGCGGTCGCGCCGCTGGTCCGCTGGCTGGGTCGCGCGCTCAACCCGCTCGCGTCGCTGCTCATCCTGATCGGTAACGCGGTCACCCCGGGGCGCGGTTTCCGCGAGGGGCCGTTCGCCAGCCAGGTGGAGCTGCGGGAGCTGGTCGACCTCGCCGAGCAGCGTGGCGTGGTGGAGCACGGCGAGCGTCAGATGATCCACTCGGTCTTCGCGCTCGGCGACACGATCGCCCGCGAGGTGATGGTGCCGCGCACCGAGATGGTGTGGATCGAGGAGGGCAAGACCCTCGCCCAGGCGCTGGTGCTCTTCCTGCGCTCGGGCTTCTCCCGCATCCCGGTGATCGGTGAGAGCGTCGACGACGTGCTCGGGGTGCTCTACCTCAAGGACCTGATCCGCCGCTCGCGGGGCGGCGACCCGGCGGCCGAGCAGTTGCCGGTGGCCGAGCTGATGCGCCCGGCC
Organism: Micromonospora sp. bgisy143; assembly: GCF_057708145.1. Classification (NCBI taxonomy): domain Bacteria; kingdom Bacillati; phylum Actinomycetota; class Actinomycetes; order Micromonosporales; family Micromonosporaceae; genus Micromonospora; species Micromonospora sp. bgisy143. The sequence goes on from NZ_JBYIRN010000012.1 coordinate 18,589, forward strand.
ACCTTCGTCCCGGAGTCCAAGCCGGTCGACGACCTGCTGTCGGAGATGCAGGCGGCCCGCAACCACCTGGTCATCGTGGTCGACGAGTACGGCGGCACCGGTGGCCTCGTCACCATCGAGGACATCCTGGAGGAGATCGTCGGTGAGATCACCGACGAGTACGATGTCGAACGCCCGCCGGTCGAACGCCTCGCGGACTCCTCGGTACGGGTCACGGCCCGCCTCCCGGTGGAGAACCTGGGCGAGCTGTTCGACACCGACCTGCCCACCGACGAGGTGGAGACGGTCGGCGGCCTGCTCGCCCAGTCGCTGGGGCGGGTGCCGATCCCCGGGGCGCAGGCCGAGGTGGCCGGTCTCCGGCTGGTCGCCGAGGGCACCACGGGTCGGCGCAACCGGATCGACACCGTCCTGGTCAGCAGGGTGGAGTCGGGCGACGAGCAGGACACCGCCGGGCGTGGCGACCACGCCGGCAACGGGGGCGACCCCGACCACCACCGAGACGACGAGAGGCAAGCCGCCGATGCCTGAGACCCCCGCCGCGCCCACCGCCCGGCCCACCCCCGGTGCGCCGGCACCGCTGAGCGCCGAGGACGGCAAGCTCGTCGTCCTGGCCCGGGGCGCCCGCGCGCGGGTCGGTGCCGTGGAAGGTGCCGCGGTCCGGGATCAGGACGGTCGGACGTACGCGGCGGCGAGCGTGGCGCTGCCCTCGCTGACCCTCACCGCGTTGCAGTTGGCGGTGGCCTCGGCGGTCGCCGCCGGAGCGAGCCGGCTGGAGGCGGCGGCGGTGGTGACCGAGGCGTCGACGCTTGACGGCGCGGGGCACGCCGTGGTGCGTGACCTCGCGGCGGACGCGCCGATCCACGTCGCCGCCCCGGACGGCACGGTCCTCGGCACGGTGACCGAGTGAGCCCGGTGCGCGATCCGGAGGCACGCCCGTACCGGGCCGGGTTCGGCTGTTTCGTCGGCCGGCCCAACGCGGGCAAGTCCACCCTGACCAACGCGATCGTCGGCACCAAGATCGCGATCACCTCGAACAAGCCGCAGACCACCCGGCACGTCATCCGGGCGGTGCTGCACCGCCCGGAGTCGCAGCTGGTCCTGGTGGACACGCCGGGCCTGCACCGACCTCGTACGCTGCTCGGCGAACGCCTCAACGACCTGGTTCGGTCCACCTGGACCGAGGTCGACGTGATCGGCCTGTGCATCCCGGCGGACGAGCCGGTGGGTCGCGGCGACCGGTTCATCACCGGCGAGCTGGCCGAGCTGAAGGCGACCGTGCTGGCCGTGGTCACCAAGACCGACCTGGTGGACAAGCGCCGGCTGGCCGAGCAGTTGCTCGCGGTCAGTGAGCTGGGGGAGTTCGCCGAGATCGTCCCGGTGAGCGCGGTCTCCGGACACCAGGTGGACACGCTCGTCGACGTGATGACGAACTACCTGCCGCCGTCGCCGCAGCTCTACCCGGACGACATGCTGACCGACGACCCGGAGCAGGTGCTGGTCGCGGAGCTGATCCGGGAAGCGGCCCTGGAGGGTGTCCGCGACGAGCTGCCGCACTCCATCGCCGTGGTGGTGGAGGAGATGATCCCCGAGGGTCAGCTCATGAAGATCTACGCCGACGTGTACGTGGAGCGTCCCAGCCAGAAGGCGATCGTGCTGGGCCACCGGGCGAGCCGGCTCAAGGAGGTCGGCACCACGGCCCGCCGGCAGATCGAGGAGCTGCTCGGCTCCCGGGTCTACCTGGACCTGCACGTGCGGGTCGCCAAGGACTGGCAGCGCGATCCGCGGCAGCTGCGCAAGCTGGGTTTCTAAGGCGCCGTTTGGCTCGTGGGTCGGGCCGGGTAGGGGAGAGAGCACCCCGCGCCCCCGATCCAGATGCAGGCTGATGCGCAACAGATACCTCGATCTGCTCCGTTTCCTGGCCATCGTTCGAGTCGTCGTCTATCACGTCACCGGGTGGGCGACCCTCACCCTGGTGTTCCCCGCCATGTCGGTGATGTTCGCGCTGGCCGGCTCGCTGATGGCCGCCTCGCTCACCCGGTCCGGTCCGGCGGCGGTCGGCCGTCGGCTGCGCCGGCTGCTGCCGTCGCTGTGGGTGGTGGCGGTGGTCTTCGTACCGGCCATGCTGTTCACCGGGTTGCCGTTGTCCCCACGGGTGCTGCTGTGGCTGTTCCCGATCGCCGACCCGCCGGCCAACAACTGGGGCGCCCTGGCGCTGAGCGTCATCTGGTACCTGCGCGACTACCTGTGGTTCGTGCTCGCCTCACCGGTCGCGTTCTGGCTGTTCCGGCGGGCCCCGCTGCCCACCATGCTCGCCCCGTACCTGCTGCTGGTGAGCATCGAGGTGGGCATCTACCCGGCGCCGGCGGTCGTACGCGAGTTCGGGTTGTACTTCGGCGCGTGGCTGCTCGGCTTCGCCCACCACGACGGGATGCTGCGCCGCCTCACCGGTCGGGTGCTGTACCCGCTCGCGCTGGCCTTCGCCGCGGTCGGCGGGGCCTGGATCGTCACCCACCCGGGGCCGCGCGGGTACGACCTCAACGACAACCACCTCGGCAACGCGCTCTGGTCGGCCGCGTTCATCCTGGTCGTCCTGGGCCGGGCGCCGGCCGGGGTGGCCTGGCTGTCGCGCAGTCGGCTGGCCGACCGGGCGGTGACCGTGGTCAACCGGCGGGCGCTCACCATCTACCTCTGGCACATGCCGTTCGTGGTGGCGCTCACCCCGCTGGTCGACGTGGTCGGCTGGTCCCACCAGGATCCGGTGGGACTGGCGATACGGGTGCTGCTGGTCTTCGCCCTGGTCGGCCTGGTCACCCTGGCCGTCGGCTGGGTCGAGGACGTCGCCGCCCGCCGCCGTCCGGAGCTGATTCCGGTCGGCTCGCCGCCCCCGACCGGTCCGTCGTCCCCCTCGGACGACGGTCCGGCGGGCCGACCCGGAGACGGTACGACCGTGGGGCGGGCCGTCGTGCCGGCGCAGCGGGCCGGTGAGGCGGCGACCGTCGAGATCACCGCTGGCTGATGGTCACGTTTCCGCTGCTGGCCGAGCCGTCGAGCAGCAGGGACGCCGCCGGGTCGTCCGCCACGGTGATCCGCGCGTCGCCGGAGCCCGTGCTGGAGCGGACCCGGTAGCTGCCCGCCGGCACGAGCAGGGTGACATCGCCGCTGGAGGCGTGCGCCCGCGCCGAGTTCGGCGCCTCCATCTCGATGGTGACGTTGCCGGAGCCAGCCTCGGCGTCCGTCGCGCCGGCCACGCGGCGGGCGCTGATGTCACCCGAGCCGGCCCGCAGCCGTACCGTCGAACCGGCCTCGCTCAGGTCGATGTTGCCCGAGCCGGTCTCCACGTCGAGCGCCCCGGTGGCCTCGGTGACCCGCACGTCGCCCGAGCCCAGTCGCAGCTTCACCGCGCCCACCTTGGTCAGCTCGACGTCGCCCGAGCCGCTGTCGCCCTGCACGCTCACCCCGTCGGGAACCGTCACCTCGTACGAGACGCTGCACCGGTCGCCGCAGTCGGTGTCCAACACCAACTCGCTGTCCCTGATCTCGTACCGGGCCTTGGGTTCGCCGCCCTGGTAGCGCACCACCCGCTTGATCCGCGCCTCGCCCGCCGGGCCGCCGCCTCGGATGATCACGTCCCCGGAGCCCCCGTCCACCCGGATGGTGGTGATCTTCACCGGCTCGGTGTCGTCGTAGTCCAGCCGGCGGAACGACAGATTGTCGCACCCGGCCAGCAGGATGAGGGCGATGGACAACCCCAACGCGACGGGCGCGGCGGCGCGGCGACGACGGGCGGCGGTGGTCTGGTGCAGTGCCATGGCCAGCACGCTACGGGCGATCGTCGGCCCGGCGCATCGGGGTTCATCCTCGCCCGCACCCCGAACCGACCCTGATTTCACACCCCGAGGGAGAATGGTCCGATGGCCGGGTACCGCCGACAGCTCTACCGCGACGACGCGGTGGTGCTGCGTGTGCAGAAACTCGGCGAGTCCGACCGGATCATCACCCTGCTCACCCGCCGGCACGGTCGGCTGCGGGCGGTGGCCCGCGGCGTCCGGCGCACCACGAGCAAGTTCGGCGCCCGGCTGGAGCCGTTCGGTCACGTCGACCTGCAACTCGCCGGTGACCCCAAGGGCAACCACGGCAGCTCGCTGCACACGGTCAGCCAGGTCGAGGGCATCGACCTGTACGGCAAGCGGTTCCTCGGCGACTATCCCCGCTACACGGCGGCCAGCGCGATCGCCGAGACCGCCGAGCGCCTGACCCCCGTCGAGCGGGAACCGTCGCTGCGGTTGTTCCAGCTCACCGTGGGGGCGTTGAAAGCGCTGTCCCGGGGTGAGCACGACACCACCCTGGTGCTCGACGCGTACCTGCTGCGGGGGATGGCTCTCGCCGGCTGGGCGCCGGCGCTGACCGCCTGCGCGGTCTGCGGCACCCCCGGGCGGCACCGCGCGTTCTCCGTGCCGGCCGGCGGCGCGGTCTGCCCGGACTGCCGGCCGCCGGGGGCGGCCCACCCCGCGCCGGCCACCATCGACCTGATGTCCGCGCTGACCACCGGCGACTGGGTGGTCGCCGATGCCACCGACACCGGGGTACGCCGGGAGTGCAGCGGCCTGGTGGCGGCGCACCTCCAGTGGCACCTGGAACGCGCGTTACGCTCGCTGCCGCTGGTAGACCGGGGCACCCCGGTCGCCGGCACGGTCCCGCCGCCGGGCGGCGGTGGGGCGGGGATGCTCCGGCCGCGCGGTGACGTGGAGGCCGGGGCTGCGATGCTCCGGCCGCGCGGTGACGCCGAGGCCGGAGCGGACGGCACGAGCAAGGAGAGAGCCGAGTGATCCGATCGACGAGGCCCGGTCGGCGCGAGCCGACGCCACCGACGCCCCACCCGTCCGGCGCCCGGCCGCCGGCGCTGCCCAGCGAGGCGGTGCCGAAGCACGTGGCCATCGTGATGGACGGCAACGGTCGGTGGGCCAAGGAGCGCGGGATGGCCCGTACCAAGGGCCACGAGGCGGGGGAGCACAGCCTCTTCGACACCATCGAGGGCGCGATCGAGATGGGCATCCCCTACCTGTCGGCGTACGCGTTCTCCACCGAGAACTGGCGGCGCTCGCCCGACGAGGTCCGGTTCCTGATGGGGTTCAACCGGGACGTCATCCGGCGACGCCGTGACCAGTTGGTCGACCTGGGTGTCCGGGTGGTCTGGTCGGGGCGGCCGGGGCGGCTGTGGAAGAGCGTCATCTCCGAGTTGCAGACCGCCGAGGAGATGTCCCGCGACAACTCCACGCTCACCCTGCAGTTCTGCGTCAACTACGGCGGGCAGGCCGAGATCGGCGACGCCGCCGCCGCGATCGCCCGGGACGTGGCGGCCGGTCGACTGGACCCGGCGAAGGTCACCGAGAAGACCGTCGCGAAATACCTCTACCACCCGGAGATCCCGGAGGTGGACCTGTTCCTGCGGCCCTCCGGCGAGGAACGGATCTCCAACTTCCTGCTCTGGCAGACCGCGTACGCCGAGTTGGTCTTCCTCGACACGCTCTGGCCGGACTTCGACCGCCGCCACCTCTGGTACGCGTGCGAGCTGTACGCCCAGCGGGACCGGCGCTTCGGGGGCGCGCTACCCAATCCGGTGGCCCCGACGGCCTGAACAGGCTTACCCACACGTCACGCTGGGTACCAGGAACGTCAGGAGCCACTGACGGAGGTGAACCCACATGATCCAGAAGCGCATTGCCCAGTGGGCGGTGATGGCCGTCGCGGTGCCACTGGCCGCGGCCGGCGCGCGCCGGCTCAGCCACACCCTGGAGGCCCGGCGTGGTCCCTCCGGGGCGACGCGGCTGCTGACGAAGGGTGCGGACCTGATCCGCCCGCAGAAAGCCAAGCGCCGCCGATTCTGGTAACGCTCCCCACCGACCCACTTCCCCAACCCGGCGCCGCCCCGCACAAACTCGTGCGAGGCGGCGCCTCCCCATACCCCCACCCCACGCCCCACCCCTTAGTCCCGCCGATCTTGCAGTTTCGGTGGCGACGAAAGGTGCGGAAGTGGACTGATCGACCACCATAAGTGCAAGATCGGCGGGGCTGAGGGCTGAGGGCTCAGGGTTGGGGTGCGGGGTGGGGGATTTTGGGGCTTGTCGGGGTGGGGGTCGGTAGGGTTCGGGAGGGGGAGCGGGAACTGTCGGGTGGGGGTGGGTGTGCGGGATCTCCGGTACAAAATGATCATGGCGTTGAACGCGGCCGACCTGGGTGACCCGATCTGTGAGCAGGTCGCCGAGATCTGCGCCGAGATCGCCGAGCAGCACTGCGCGGAGTTCGGTCACACCCCCGCGCTGCGTACCGGTGAGATCGCCGAACTGGCCATCGGAGAGCCGGCCCTGAGTTGGGCGCCGTCGACCCCCGACGCCGGGCAGCGTGCCTGGTGACCGCACCCGCCCCGGCGGTCGACGTACGCCGCGCCCAGGACCGCTTCGCCACCCGGATCTCCTGGCTGGACTCCAAGCACTCGTTCTCGTTCTCCCGGCACTACGACCCGGCCAACACCCACCACGGGCTGCTGCTGGTCAACAACGACGACGTGGTCCGGCCGGGCGCCGGCTTCGAGACCCACCCGCACCAGGACATGGAGATCGTCACCTGGGTGCTGCGGGGTTCGCTGGTGCACCAGGACTCCACCGGCCACTCCGGTGTCATCTACCCGGGCCTGGCGCAGCGGATGAGCGCCGGCACCGGCATCCTGCACTCGGAGAAGAACGACGCCTGGCGCCTGAACAACCAGCAGCCGCACAGCGACCCGGTGCACTTCGTGCAGATGTGGGTGCTCCCCGACGAGCAGGGTGTCGACCCCGGCTACGAGCAGTTGGAGATCGAGGACGAGTTGCTGCGCGGCGGCCTGGTGCCGATCGCCTCCGGGATGGACCGCTACGACGGCGCGTCCGCCATCCGGATCCGCAACCGGTACGCGACCCTGCACGCCGCCCGCCTCCGCCCCGGCGACGAGGTCACCATCCCGGACGCACCCTTCGTGCACCTGTACGTGCCCGACGGCACGGTCACCCTGGAGGGCAGCGGCCCCCTCGGCACCGGCGACGCGGCGAGGCTCACCATGACCGGCGGTCGACGGGTCAGCGCCGACGAGCCGGCCGAGATCCTCGTCTGGGAGATGCACGCCACGGTGGCCTGAGTGTCCGCAGGGCCCTCATGATCGTGCTCGAACATGGATGTAGTGGCCTCCCTGCATTGCGGAGGCCACTACATCATGGTTCGAGCACGATCTTGCCGTGGGCCGTGGGCCGTGGGCCGTGGGCCGTGGGCCGTGGGCCGTGGGCCGTGGGCCGTGGGCCGTGGGCCGTGGGCGTTACGCCGGGGACTCGGTCTTGTCGCCGGCCCAGGTGGTGTGGAACGAGCCCTCGCGGTCGACCCGCTGGTAGGTGTGCGCGCCGAAGTTGTCCCGCAGACCCTGGATCAGCGCGGCGGGGAGCCGCTCGGCCCGCAGCGCGTCGAAGTAGGCCAGCGACGACGAGAACGCCGGCGTCGGCACACCCGCCTGCGCCGCGTCGGCCACCACCCGCCGCCAGCTCGGCACGCCCGCGCTGACCGCCTCGGCGAAGTACGGCGCCACCAGCAGCGTCGGCAGGTCGGGCTGCTCGTCGTACGCCTCGCGGATGCGGTTCAGGAAGCGGGCCCGGATGATGCAGCCACCCCGCCAGATGGTCGCCGTGCCGCCCAGGTCGATGTCCCAGTTGTACTCGCTGCTGCCGGCGCGGATGTGGTCGAAGCCCTGCGCGTACGCGACGATCTTGGAAGCGAGCAGTGCCCGGCGGACGTCCTCGACGAACGCGTCCCGGTCGGCCACCTGCCACTTCTCACCGGCGTCCGGGAACGCCCGGCGGGCCGCCTCACGCTGGTCGACGTGCCCGGACAGCGAACGCGCGAACGTCGCCTCGGCGATCCCGGTGATCGGAATGCCCAGGTCCAGGGCGCTCTGCACGGTCCACCGGCCGGTGCCCTTCTGCTCGGCCCGGTCCTGCACGATGTCGACGAACGCGCGACCGGTCGCCGCGTCGGTGTGCGCCAACACGTCGGCGGTGATCTCGATGAGGAACGACTCCAGCTCGCCGCTGTTCCACTCCCGGAAGATCTCCGCGATCTCCGCCGGGGTGGCGTCCAGCCCGGCCCGCAGCAGGTCGTACGCCTCGGCGATGAGCTGCATGTCGGCGTACTCGATGCCGTTGTGCACCATCTTGACGAAGTGCCCGGCGCCGTCCGGCCCGACGTGCGTGCAGCACGGCACACCGTCCACCTGGGCGGCGATCTTCTCGAACATCGGCCCGAGCTTCGCGTACGACTCGTCGGAGCCGCCCGGCATGATGCTCGGGCCGAGCAGCGCGCCCTCCTCGCCGCCGGAGACGCCGGTGCCGCTGAAGTGCAGCCCCTGCGCGCGTAGCGACTCCTCGCGGCGGCGGGTGTCGGCGAAGTGCGCGTTGCCGCAGTCGACGATGATGTCGCCCTCGTCCAGCAGCGGTACCAGCTCGTCGATGACCGCGTCGGTGGGCGCGCCCGCCTTGACCATCACGATCACCGCGCGGGGACGCTCCAGCGACGCCACGAAGTCGGCCATCGTCTCACCGGGCACGAAGGTGCCCTCGTCGCCGTGCTCCGCGACGAGGCTGCGGGTGCGTTCCGGGGACCGGTTGTGCACCGCCACGGTGAAGCCGTTGCGGGCCAGGTTGCGGGCCAGGTTCCGGCCCATCACCGCCAGCCCGGTCACGCCGATCTGCGCTGTCGCCTGCTGAGCCATTCGTGCCGCCACCTCTCGCCGTCGAACTGTCCCTGCGACGGTATCGCGGCATCCGGCATCACGGGCAGGTCGTCCCACGGCGGGTCACCGCCTGGTCGCGGGCCGTCCGTCCACCACGTACATCGCGGTCGTCGCACCGGCCGCTCACCCCTGGGCGAGTCGTTCCTCCACCCGCGCCACCTTCGCCGTGAGCGCATCGGTGACCCCGGGTCGGACGTCGGCCTTGAGGACGACGCTCACCCGGGGCGCCTGCGCGGCCACCACGTCGACGGCCCGCTTGACCACCGCCATCACCTCGTCCCACTCGCCCTCGACAGTGGTGAACATGGCGTCGGTCCGGTTCGGCAGCCCGGACGCGCGTACCACCCGTACCGCCTCGGCGACGAGGTCGCCCACGGATTCGCCACCGCCCAGCGGAGTGATCGAGAACGCGATCAGCATGTGCCGATCGTGCCAGTAATTCGGATGCGCGTCCTCCCCGTCGGCGGTTAGGGTCTCGGCATGCGTAACTGACGCCCCCTTCCGAGCCGGTCCGCCGCCCCGCGTCGCGGTCCGTGCGCTCCCGGGCGTCGCGCGCTCTTCCCTGCGCCGTCGACGGCGTCAGCCGCCCGATCCCGGTGAGCAGTCCCTCCCACTCCACCGTCGCGCCGCGACGGTCACCAGCCGATCCGACCGACCGCCGGAGCGCGGGAACGGCCGGGACGGTCGGCACCGAAGGAGGCCCGGATGCCCGCCAGGCGTAACCCGAAGAAGTCCCGTACCCCGAAGATGACCCCGTCCGGACAGGTCCCGGCGGCCGACCACGGCCCGGCCAGCCCTGCTGCCGAGGGCGAGTCGGCGCTGCCGGCGGCCCTGGTCGAGCCCACGCCGCTGGCGGCGTTGGTCGACCCGGCGGCGACCATCGAGCCGTTGCGGCCCGGAGCTGTCCCGACCGACGTGGCACTGCCGGTCGACGTGCCGGCGGCGGTCGACGCGCCGGCGGTGGAGGATCTGCCGACGCCGGCCCGGCGACCGTCCGCGCCCACGGCCGGACCGCCGACGGGCGGCAGCCGCTCGGCCGGCGGCCGCAGTCAGCCGGCGGGCCAGACCCGCCGCTACGCCTTCCGGCGTAGCTGACCGAGCCGTCCGGGGCCGTGGGCGCCGGTCGGTGACAGCAACGTCCGGGATGTAGTGGCTTCCCACTCTGGTGAGGCCACTACATCCCCGAAGTTGCGCGGATCTTGCCACCGGCTGGCCGCCGATCGACCGGCCCGCCGGCCCTGCCCAAGCCCGGGCTGCGGCCCGGCACGCGGCGGCCAGCGTGCGGCGGCCCTGCCCAGGCCCGGCACGTCGCCCGGCATGCGGCGACCACGCACGTGGCGGCCACACACGCGGCGGTCCGGCATGCCGCCCGGCGCGCCGTGGCCCCGCACGGCGTGGCCCCGCACGCCGTGGTCCGGCACGCCGTGGCCGCAGGCCGTGGCGCGGCGCGGCGGTGTCAGCCGAGCAGGGGGCGGAAGGTTCCGGCCAGGATGCTCGTCGTCAGCGCCGCGCCGGCCAGCGCGGCCGCGCCGACGATCAGCAGCGTGTCGGCGAGTCCGAAGCGCTGTCGGCGGGCAACGGTACGGGGTGTGCCGGCGTCGAAGCCGCGGGCGTCCATCGCGACGGCCAGCCGGGTACCTCGACGGATCGCCCCGACCAGCAGTGCGAACGCCGTGGACGCGAAGAGTCGTAACTTGGCCACGGGATTGCGTCCCGCGTCGACGCCGCGTGCGCGTCGGGCCATGCTGATCATCTGCCACTCCTGGCCGAGCAGCGGTACCAGCCGGAACGCGGCCAGCGCCCCGACGGCGAACCGGGCGGGCGCCTTCGCGTTCTGGATCAACGCGTCCGCCAGGTCGGTCGGGTCGGTGGTGGCGAAGACGATCACGCCGGGCAGGGCCACCGCGAAGATCCGCAGCACCAGTCCGAGCGCGGTGAGCAGCACGCCGGTGCTCACCAGTACCGGTCCGGCGTGCAGCAGGACACGACCGGACTGGTCAGCCGCGAAGAGCACCAGGGTGACCAGGATGCCGACGGCGCTGAGCAGCAACGGCAGGGCCCGCCGGGCCAGCACCCGGTAGCGCAGGCCGAACAGCGGCAGCACGGCCAGTTCGACGCCGATGGCGATCGCGGGGGCCACCGGGTCGAGCGTGGCCAGCAGGGTGAACGAGAAGACCAGCGCAGCGGCTAGCTTCGCCACCGGGTTGCGCCGGGCCAGCGGCGCTCCGGGCCGGGCGACCGGTTCGATGCTGATCATCCGCGCGCCTCCCGTCCGGCGTCGAGGCGTCGGTTGCCGCGCGCTACCACGCTCACGGCCGCTCCGAGGCGTCGGTTGCCGCGCGCTACCACGCTCACGGCCGCTCTGAGGCGTCGGTTGCCGCGCGACACCATCCTCACGGCCGCTCCGAGGCGTCGGTCGCGCGTCACCACCCTCACGGCCGCTCCAGGGTGACGGTGCGGTCGGCGAGCGCCGCGACGAAGTCCGGGTCGTGGGTGACGCTGACGACGCCGTGCCCGGCGTCGCGCAGGTCCGCGAAGAGGTCGACCAGCTCACGCCAGGTGCGCCGGTCCTGGCCGAAGGTGGGTTCGTCGCAGATCAGCAGGCGGGGCGCGGTGGCCAGGGCCGTCGCCACGCTGAGGCGTCGCGCCTCCCCGCCGGAGAGGGTGTACGGGTTGGCCACCGCGAGCCGGGTCAGCCGCAACCGTTCGAGCAGCCCGGCCACCGTCTCCTTGACGGCCGCCTCGGGTTGACCCGTCCGGCGGGGGCCGAGCGCCAGTTCGTCGAAGACGGTGCCGGTGACGAACTGGTGCTCCGGGTCCTGGAAGACCGATCCGATCCGTCGGGCCAGCACGGGCGCGCGCCAGCGGTGCGGGGGAGTGCGCTGGTGGGTGCCGGCCAGTTCGGCCGAGGCGGTCACCCGGCCCGTTCCCGGTTTGAGCAGTCCGCCGAGCAGCAGCGCCAGGGTGGACTTGCCGGCCCCGTTCGGTCCGCGTACGGCGAGGGCCTCTCCGGCGCGTACCGTCAGATCGGTGGGGCCCAGCCGCGACGGCAGGCCGAGCCGGTCGGCGGTGAGCAACACGTCGCCGGCGGCGGCGGTGGCCCGGCGCGGCGCGATGGGGTGACCGGGCACCCAGACCCCCTCGGCGGCGAGGGCGTCGCCGTGCGCGGCGAAGACCGTGTCGGGTGGCCCGTCCGCGCGGACGCCGCCGCCGGGCTCCAGGACGACCACCCGGTCGACCAGCGGCAAGGCCTCGGCGACCCGGTGTTCGACGAGGATCAGGGTGGTGTCGGCGTCCAGCGCGCCCGCCACCGCGTCCCGGACGAGGGCGGCCCCGGCCGGGTCGAGGTTCGCGGTGGGCTCGTCGAGCAGCAGCAGGCCGGGCCGCAGGGCCAGCGCGCCGGCCAGGGCGAGGCGCTGCTGCTCGCCGCCGGAGAGGGCGGCCGTGTTGCGGTCCCGGGGGTACGGGAAGCCGACCCGGCGCAGCGCCTCGTCGACGCGCGGCCAGATCTCGTCGGTCGGTACGCCCCGGTTCTCCAACCCGAACGCGACGTCGTCGCCGCTGCGCGCCATCACCAGCTGGGTCTGCGGGTCCTGGAAGACGATCCCGACCCGCTCACGGCCCTTGCGGGGGGCGAGCCCGTCGATCTCGACGGTGCCCTCCTGCTCGCCGGAGTCCTCGGGCAGCAGCCCGGCGAGGGCGGCGAGCAGGGTGCTCTTGCCGGCCCCCGAGGGCCCGAGCAGCAGCACCCGCTCCCCGTCCGCCACCCGCAGATCCACCCCCCGCAGCGCCCACGCCCGCCGCCCGGCGTGCCGCCACCCAAACCCCCGCAGCAGTACCCCCACCACCCCTCCTCCCGGGTCGCCGTCGTCGTTGATCAAGAGGTTCGCGTCAGAAACCCGCCTCGCGGTGACGCCAACCTCTTGATCAACGAGGTAAGGGCAGGTTCTAGATCAGGGCGCGGGTGCGGCCTGACGGGAGGCGGTCCAGGACGCCGGTGTTGGCCAGGGCGCGGGTCAGCGCCCAGCCGCCGACGCCCGCGATGATCGTGGCGCTGACGATGGTGAGCAGGGCGTACGGGATGCGGTAGTTGACCAGCTCGGTCTCACTGTTCCAGACGAAGAAGTCGAACAGCGCCGCGCTGAGGCCGGTGAGCGCGCCGGCCAGCATGGCGGTCGGCAGCCGGTACGAGCGGTAGCGGAAGGCGGCGAACGCCAGCTCGGCGCCGATGCCCTGCACGATGCCCTGCGGGATGACCGTGCCGGCCCACTGGCTGCCCAGCAGCGCGGAGACGACCGCCGCCACCGTCTCGCAGTAGAGCGCCGCGCCGGGCTTGCGGATGACCAGCCCGCCGACCACGGCCGGCATCAGCCACACGCCGTAGATCAGCGTCTGCGCCGGCGGGAAGAAGGCGAACGCGCCCTCGGTGGCGCTCCAGACCAGGCCCCAGGCCCAGAAGATGACGCCGAAGGCGACCGCGATCACCGAGGCGACCACGATGTCGATCGTGCGCCAACGGTTGGTGGTGTTGTCCATGCTGTGCTCCCAGTTCAGTGGTACGAACCAGGAGAAGACGCACGCCGCGCGACCGGTGGCACCGGACTCACGGCGCGGCTGGAGGTCGACCGAACTCCCTGCGCTGGCATTACCCAGATCAGGTTCGAGGGTCTGCGGGCGTACCCGCACTCTCAGCGCTGTGCGCTCCCCTGTCGGATGTGAAGTTGTCTCGCTGACGCTAGCACCGACCAGGGGTAACGGCCCAGCAGGGCGTCCCGGGGTCCGCGCATCCGGGCCGACGCGACGACGGCTGGGTAGGCTGACGATCATGCAGGTCGACGCGCGGGGTCTGACGTTCGAGGTACGCACCGGCGGCCCGTCCGACGGCGACCCCGTCCTGCTGCTGCACGGCTTTCCGCAGCACAGCGGCGAGTGGGACGAGGTCGTGCCGCGGCTGCACGACGCCGGCCTGCGCACGTACGCGCTGGACCAGCGGGGCTACTCGCCGGGCGCGCGCCCCGCCGAGGTGGCGGGGTACCGCATCCCCGAACTGGTCGCCGACGCCGTGGCGGTGCTCGACGCGCTCGGTCTGGACGCCGTGCACCTCGTCGGCCACGACTGGGGCGCGGTCGTGGCCTGGGCGGTGGCCGCCGCGCACCCGCAGCGGGTCCGGACGCTGACCGCGGTGTCGGTGCCGCATCCGGCGGCCATGGCGCACGCGCTCGCCACGGACGCCCAACAGAAGGCCCGCTCGTCGTACATCGCGCTGTTCCGCAAGCCGGACAAGGCCGAGAAGGTGCTGTTGGCGTGGCACGCGACGGCGCTGCGCAAGCTGCTCGGCGGGGTGGGCGACGCCGCCCGGGTGAACCGGTACGCCGACCCGATGCGCGAGCCGGGCGCGCTCACCGCCGCCCTGAACTGGTACCGGGCCATGTCCCGCGCCGACCTGGCCGCCGTCGGCCCGGTCGCCGTACCGACCAGCTACGTGTGGAGCGACCGGGACGTCGCGATCGGCCGGACCGCCGCCGAGGCGTGCGCCACCCACGTCACCGGCGACTACCTCTTCGTACCCCTGGCCGGGGTGAGCCACTGGATCCCCGACGCCGCGCCCGCCGCGCTGGCCGAGGCGGTCCTGGCCCGGGTCGCCGGGACGGCCTGAGTCGTGCCGGGCGGGGGAGAGCGGTGACCGTGCCCACCGGCGGACCGGGCACCCGCCGGTCGATCGCCGCGCAACTCCGGCTGCTGGGCGTACGCCCCGGATCGACGGTGCTCGTGCACACCGGGATGCGCGAGCTGGGTTATGTCTGCGGCGGGCCGCAGGCACTGGTGCTCGCCCTGCGGGACGCGCTCGGCCCGGACGGCACGATCGTGGTGCCCACCCACACCCCTGACAACAGCGACCCCGCGCAGTGGCGGAACCCGCCGGTGCCGGTGGACTGGTGGCCGCTGATCCGCGCCGAGATGCCCGGCTTCGACCCGGTGGTCACGCCGAGCCGGTACATGGGCGTCCTCGCCGAGACGGTCCGCTGCTGGCCCGGGGCGCGGCGCAGCACGCACCCCCAGGTGTCGTTCGCGGCGCTCGGCCCGGCGGCCGAGCGGGTGGTCGCCGGGCACGCCCTGGCCGACATGCTCGGCGAGGTCTCACCGCTGGCCCGGCTCTACGACCTGGACGCCGACGTGCTGCTGCTCGGCGTCGACCACGGCGTCAACACCTCGCTGCACCTGGCCGAGTACCGCCGTCCCACAGTCGTCCGGGAGCGGCTGGGCGCGGCGGTGCGGACCGCCGACGGGGGCCGCGAGTGGGTGTGGTGGCAGGACGCCCGGCTCGATTCGAGCGACTTCGGCGCACTGGGCCGCGACCTCGACGACACGACGGTGGTCCGCCTCGGCCCGGTGGGCACCGGAACGGCGAGGCTGGTACGCCAGCGGGCGGCGGTCGACTTCGCGGTGCGGTGGTTCGCCCGCAACAGACGGACGGAGGACGTATGACGGTGAGCGCCGAGGACTACCTGGCCGTGGTGACCGAGACGATGGCCCGGGTGGCCGCCAGCCAGGCCGAGGCCGTGGGTCGGGCCGCCGACCTGATCGCCGAGGCGGTACGCGCCGACGGGGTGGTGCACGCCTTCGGCACCGGGCACTCGGAGGCCCTCGCCATGGAGATCGCCGGCCGGGCGGGCGGGCTGGTGCCCACCAACCGGATCGCCCTGCGGGACCTGGTGCTCCTCGGCGGTGAGCCGACCGACCTGCTCGGACCGCTGCTGGAACGGGACCCGGCGGTGGCGCACCGGCTCTACGAGCTGGCCCCGGTGCGACCCGCCGACGTCTTCGTGCTCGCCTCGAACTCCGGGGTCAACGGCGCGATGGTCGAGTTCGCCACGCTGGTCAAGCAGCGGGGCCACGCGCTGGTGGCGATCACCTCCGCGCAGCACTCCGGCCGGATGACCTCCCGCCACCCGTCCGGACGCAAACTGGCCGATATTGCCGACGTGGTGCTCGACAACGGCGCCCCGTACGGTGACGCGACGCTGCCGCTGCCGGGCGGGGGCGCGGTCGGCGCGGTCTCCTCGATCACGGCCGCGCTGCTGGCCCAGCAGATCACCGTGGAGGTGGTGGCCCGGCTGCTCGCGGCGGGGGAGCGGCCCCCGGTGTACCTGTCGGCGAACATCCCGGACGGCGACGCGCACAACAACGCGCTGGAGGCCCGGTACGCGGGCCGGATCCGTCGCGGGTCCTGACGTTGCCGCCCGGTGAACGGCTGGTGTCGTGAGCCAGTTTCGGGCTCGGCCGGGTGGGGCATTGGCGTTGCTGCCGGCGGCCGGGACCGCCGGCAGTACCGTCTCACCGGAGGTAGCGGGTGTCCAAGGAGACCGAGAAGCAACGGTGGCAGCGCAACTTCGCTGACCTGCTCCAGGAGTTGCGGGTCGCCCAGACCGGCGTGCAGATCCTCTTCGCCTTCCTGCTCACCCTGCCGTTCAGCAACGGGTTCACCCGGACCAGCGAGTTCCAGCGCGACGTCTACATCGTCGCCCTGCTGGCCGCGGCCGCCGCTACCGCGATGATCATTTCGCCGGTGGCGTTCCACCGGGCGCTGTTCCGCCAGGGGCGCAAGCCGGAACTGGTGCGGTTCGCGCACCGGATGGCGACCGGTGGCCTCGCCTTCATGCTGATCGCGATGGTCAGTGCGGTGCTGCTGATCACCGACTTCGTGCTGGACCGGCCGATCGCCTTCGTGCTGAGCGCGCTCGCCGGGTTCTGGTTCCTCGTCTTCTGGGTGATCCTGCCGTTCGCCCGCCGCAACTGGGGTGAGGACGACATCGACGACGAGGACGACGACCCGGACACTCTCAGCGTCGGCTGACCGCTCTCGATGTTCACGCGACGCTACCCCTGGGTAACAAGCGGGGGTAGCGTGGCGTTAGTCGCGCACGTCGAGCAGCCGCACCGAGTTTCGAGGGGGCAGCCGTGACCACGACACAGGACGGCCGACCGGCACCGGACGGCCCCGATTCCGAGACCGCCGCCGGGTCTGCCGCTGCCGGTTCTGCCGCCGCCGGGCCTGCCGTGCCGGCTGCTGGCGGCGCTGCCGCTTCTGCCGCTGGCGGGACTGCCGGGTCCGCCGCGCCGTTGCCGGCCGAGGCCGGGCAGGTCTCCGAGAAGGAGGCTCGCCGGGTCGCCGAGGCCGCGCGCGAGTCCACCTGGGACCGTCCCAGCTTCGGCAAGGAGTTGTTCCTCGGCCGGTTCCGCCTCGACCTCATCGACCCGTGGCCGCGCGCCGACCCGGCCGACGCGGCTCGCGCCGAGGACTTCCTCGGCCGGCTCCGCGATTTCGTCACCGCCGAGGTGGACGGCGCGGCCATCGAGCGGGACGCCGCCATCCCGGACTCCGTCTTCCACGGCCTCGCCGACCTCGGCGCGTTCGGCATGAAGATCGACCGGAAGTACGGCGGCCTGGGGCTGAGCAACCTGCACTACTGCCGGGCGCTGATGCTGGCCGGTTCGGTCAGCCCGGCGATCGGGGCGCTGCTCTCGGCCCACCAGTCGATCGGCGTGCCGCAACCGCTGAAGATGTTCGGCACCGCCGAGCAGAAGCAACGCTTCCTGCCCCGGCTCGCCGCCGGCGAGGTCTCCGCGTTCCTGCTCACCGAGCCCGACGTCGGCTCGGACCCGGCCCGACTCGCCACCACCGCCGAGCCGACCGAGGACGGCACCGGCTACCGGCTCAACGGGGTGAAGCTCTGGGCCACCAACGGCACCGTGGCCACCCTACTGGTGGTGATGGCCCGGGTACCCGCCGCCGAGGGACGACGCGGCGGCATCACCGCGTTCGTGGTGGAGGGCGACAGCGCCGGCATCACCGTGGAGCGGCGCAACGAGTTCGTCGGCCTGCGCGGCTTGGAGAACAGTCTGACCCGGTTCCACGACGTGTTCGTGCCCGCCGAGAACGTCATCGGCGGCGAGGGCAAGGGGCTCAAGATCGCCCTGACCACGCTCAACACCGGCCGGCTCTCCCTTCCGGCCATGTGCGTGGGCGCCGGCAAGTGGGCGTTGAACGTGGCCCGGGGATGGGCCGCCGACCGCGTCCAGTGGGGCCGGCCGGTGGGCGAGCACGAGGCCGTCGCCCAGAAGCTCTCCTTCATCGCCGCCACCACGTACGGCATGGAGACCATGCTCGACCTGTGCTGCCTGCTCGCCGACGACGACCGCAACGACATCCGGATCGAGGCGGCGCTGGTCAAGCTCTACGCCAGCGAGATGGCCTGGAAGATCGCCGACGAGTTGGTCCAGATCCGCGGCGGACGCGGCTACGAGACCGCCGACTCACTCGCCGCCCGGGGTGAACGCCCGGCCAACGTCGAACAGGTGCTCCGCGACCTGCGCATCAACCGGATCTTCGAGGGTTCCACCGAGATCATGCACCTGCTGATCGCCCGGGAGGCCGTCGACGCCCACCTGTCGGTGGCCGGCGACATCATCGACCCGGAGGCGGGGCTCGGCCGCAAGGCCCGCGCCGGGGCACGGGCGGGAGCGTTCTACGCCCGGTGGTTGCCGACCCTCACGGTCGGCAAGGGCCAGAGCCCATCCGGGTACGCCGAGTTCGGCCCCCTCGCCGGCCACCTGCGCCAGGTGGAACGCGCGTCGCGCAAGCTGGCCCGTTCGACGTTCTACGCGATGTCCCGCTGGCAGGGCAAGATGGAGCGCAAGCAGGCGTTCCTCGGGCGCATCGTGGACATCGGCGCGGAGCTGTTCGCGATGTCCGCCGTCTGCGTCCGGGCCACCGCCGAGCGCGACGCCCGGCCCGAGAACGTCGAGCTGGCCGACCTCTTCTGCCGGCAGGCCCGGGTCCGGGTGGACGCCCTGTTCGCCGCCCTCTGGGACAACACCGACTCGGTCGACACCGCCGCCGCCAAACGGATCCTCGCCGGCCGCTACGCGAGCCTGGAGGAGGGCGTCGTCACCCCGTCCGCCGAGCTGCCCTGGGTGGCCCGCTGGCAGCCCGGCCCGTCCACCGCCGAGGACGTCCGCCGCCGCATCCCCCCGAAGCCGTAACCGGTCGCTGCGCGAGATCGCGCCCGACCCTGTCGCAAGCCCATGCCCGAGAGCGGTGCAAGATCATGCCCGAGGGTGATGCAAGATCACGCCCGAGGGCGATGCAAGATCACGCCCGAGGGCGATGCAGGATCACGCCCGAGGGCGATGCAAGATCACGCTCGATCCTGGATTCGGTGGCATCCCTCCGACCACGATGCCACTACTTCCTGGTTCAGGCACGATCTTGGGGCGGCCTGGGCGGCCTGGGCGGCCGGGCCGTGGCGGGGTGTCGCGTGGCGGGTTGTCGCGTGGCGGGGCGGGGTGTCGGGTGGCGGGGTGTCGCGTGGCGGGGTGTGGCGTCGCGGGGCAAGACGTGGCGTTGCCGCAGGTCAGCGGGCGACCGCCCAGGCCAGCACTCCCGCCAGGATCAGACCGTTGAGCACGGCCAGCGCGAGGTACGCGGCGGGCGGAATCTTCTTGCCCCGCCGCACGAAGGAGACCAGCACGGCGGCGTACCCGAGCAGCAGGACGGCGATGACAACCAGGAAGTAGAACACCCGACGACCTTAACGGCCTGCACCCGCACCCCCGAGCCGCCACCACACACCCCAAGCCCTTCGCCCTCGTCGATCTTGCCCAGGGCCCTCGTTCACGCCTCTGTCCTCGTCAATCTTGCCCACGTCGCCGTCCACGCCCTCGCCCTCGTCGATCTTGCACTTTCGGTCGTCGATTCAGGACGGTTCGCCCCTTACGTCGCCACAGAAAATGCAAGATCGCGGGGTGGTCGCCGCCCAGTCATGTCGATCATGGAGTTGTGGTGCCTGTTGTGGGGTTTTACGGGTACTTTGTCGCCCACCACAAGTCCATGATCGGCGGGGCGGAGCAGTGCGGTGCGAGGCGGGGCGGGGCGGCGGGGCAAGGCGAGGCAAGGCGGGACGGGGGTGAGGGGTTAGGGGGTTTTGTTGCGGAGGCCCAGGTGGCGTAGTTCCAGGGCGGCCAGGGCGTTGACGGTGTCGTCGTCACCGCGGCGCCAGGCTTCGGCGACGTCGGGCGCGATCCGGGTGAGGCGGCCCAGCGGCTGGGTGGCCAGCGCGCGCAGTGCCAGCAGGTCCCGTCCGGCCGGTACGGCGGCGAGCTTCGCGGCCGAGCCGGCGCGGCGCATCCAGCGCAGCCGCAACGGCAGCCAGCCGACGAGCACCAGCCCGAGCGGGAAGATCAGCACCCCGATGGCGAGTGCGAGGGCGAGCTGGTCGACGAGGTGCTGCTGCTCGCGGCCGGCGTCGGCGAGCCCTCGGGCGGCGTCGGCGGCACGCTGGAAGGGCGCGGTCAGCTCGTCACCGACCAGCGGCACCCGGCGTACCTTGCCGCCGGCATCGGCGAGGTTGTCGGCGAGGCCACCGCCCGCGCCCTCCAGCTTCTGTCCGGGTACGGCGAGCTTCTGCACCAGGTCGTGCAGCCAGAGGGCGGCGCGGATCGCGGCGTACACCCAGACGACGACGAGCAGGTCGGTGAGCAACTGACGGACGGCGGTCGGAAACCGATCGGCGTAGATCTTCACGCCGGACAGCGTGCCACGAACGATGACGGCCCGGCACCCGTCGATACCGGTGCTCGGGCCGGCAACGCCGCGGCCAGCCAGCGATCAGGCGAGCCGCAGGTCCACGAAGGCGATGGTGTCACCCGGCAGGACGTACCGGTCGATCTCGACGAAGCCGTGCTGACGGGCGAACCGCAGCCCGTCGTCGTTGGACGCCAGGACGACCGTCTCGATGGTCTGCGCGCCCAGCTCGCGGGCCCGGCCCAGTCCGCGCTGGTAGATCTGCTCCCCGTAGCCGTGCCGGCGGCTCTCGGGCCGGACCCGGGCGATCACGGTCGCGGTGTCGGGTGCCGGGGGACGTACGGTCGAGCAGCCCACCGCCACCCCGTCGGCGTACGCGACCTCGAGGAGGTGGCGTTGGGCGCGAGCGGCGATCTCGTCGGCCGACAGGGGTGCCGTCGGGATGATCGAGTTGTGGATGTGCTGCCAGTCGCGCAGCGTCGTGTCGCTGCCTATCGGATGGACCGGCGTGAACCGGAGGCCCATCAGCGGACGCACGTCGGGCAGGTGCCGAAGATTTCCAGGGTGTGGCTGACGTCGGCGTACCCGTGCTCGGCGGCGACCCGGTCGGCCCAGCTCTCCACCGCCGGCCCGGCCACCTCGACCGTCCGGCCGCAGGCCCGGCAGACCAGGTGGTGGTGGTGCCCCTCGCTGCACCGGCGGTAGAGGTGCTCGCCACCGGGCGGGCGCATCACGTCGATCTCGCCCGCGTCGGCCAGGCCTTGGAGGGTGCGGTAGACGGTGGTCAGGCCGACCCGTTCGCCGCGCTGCCGGAGCATCGCGTGCAGATCCTGGGCGCTGTGGAAGCCGTCCATCTCGCCCAGCAGCGCGCTCACCGCCGAGCGTTGACGGGTGTTGCGTACCGCGGCGCCGCTCTCGCTCATGATCCCTCCCCGGCGTGACTGACCGCGTCCGCCACGATGTGCGCGACGTGCTCGTCGACCAGGCTGTAGGCGATCTCCCGGCCCCGTCGCGAGCCGCGCACCACGCCCGCGCCGCGCAGCACCCGCAGGTGCTGGGAGACCAGCGGTTGCGCGGCGCCCAGCTTCTCCACCAGCTCGTGTACGCACCGCTCGCCGTCCGCCAGCTCGCTGACGATGGCCAGACGGATCGGCGCGGACAAGGCTCGGAGCAGTTCGCTGGCTCCGTCGAAACCCTCGTAGCCCGTTGCGCTGGTCATCTTGCAACGGTAACCAATACCACCGACATCCGCCGATCGGGTTCAGTCCAGGACGACCTCGTGCGGCTCCGCCGCCGGTACGGGCGCCGGCGCGGTGTGGCGACGCATCGCCCGCCAGATCGCCCCGGCCACGGCCACCACCAGGAAGGAGGCGATCGCCAGCAGCACCACCGAAGCTCCCGGTGGGGTGTCGGCGGTGGCGGCCACCCAGACGCCGGCGCCGGCGGCGAAGAACCCGAGCGCCATGGCGGCGGTCATCGTGCTGCGGAAACCCCGGGTGACCTGCTGGGCGGCGGCTACCGGGACCACCATCAGCGCGCTGATCAGCAACACCCCGACGGCCCGCATCGCGATGGTCACCGTGACCGCGGTGGTGACCGCGATCAGTAGGTTGAGCGTGCGCACCGGCAGGCCGGAGACCCGGGCGTACTCCTCGTCGTGGCTGATCGCGAAGAGCGCCGGCCGCAGGGCGATCATGGTGATCAGGATCGCCGCGCCGAGCACGCCGACGGTGATCAGGTCGTCGGTCGAGGTGGAGAGCAGCGAGCCGAACAGGTAGGCGTTGAGGTTGGCGCTTGTCGCGTCCGAGAGGCCGACCAGCAGCACGCCACCGGCGATGCCGCCGTAGAAGAGCAGGGCCAGGGCCAGATCGCCGGAGGTACGCCCGCGGGCGCGCACCAGCTCGATGGCGATCGCGCCGGCAGTGGCGACGATCACGGCCACCAGCACCGGGGAGCGGTTCAGCAGCAGGCCGGCGCCGACACCCGTCAACGCCACGTGCCCGATGCCGTCGCCGATCAGCGTCAGCCGGCGCTGCACCAGGTAGATGCCGAGCGCCGGGGCGGCCAGGCCGATCACCAGCGCGCCGATCAGGGCACGCTGCATGTAGGGGTACTGGAAGAGTTCCATGGTCAGTTGCTCCACAGCCCGGCGGGCTCGTCGGGACCGTGCGGGTGCACGTGGTCGTGGTCGGGCTCCGCGTGGTGGCCGGCCGGGTCCGGGACCGTGCCGTCGTGACAGATGCCGCCCTGGTGGACGACGACCGCCCGGCTGATCACCGGTCGCAGTGGGCCCAGCTCGTGGGCCACCAGCAGCACCGTTCCGCCGTCGGCGACGAAGTCGCGCAACGCGCCCGCGAACGCCTCCTGGCTGGCCGCGTCCACCCCGGCGGTGGGCTCGTCGAGGATCAGCAGCTCCGGCCGGCCGGCCAGCGCGCGGGCGATCAGGGTGCGCTGCTGCTGACCGCCGGAGAGGGTGGAGACGGGGTCGGTGGCCCGGTCGGCGAGCCCGACCGCCCGCAGCGCCGCGTCGACGGCGGCCCGGTCGGCCGCGCCGGGCGGGCGCAGGATGCCCCGGCGGGCCAGCCGGCCGGAGGCCACCACCTCGCGCACGGTGGCGGGTACGCCGCCGCCGGCGCCGAGCCGCTGCGGGACGTACCCGATGCGCTGCCACTGGCGGAACTGGCGCAACGGCCGGTCGAAGAGGGTGATCGAGCCGCCGCTGAGCGGGACCAGGCCGAGGATCGTACGGATCAGCGTGGACTTGCCGGAGCCGTTGGCGCCCAGCACCGCGACCACCTCTCCGGCGGTCACGGTGAGCGAGACGTCCCTGAGCACGGGGCGGCCGTCGTAGCCGACCGCGCCGTGCTCGACGGTGATGACGTTGGTGCTCACGAGCAGCTCAACGCCGTCCGCAGGGTCTGCAGGTTGCTACGCATCACCGAAAAATAGTCGGCGTCGCTGCCCGGAGCGAGTCCTTCGATCGGATCGAGCACCGCGGTCTTCGCGCCGACCTGACCGGCGATGGTCTCGGCGACCTTCGGGCTGACCAGCGCCTCGAAGAAGATCGTGGTGGCCTGGTGCTCCTTCGCCTCCTCGACCACCTGGGCGAGCCGTTGCGGCGAGGGCTCGACGTCGGGGCTCAGCCCGGTGATGCCGACCTGTTCGAGGCGGTAGCGGTCGGCCAGGTAGCCGAACGCGGTGTGGCTGGTCACGATCTCGCGCCGCTGGCAGGTCGCCAGGCCCTTGGTGAACTCGCCGTCGAGGGCGGTCAGGTCGGCGCGCAGGGCGGCGGCGCGGGCCGTGTAGTCGGCGGCGTGGGCCTTGTCGACCGTGCCGAGCCGCTGGGCGAGCTGGTCGCCGATGCCGGCGAGCCGGATCGGGTCGAGCCAGACGTGCGGGTCCTTCGCGTGCCCGTGCCCCTGTTCGCCCTCCTCCTCGCCCTCGTGGTTGTGGCCGCCGGCGCTGGCGTCCAGCAGCGGCTGCACGCCGGCCACGTCGAACACCGGGGCGTCGTCGTCCTGCGCGATCGCCTCGTCGACCGCGGGCTGGAAGCCCTTGAGGTAGACGATCAGCTCGGCCTCGGTGATCTCACCGACCTGGCTTGGGCTCAGCTCCAGGTCGTGCGGCTCGGCGCCGGGCTTGGCCAGGTTGGTCACCCGGACGGCGTCGCCGCCGACGCGCTCGGCGACGAACTGGAGTGGGTAGAACGCGGCCACCACGTCGACCCGTTGGGGATCGGCGCCGGCCGGGCCGCCGGTGGAGCAGCCGGCGGCGGCGCCCAGGGCGAGCAGGGCGGTAGCGGCGGCGGCCAGGACGCGGGGCGTGGTGCGGTTGCTCATGTTCCCCACTGTCCGTGGTAATGAGAATGATTGTCAAAAACGCATGCTTGCATGTCAGAGCAGCTTCGCCAGACCCACCGTCACCAGCAGGGTCAGCATCAGCAGCCGGACCACCCTCGTCTGCGGCGCCTGAACCGGCCAGGTGGTCGCCAACAGGGCGATCAGGGCGGCGGCGAGCGCCAGCGTCAGCAGCCCGCCGACCACCCCCGGCGTGAAGAACGCCACCAGCACCACCACCAGGGTGAGCAGGAACACCGACGTCGGGTTCGCCCCGGCCAACCGGGCCAGCAGGGGGCGCTGCGTACGCTGCATCCCACAGACTCTACGAGGAGGAACCCCCGGTGCTGGTGACCAACCGGTTCGTGGTCGACGTCGATGTCGCCGACGGCTTCACCGAACGGGCGCACGCCGCCCTCACCGCGCTGGCCGCCTGCCCCGGCTACCTGCGCGGCCAACTGGTCCGGGCCCTGGACGACCCCCGGTACTGGTCGCTGGTCACCGAGTGGGAGTCGGTCGGCACCTACCGGCGGGCGCTGGGCGCGTTCGAGGTCAAGGTGAGCGCGGTGCCGCTGCTCGCCGAGTCGGTGGACGAGCCGTCCGCGTACGAGGCGCTGGCCAGTGCCGCGCCGGGCGGAGCCGTGGTGGTCGCCGAGAGTGATCGGGCCGCAGGTCCTTACCGCTGAGCCGTCGGGCACTACCCTGCTCCTATGACCGCACCCGCCCCGCCGCCCGGTCCCGGTGTGGCTCCGCCGTTCGCCGCGCCCCCCACCGAAGGGCGCCGGACCCGGCTCTGGATCGGCCTCGGCGTCGGCGCCCTCGCCGTGCTGCTCTGCTGCGGTGGAGGAGGCACGGCCGTGGTGGGCCTGGCCGTGAGCGGCGTGCAGGCGGTACGCGAGCAGGGCCGTACGGTGACCGGCGACTACTACCAGGCGCTCGTCGAACGCAACTACGGCCGGGCGTACGAGCAGCTCTGCGACGATGCGCAGCGGCGTGAGTCGCGTCCCGAGTTCGAGCGGCGGGCGGCCGCCGAGCCGCAGGTCACCGCCTTCCGGGTGGGTGAGGTGGACACCACCAACCTGACCGTTCCGGTGGACGTGACCCTGGCCGGCGGCGACCGGGAGCGCCAGCAGGTCAGCCTGGGTCAGGACGGTCAGACCGGCGGCATGGAGGTCTGCGGGGTGAGCTGACCCGCCCCCGGTATTCTGCTGGGCTCGGGGCGGCGGTGGTCGTACCGTTGTCCCGAACCGACCGTTCCATCCACATCTCGCCCCCGCCGACCGCCAGCCGGCGTAGGAGGAAACATGCCAGCCGACCGTATCGACGCCGTCGTCAGCCTCGCCAAGCGCCGAGGCTTCGTCTTCCCCTCCAGCGAGATCTACGGAGGCACCCGGTCGGCGTGGGACTACGGTCCGCTCGGCGTGGAGCTGAAGGAGAACGTCCGCCGGCAGTGGTGGAAGACCATGGTCCAGCAGCGCGACGACGTCGTCGGTCTCGACTCCGCGGTGATCCTGGCCCGCAAGGTGTGGGAGGCGTCCGGCCACATCGCCGAGTTCGTCGACCCGCTCACCGAGTGCCAGTTCTGCCACAAGCGGTTCCGGGCGGACCACATCGAGGAGGCGTACGAGGCCAAGCACGGCCACGCGCCCACCTCGCTCGCCGAGGTCAACTGCCCCAACTGCGGCAACAAGGGCACCTTCACCGAGCCGAAGATGTTCAACGGCCTGATGAAGACGTACCTGGGCCCGGTGGAGAGCGACGAGGGTCTGCACTACCTGCGCCCGGAGACCGCGCAGGGCATCTTCGTCAACTACAAGAACGTCGAGACGGTCGCCCGCAAGAAGCCCCCGTTCGGCATCGCGCAGACCGGCAAGTCGTTCCGCAACGAGATCACCCCGGGCAACTTCATCTTCCGGACCCGCGAGTTCGAGCAGATGGAGATGGAGTTCTTCGTCGAGCCGGGCACCGACGAGCAGTGGCACGAGTACTGGCTCCAGGAGCGCTGGAACTGGTACCTCGACCTCGGTCTCTCGGCGGACAACCTGCGCCTGTACGAGCACCCCAAGGAGAAGCTCTCGCACTACTCGAAGCGCACGGTCGACATCGAGTACCGGTTCCAGTTCGGCGGGACCGAGTTCGCCGAGCTGGAGGGTGTGGCCAACCGCACCGACTTCGACCTCTCCACGCACAGCAAGCACTCCGGCGTCGACCTGTCGTACTTCGACCAGACCAAGGGTGAGCGCTGGATGCCGTACGTCATCGAGCCGGCCGCCGGTCTGACCCGCGCGGTGCTCGCCTTCCTGCTCGAGGCGTACGACGAGGACGAGGCCCCGAACACCAAGGGCGGCGTGGACAAGCGCACGGTGATGCGGTTCGACCCGCGACTGGCCCCGGTCAAGGTGGCGGTGCTGCCGCTGTCGCGCAACGAGGCGCTGTCGCCCAAGGCGAAGGACCTCGCCGCGCTGCTGCGCAAGCGCTGGGTGGTGGAGTTCGACGACTCGCAGGCGATCGGCCGTCGCTACCGCCGGCAGGACGAGATCGGCACCCCGTTCTGCGTGACGGTAGACTTCGACACCCTGGACGACGACGCTGTGACCGTCCGGAACCGGGACACCATGGGTCAGGAGCGGGTCTCCCTGGACCAGGTCGAGCGGTACCTGATCGAGCGCCTCCCCGGCTGCTGAGACACCGGGCACGGGGCCCCGGCCGACGCGGAAAGCGCCGGTCGGGGCCCCGTACACTTGTGCGGTGACCGCCTCGACCGTGCCCGCGCTGCGCCCGTTGACCCTTGGGCCGTACCAGGTGTCACCGCCGGTGGTGCTCGCGCCGATGGCCGGTATCACGAACGTCGGCTTTCGTCGGCTCTGCCGGGAGCAGGGCGGCGGCATCTACGTCTGCGAGATGATCACGACCCGGGCGCTTGTCGAGCGGAACCCGAAGACGTTGCGCATGATCGCTTTCGGCGACGACGAGCAGCCCCGCAGCCTCCAGCTCTACGGCACCGACCCGGAGATCACCGCCGCCGCCGTGCGGATCGTCGTCGAGCGCAACCTGGCCGACCACATCGACCTCAACTTCGGCTGCCCGGTCCCCAAGGTCACCCGGCGCGGTGGCGGCGCGGCGCTGCCGTGGCGGCGCCGGCTCTTCGCCCGCCTGGTGAAGGCCGCGGTGGATGCCGCCGCACCCGCCGGAGTGCCGGTCACGGTCAAGATGCGCAAGGGCATCGACGACAACCATCTGACGTACGTCGAGGCCGGGCTCGCCGCCCAGGAGGCCGGCGTCGCCGCGGTGGCCCTGCACGGGCGTACGGCTTCGCAGCGCTACTCGGGCACCGCCGACTGGGACGCCATCGCCACCCTGAAGCAGGCCCTCGACGTGCCGGTGCTCGGCAACGGCGACATCTGGGAGGCCGACGACGCGCTGCGGATGGTCGCGCACACCGGCGTCGACGGCGTGGTGGTGGGTCGCGGCTGCCTCGGCCGGCCGTGGCTCTTCGCCGACCTGGAGGCCGCCTTCACCGGTCGGCCGGAGCGGCGGCTGCCCACCCTCGGCGAGGTGGCGGTGACCATGCGCCGGCACGCCGAGCTGCTGGTCGACCAGTTCGTGGCGGGCGCGCGTAACCCGGCCCGGGGTGAGCGGGACGGCTGCACCGACTTCCGCAAGCACGTCGCCTGGTACCTGAAGGGCTTCCCGGTGGGCGGCGAACTGCGCCGCTCGCTGGCGATGATCGAGAGCCTGGCCCAGCTCGACGATCTGCTGGGCAAGCTCGACCCGACCGAGCCGTTCCCGGTCACCGCACTGGGCCAGCCGCGCGGCCGTACCAACTCGCCGGGCAAGGTCGCCCTGCCGGACGGCTGGCTGGCCAGCCGGGACGACGACACCGTCCCCGAGGGCGCCGAGATGGACGACTCCGGCGGCTGACACCACTCGGCCGGAGACGGCACCTGGTAGCCGACCGTTGCCTGGCCGATGCCGCTCGCGCCGGCTTCGGTGATGCCGGGGGGAGCATCGGCCTCGGGCCCGTTTCTCCCAGGTCGCCTCCCCGGTCGCGCCTGGTCCCGCCTCGGTCCCGCCTCGGTCGCGCCTGGTCCCGCCTGGTTCCAGCCGGGCGCACGCTGATTCGTCCACGACATCAGCTCCAAAGGACCTGTGACACCCCCAACGGACCCTCGCCCGACCGCTCGTCGCCAAGATCCGCGCAACATCGGGGTTGTTGCTGTTTCCCGCGCGTCTGAGGCAGCAACATCGGTGATGTTGTGAGGATCTTGGGTGCGGGGTGCGGGGTGCGGGGTGCGGGGTGCGGGGTGCGGGGTGCGGGGTGCGGGGTGCGGGGTGCGGGGTGCGGGGTGCGGGGTGCGGGGTGCGGGGTGCGGGGTGCGGGGCGCGGGGCGCGGGGCGCGGGGCGCGGGGCGCGGGGCGCGGGGCGCGCGGGGCGCGGGGCGACGTGACCTGGGCATGCTGAAGGGCCGGACCCCGTGGTGGGGTCCGGCCCTTGTCGGTGGTGCTGGTGCGTGGGTCAGCTGGTGGCGTAGCCGCGGGTGGCGATCCAGTCGGCGAGGTGCTCGACGGTGATGTCGTAGGCGGCGGTGTTCGGGTCGGCCGAGTCGGCGATCCGGACGACGTTGCCGTTGTCGCGGTAGCCGGTCACGCTGATGTAGTGCCCGCCCTCGAAGGAGTGGGTGTTGCCGTCGGTGTCGGTGCTGGTGCCGGCGATGTTGGCGACCACGGCCCGACCGTCGTCGACGGTCTTCACGATGTCGGCGCGCAGGGTGTCGGTCTGCTTGGCGTCGGCGTCGGGGCTGCTGATCTCCACCGACCGGTAGGCGTCGGCCTTGCCGGTCTCCTTGTTCAGCACCGGGGTGATGTCGTTGATCGAGTTGGTGCCGGCTTCGGTGGTGCCCATCTCCTTGGCCATGGCGTCCACGCTGATGTCCTTGCCCTGCACGCTCAGGGCGTTACGGGCCGCGGCGGGACCGCAGTAGTAGAAGTTCGGCTGCGCCTCGTACCGCACGCCCAGCTGACGCTCACCGTGACCCTTACGGTCCGACTGGGTCTGCGACACCGGCTTGGCGGTGCTCTCGGCGGCGAACGCGGTGGTGACGGGGCCGGCGATGGCGCCACCGGTGAAGGCGAGGCCGGCAGCGGTCAGGGCGGTCTTACGAATCAGATCGGTACGCATGATGGCGTGCTCCTCTGCTTCAAAGGGGAAAACGCACACGGCACACGGGGGTGTGCCGGGCGGTGAAAGCTTCGGGGGGATCCAGCCCGGCGACCCGACGAACGGGGGTCTGCGCGGGGGTGGTGCAACGGTCCGGGCCGACGGGTCATTCCCGCCGGGAGACCGGGGGACGGCCCGGTGGTGCTCGGCCGTGCGGGGGTGTAACGACGGCGGCCTGGCGGGTGTTCCCGGGGCGCTCCGTCCCGGGCCAGCCAGCATGGCGCTCGGCCGTGCGGGGGTTGTAACGACGCCGTCTGGCGGGTGTTCCCGGCGGCGGCTGCCGCGAGCCGGCGTGGTGGTGCTCGGCGATGCGTGCGATGTAACGACGCCGACCCGCCGGGTGTTCCCGGCGGCCACCCGTCGACCCGGGGGTCGCGGCGGCGTGCCAGGTATAACGACCCCGCCCGGCCCGCGATTCCGCCCGCACGGTGTCACCGACCACAGCACACCGGCGGCCGGAACGGGACAGACCTCGCATCCGTGATGCCGTGCGCGGGGCTTACCGGCGTGATCGTCACCGGATCGCCGATCTGGGGGCATCCCCGAGCAGGGACACCCCCAGATCGCCGACCTGGAGTGGATCTATCTGCGCAACCCCGGCGATGGGGGCATCCGTCGTCGGTCGAGGCGTGATCGACTCGACGTCGGCGATGTCGGGGTATCCGGGCGTGCGGGATACCCCGACACCGGCGATCCCGAGTCGATCACGCCCTGGCCGGCGACCTCAGGCGCCCAGGCGCCCCCGCCAGCGCGACCCTGGGCGCCTCCCGGCTGGGCGACCTCAGGTGGTGCCGCGCCTTCAGGGGGTCGTCGGGTCCGCCTGGGGTGCGCCGTGTTGGCGGGGGATGGTGGGGGTCGCCGGCCAGGGGATCTCGGGGCTGGGGTGGAAGGTGATGCCGGCGGTGGACCAGCGTGGGCCGTGCCCGGCCAGGCGGTCCCGGAAGCCGGCCCAGTCGTGCGTCGCCCGGGGCGACCAGCCCAGCTCGGCGATGGCGGGCAGGCGGGGGAGCAGCAGGAACTCGATGTCAGCCAGCGAGGTGACCGATTCGGTCCAGAGCGGGGCCTCGACGCCCAGGACGGCCGTGCTGGGCACGCCGGTGACGTGGGTGCCCGGATCCCAGTCGTACGCGCGCCGTACGTCGATGAGGCCGGCCCAGTCGTGTCCGATCGGGGTGTCCTCGGCGTACTTCATGTCCAGGTACGCGTGGTTGCCGGGGGAGACGATCAGCCGGGCGCCCCGTCGTACGGCGTCGGCGGTGGTGGGGTCGTCGGCGTCCGTACCCCACCATTGCAGGACGCGCCCGTCGCGGTGCGCGGCCGGGGCGAGCTGGTGCCAGCCCACCACGGTCTTGCCGGTGTCGGCGACGAGCTGTTGCGCCCGCTCCACGAAACCGGTGTAGACCTCGCCCTTGACCTTGAACGCCTCGTCGCCGCCGATGTGCAGCCACGGCCCCGGGTTGAGGGCGGCCACCTCGCCGAGCACGTCGGCGATGAAGTCGTACGTCTGCTCGTCGGCCGGGTCGACGTAGCTGAAGCCGACCTCGGTGCCGGTGTACGGCGCGGGCGGGACCTTGTCCGGCGCGAGCTGCGGGTACGCGACGAGCGCCGCGTTGGTGTGACCGGGCAGGTCGATCTCCGGGACGACGGTGACGTGCCGGGCGGACGCGTACGAGACGATCCGCCGGTAGTCGTCCTTTGTGTAGTGCCCGCCCGGGCCGCCGCCGACCTCGCTCGCCCCGCCGACGGTGGCCAGCCTCGGCCAGGAGTCGACGGCGATGCGCCAGCCCTGGTCGTCGGTGAGGTGCAGGTGCAGGTGGTTGAGCTTGTAGCGGGCCAGGTGGTCGATCACCCGCTGGACGTCCTCGACGGCGAAGAAGTGTCGCGCCACGTCGAGCATCGCGCCCCGGTACGGGAAGCGGGGCCGGTCCACGATCGTGCCACCGGGCAGCGCCCAACGGGCGGTCACCGGTGTGGGGCTCTCCACGGCGGCCGGGAGGAGCTGTCGGAGCGTCTGGACGCCGTAGAAGAGGCCGGCGGCGGTCTCGGCGACGACGCGTACCCCGGTGGCGGTCACGTCGAGCCGGTAGCCCTCCGCCCCGAGGTCGGCGGGCTCGGGGTCGGCGGCGGGGAGCGGCGGGGTGGTGCCGGCCAGGGTGAGCGCCAGGGTGCCGGTCGGGTCGGCCGTGAGGGTGTCGGTGACGGGCAGTGGGAACCCGGTCGCCGGTCGGAGCAGCTCGGCCAGGTGGTCGGCCACCTCCCGGGCGCCCGGGTGGGCGGTGACCCGGATGGCGGTCTCCCCGTCGAGCGTGAACGTCGCGGTCGGGTCCGCTTCGGCCCGCTCCGGCGCCGGCACCACGTCGTCGAGGCGTACCGGCGGGGCGAGCAGGTCGGCACCGGCCGTCCGCGCCGCGAGCGCGGCCAGGTCACCGGCCTCCGGCTGGTG
The DNA here is from genome assembly GCF_057708145.1 of Micromonospora sp. bgisy143. NCBI lineage: Bacteria > Bacillati > Actinomycetota > Actinomycetes > Micromonosporales > Micromonosporaceae > Micromonospora > Micromonospora sp. bgisy143. The sequence continues at coordinate 50,476 of NZ_JBYIRN010000012.1, forward strand.
CTGCGTGGGCAGCGCGACCGGCTCGGCGGCGGGGTCGGGGGTGGGGGAGGAGAGCGGAAGGGAGGACACGACGAAGGCTCCGGAAGGGGTTAGTTCGCGTCGGATATGGCAAAAGCGAGCTTCGGCAGAACCAGTGTCGTCAACAATACGAGGACCGGAGAAATTGCGTGATCGTGCTCGTGGAAGCGTTCCCAAAAACCGGTACGAACGCGGATAGTCGTGATGGCTGTGCCAATTGTCACCGACCGGTCCCAGGCCACCCGATCTTCGCTTAACCTTCGCCCTGAACCTTCGTTAAGTGTCAATCCGGCGCGCGTGGGAGGCTCTGGTGGCAGCGCAAGATACCGACGGTCACAAGTACGTCTACGACTTCTCCGAAGGCAACAAGGACCTCAAGGACCTGCTCGGGGGCAAGGGCGCGAACCTCGCCGAGATGACCAACCTCGGCCTGCCCGTGCCGCCCGGCTTCACCATCACCACCGAGGCGTGTCAGGCGTACCTCGCGACCGGCCGGGAGCCGGACGGCCTGGCCGGTCAGATTGAGGAGCACCTCCGGGCGCTGGAGCGCGAGATGGGCAAGCGCCTCGGCGACCCGCAGGACCCGCTGCTGGTGTCCGTCCGCTCCGGGGCGAAGTTCTCCATGCCCGGCATGATGGAGACCGTCCTCAACGTCGGCCTCAACGACCAGAGCGTGGTGGGACTCGCCGCGCAGGCGGGTCAGAACGACAGGTTCGCCTGGGACTCGTACCGCCGGCTCATCCAGATGTTCGGCAAGACCGTCTGCGAGGTGCCGGGCGAGGAGTTCGAGCACGCCCTCGACGAGATCAAGAGTGCCAAGGGTACGCACAACGACCTGGACCTGGACGCGGACGACCTGCGCGGGTTGGTCGACGCGTACAAGAAGATCTTCGCCAAGCACACCGGCCGGGAGTTCCCGCAGCAGCCGCGTGAGCAGCTCGACCTGGCCATCCGGGCGGTCTTCGAGTCGTGGAACGCCGAGCGCGCGGTGCTCTACCGCCGGCAGGAGCGCATCCCGGCCGACCTGGGCACCGCGGTCAACGTGGTGACCATGGTCTTCGGCAACCTCGGCCCCGACTCGGGCACCGGCGTCGCCTTCACCCGCGACCCGGGCAGCGGCGCGCAGGGCATCTACGGTGACTACCTGGCCAACGCCCAGGGTGAGGACGTGGTCGCCGGCATCCGCAACACCGTGCCGTTGCAGGAGTTGGAGCAGCTGGACAAGTCCTCCTACGACGAGCTGTTGTCGATCATGGCCCGGCTGGAGGAGCACTACCGGGACCTGTGCGACATCGAGTTCACCATCGAGAGCGGCAAGCTGTGGATGTTGCAGACCCGGGTCGGCAAGCGGACGGCCGCCGCCGCGTTCGTCATCGCCGGGCAGCTCGTCGACGAGGGCCTGATCGATCTGGACGAGGCGTTGCACCGGGTCAACGGCGCGCAGCTCGCCCAGCTCATGTTTCCCCGCTTCCAGCTCGACCACGAGTTCGAGGCGGTCGCCACCGGCATCGGGGCGTCACCCGGCGCGGCCTCCGGCAAGGTGGTCTTCACCTCCGCCCGCGCCGTCGAGCTGGCCGCCGAGGGTGAGTCGGTGATCCTGGTCCGCCGGGAGACCAACCCGGACGACCTGAACGGCATGATCGCCGCGAAGGGCATCCTCACCTCGCGCGGCGGCAAGACCAGCCACGCCGCCGTGGTGGCCCGGGGCATGGGCAAGACCTGCGTGTCCGGCGCCGACGAGATCGACGTCAACGTGCCGGCGAAGCGGTTCACGGTGGGCGGGCACACCGTCAACGAGGGCGACGTCGTGTCCATCGACGGCACCACCGGCAAGGTGTACCTGGGCGAGGTGCCGGTCATGCCGTCCGAGGTCGTGCAGTACTTCGAGGGCAGCCTCGACGGCGAGCACGTCGACAACCCCCTCGTCCGGGCCGTACACCGGATCATGACGCACGCCGACGGGACGCGGCGGCTGGCGGTCCGCACGAACGCCGACACCGGCGCGGACGCGGCCCGGGCCCGGCGCTTCGGCGCCGAGGGCATCGGGCTGTGCCGCACCGAGCACATGTTTCTCGGCGACCGGCGCGAGCTGGTGGAGCGGCTGATCCTGGCCCGCGACGCCGACGAGCGGGAGACGGCGTTGGCGGCGCTGCTGCCGTTGCAGAGGGACGACTTCGTGGAGATCTTCCGGGAGATGGACGGGCTGCCGGTCACCGTCCGGTTGATCGACCCGCCGCTGCACGAGTTCCTGCCGCCGCTGGAACAGCTCGCGGTCAACGTCGCGGTCGCCCAGGAACGTGGCGAGGACGTGGCCAAGGAGGAGGCGCTGCTCGCGGCCGTCCGGCGGATGCACGAGGAGAACCCGATGCTCGGGTTGCGGGGCGTACGCCTCGGCCTGGTCATCCCCGGCCTGTTCGCGATGCAGGTCCGGGCCATCGTCGAGGCCGCGGTCGAGTGCGCCCAATGCGGCGGCGACCCCAAGCCGGAGATCATGGTTCCGCTTGTCGGCGCCGTGCAGGAGTTGGAGACGGTACGCGCCGAGGCCGAGAAGATCATTGCCGAGGTGGTCGGGGACAGCGGCGTCGAGGTGCTGATCGGCACGATGATCGAGGTACCCCGGGCGGCGCTGACCGCCGGCCAGATCGCCGAGGCCGCCGAGTTCTTCTCCTTCGGCACCAACGACCTGACCCAGATGGGCTGGGGCTTCTCCCGCGACGACGTCGAGGGCGCGTTCTTCTGGCGGTACCTGGAGCTGGGCATCTTCGGCATCTCACCGTTCGAGTCGATCGACCGGGACGGCGTCGGACGGCTGGTACGCATCGCCGCCGAGGAGGGCCGGGCGGCCCGCCCCGGGTTGAAGCTCGGCGTCTGCGGCGAGCACGGCGGCGACCCCGACTCGGTGCACTTCTTCCACTCCGTCGGCCTGGACTACGTTTCCTGCTCGCCGTTCCGGGTGCCGGTGGCACGCCTGGAAGCCGGCCGGGCGGCCGTGCAGACGGACGGCTCGGACAGCCGCTGACCGGCGGCGTCGATGGCGGCCCGGGCGACCGGGCCGCCATCGCGTTCACCACCCGTCACCGCGTCGGGGGCACGTCAAGGAGCCGTGACGGGCGTAACCTTGGCTCGCTCGCAAACGGCTGATTGCGTACGCCGTCGAACGGGAAGGGTGACTGAATGACAAGCGTCTGGGAGAGCCTCACCGTCGACGCCCGTGATCCGGCGCGGCTGGCCCGTTGGTGGGCCGAGGCGCTCGGCTATCAGATCATCTCCGAGAAGCCGGGTGGCGTGGAGATCCGCCAGTCCGCGGATCGGTCCCCCGCCCTCTTCTTCGGCCCGGTGGCCGAGGGCAAGGTGCGCAAGAACCGGCTGCACCTCGACCTGCGCCCGGCCGACCAGGAGGCCGAGGTCGAACGGCTCGTCGACATGGGCGCCCGGCACGTCGACATCGGCCAGGGCGAGGTGGAGTGGACGGTGCTCGCCGACCCGGAGGGCAACGAGTTCTGCGTGCTCCCTGCTCGGTGAGCAGCGATCCGGCCGACCGGTTGGTGGCGGAGCCGCCGAAGGACACCGGCCACCGCCGGTCGCCGTACGAGCGGGACCGGGCCCGGGTGCTGCACTGCGCCGCGTTCCGTCGGTTGGCCACCAAGACGCAGGTGCACACCGCCGGCACCGACGACTTCCTGCGGACCCGGCTGACGCACTCGCTGGAGGTGGCCCAGATCGCCCGCGAGATGGGCGCCCGGCTGGGCTGCGACCCGGACGTGGTCGACGTCGCCGGGCTCGCCCACGACCTGGGGCATCCGCCGTTCGGGCACAACGGTGAGGCCGCACTGGACCTGCTCGCGTCGCCCTGCGGCGGGTTCGAGGGCAACGCGCAGACGCTGCGGGTGCTGACCCGGCTGGAGGCGAAGGTGCTCGCCCCGGACGGGTCGTCCGCCGGGCTGAACCTCACCCGGGCGTCGCTCGACGCGATCGGCAAGTACCCCTGGCCGCGCCGCCCGGGGCAGCGCAAGTTCGGGGTGTACGCCGACGACACGATGGTCTTCGAGTGGCTCCGGGCCGGCGCGCCGGGAGACCGGCGCTGCCTGGAGGCGCAGGTGATGGACTGGGCCGACGACGTCGCGTACTCGGTGCACGACGTCGAGGACGGCATCCACGGCGGGTACGTCACGCTGGGCCCGTTGCTCGGCGACGCCGACGAACGGGCCGCGCTCTGCGCCGACGTGGCCGCCACGTACTCGGGGGAGTCGGCCGCCGACCTGGCCGAGGTGCTTGTCGCGTTGCTGGCCGACCCGCTGCTCGCCCCCCTCGCCGCGTACGACGGCAGCCACCGCGCCCAGGTCGCGCTGAAGGCGACCACGAGTGGGCTGACCGGCCGGTTCGTGTCGGCGGCGGTGGAGGCCACCGAGGAGCGGTACGGCCCCGGCCCGCACCGCCGGTACGCCGCCGACCTGGTGGTGCCGAGGCTGGCGCGGGCGCAGTGCGCGCTGCTCAAGGGCATCGCCCTGCGGTACGTGATGCGGCGCAGCGGCTTCCGGGGTCGCTACGAGCGGCAGCGCACGATGTTGGCCGAGTTGGTGGCCGCGCTGGTGCGGCGGGCGCCGGACGGGCTCGACCCGATCTTCGCGCCGCTGTGGCGGGCCGCGCCGGACGACGCCGCCCGACTGCGGGTCGTGATCGACCAGGTCGCCTCGCTCACCGACCCGGGAGCGGTGAGCTGGCACACCCGCCTGGTGGACAACTCGACAACTTAGGCTAGCCTAACTACATGACGGAACGCCCCAGGAACGTCACCTCGGTCCGGGTGCTGCGCACCGAACGACCCACCCCGCACCTGATCCGGCTCGTCCTCGGTGGGGACGAACTGGTCGGCCTGCCCGTGGGCGAGTTCACCGACCACTACATCAAGCTGGTGTTTCCGCAGCCCGGCGTCGCGTACCCGCAGCCGCTGGACCTCGCCGCGATCCGTCGGGACCTGCCCCGCGAGCAGTGGCCCCGGCTGCGGGCGTACACCGTGCGCCGGTGGGATCCGCGCGCCGGTGAGCTGACCGTGGACGTGGTGCACCACGGCGACGAGGGGCTGGCCGGCCCGTGGGCCGCCGCGCTGCGCCCGGGCGACCCGGTGCACTTCGTCGGCCCCGGCGGGGCGTACGCGCCGAGCCCGGACGCGGACTGGCACCTGCTGGTCGGTGACGAGAGCGCCCTGCCGGCGATCGCCGCCGCGCTGGAACGGCTGCCGGTGGGCGCGCCGGCGCACGTCTTCGTGGAGATCGCCGACCCGGCGGACGAGCAGAAGCTGCTCAGCCCCGGAGCGGTCACGCTCACCTGGCTGCACCGTGGCGAACGCCCGGTGGGCGAGGCACTCGTCGAGGCGGTGCGCTCGCTGGAGTTCCCGGCCGGCCAGGTGCACGCCTTCGTGCACGGCGAGGCGACGTTCGTCCGGGACCTGCGCCGGCTGCTGCGTGGCGAGCGGGGTGTGCCCCTCGACCGGCTCTCCATCTCCGGTTACTGGCGGCGCGGCATGGACGACGAGGGCTGGCGCTCGTCGAAGCAGGAGTGGAACCGGCAGGTCGCCGCCGAGGAGCCGGCCGCCGCCTGAGCGTCGGCCGGCTCAGTCCTCGGCCGGTTCAGTCCTCGGCCGTCTCGGTGAGTCGTTGGGTGAGCAGCACCGCGTACCCGACGACCGCCACCGAGAGCAGGGCCAGCATCAGCTTCGGCTCGTGCACCACCGTGGTGACCAGGACGACCGAACCCACGCCGTAGCCGGCGATGCCCAGGCGACCGATGCTCGGCCGGTTCCACACCCAGTGCAACGCCAGCCCGCAGAGCATCCAGACGCTGATCGAGGCGGCCAGCAGGAGTCGCAGCTCCATCGGCAGCCGCAGCACCTCGTCGTCGGCCAGCCGGACCATCTGCCCGAGCGCCCAGCCGAGCAGCAGCAGCGCGCCGCCGAGCGGGATGTGCAGGTAGGCGTACGTCTGGCCGCCGCGCAGTCGGCGCTGTGACTCGCGGGTGGTGACGAAGGTGGTGTAGACCCACCAGACGGCCGCCGGCACCAGGAACGCCAGTCCGGCCGTCACGATCATGTGCGGCCGGGGATGGTCGGGCACCGCGAAGAGCAGGCTGGCCAGCGCGCTGCCCAGCACGATGATGGTGAACTGCCCGATCCGCTCGGGCAGGTGCTGGTCGTCGACCGGAAACCGGTTGAGCCAGCGCTTGCCGACCCACGGGGTGGACAGCTCGATGATCATGGCGACGATCCACCACGTCGGACGCGCGGCGGCGGGGGCGGCCAGCGAGGCCAGCCAGATCAGCCAACCCGACCCGAAGCCGCACAGGTAGATCGTGGTCACCGTACGGGCCTGCGGGCTGGTCGGGCGGGCCCGCAGGTACAGCAGGAGCAGCACTCCCCGCACGATCAGGTAGCCCACCGGCAGGAGCACGCTCTCCGGCACCTCGTCCACGCCGAGGGTCATCGTGCCCGCGCCGACCAGCGCGACCAGCACCAGGATCCGGTGCGGTACGTCGTCCGGGTCGAAGCGGGTGTCGTAGAACACCTGACCCAACCAGGCCCACTGGACCACCACGAAGAGCCCCAGCACGGCCAGCACGGCGCTCGCCGACGGGGTCGGATCGTCGTCCAACCGACGGGTTACCGCCGCCAGGGCGTACACGAAGATGAGGTCGAGGAACAGCTCCAACCAGGTCGCGTGCCGTTCACCGGTGTCGTCGGTCTGCGGACCCGGCCCGCGCATCCGCAGCCGACCGGTCACCCATCGCGGCGGCCGGGGCCCGTTGGCGCGTACCCTGCGCATCTGGTCATGGTCCCCGCGCGGGCCCGGCGGCCGGGCCGAAACGGGTGAGCCCGACGGCGGTCCCCGCCACACCGGCGTCCCCCGGCCGGCGTGTCGCCGGTCGGGCAGGGCAGGATGTACGGCGAGGGGGTGGCGCATGGCTGGGCGGATCCGGGACGAGGACATCGCGCTGGTCCGGGAACGCACCTCGATTTCCGACGTGATCTCCGAGACGGTCACCCTGAAGTCCGCCGGTGGCGGCAACCTCAAGGGCCTGTGCCCGTTCCACGACGAGAAGAGCCCGTCGTTCAACGTCTCGCCGGCCCGCAACGTCTGGTACTGCTTCGGCTGCGGGGCCGGCGGCGACGCGATCAAGTTCCTGATGGACGCCGAGCACCTGAGCTTCGTCGAGTCCGTCGAACGGCTGGCCGGGCGGGCCGGCATCCAGCTCCGCTACGTCGAGGACGACCGGGGTGCCCCGCGTCCACGCCCCCAGCAGGGCCAGCGGCAGCGACTGGTTGCCGCGCACGCCGCCGCGGTGGAGTTCTACCGGGCGCAGCTCAGCACGGCCGGAGCGCGGCCGGCACGCGAGTTCCTGGCCCGCCGGGGCTTCGACCGGGCCGCCGCCGAGCGCTACGGGTGCGGGTTCGCCCCGGACGCCTGGGACCTGCTCACCAAGCACCTGCGCCAGCAGGGCTTCACCCACCAGGAGCTGGTCACCGGCGGGCTGTCCCGGGAGTCGCGGTCGGGCACGCTGATCGACAGGTTCCGCCGCCGGCTGCTCTGGCCGATCCGCGACCTGACCGGTGACGTGATCGGCTTCGGGGCGCGCAAGCTCTTCGACGACGACGACGGCCCGAAGTACCTGAACACCCCCGAGACGCCGATCTACAAGAAGTCGCACGTCCTCTACGGCATCGACCAGGCCAAGCGGGAGATCGCCAAGCAGGGCCGGGCGGTGATCGTCGAGGGCTACACCGACGTGATGGCCTGTCACCTGGCCGGGGTGACCACGGCGGTGGCGACCTGCGGCACCGCGTTCGGCGCGGACCACATCGGCGTGCTGCGCCGACTCCTGCTGGACACCGACTCGGTGGCCGGCGAGATCATCTTCACCTTCGACGGGGACGCCGCCGGCCAGAAGGCGGCGCTGCGCGCGTTCGCCGACGACCAGCGCTTCGTCGGACGGACGTTCATCGCGGTCAGCCCCGACAACATGGACCCCTGTGAGCTGCGCCTGGCCAAGGGCGACCTGGCCGTGCGGGACCTGGTCGCCCGCCGCGAGCCGCTCGTCGACTTCGCGCTGCGGCACGAGATCAGCCGCTTCGACCTGGACACCGTCGACGGCCGGGTCGAGGCCATGCGCCGGGCCGCGCCGTTGGTCGCGCAGCTCAAAGACCGGGAAAAGCGCCCGGAGTACGTCCGCAAGCTCGCCATGGACCTCGGCATGGAGATCGAGCCGGTGCAGCGGGCCGTGCTCGCCGCCGCCAACACTCCGCCGTCCGGGGCCCGGGACGCCGCGCCCGCTCCCCGGCCCGCCCCGGCCCAGGCCGAACCGTCGGTGGACAGCCCGCAGTCGATGGTCGAGCGGGAGGCGTTGAAGCTCGCCCTGCAACAGCCGGTGCTGGCCGGACCGATGTTCGACGCGGTGGAGGCGACCGAGTACCGCCACCCGGTGCACATTGCCGTGCGTACGGCCGTGGCGGCGGCCGGCGGGGCCGCGTCGGCGACCGGCGGCGCGGTCTGGATCGAGAAGGTCCGCGACGCCTGCGCGGACCTGGCCGCCGCGGCGCTGGTCGGCGAGCTGGCGGTGGAGCCGCTGCGGATCGACGGTGAGCCCGACCCGCGCTACGTGTCGATCACCATGGCCCGGGTGCAGTTCGGCTCGGTGACGGCGCGCATCCGGGACCTCAAGTCGCGGATTCAGCGGATCAACCCGGTCAACAACAAGGACGAGTACTTCGCCGCCTTCGGGGAGTTGCTGTCGCTGGAACAGCACGCCCGGGCGCTGCGCGAGCAGGCCGCGGGAGGGCTTTGAGATGGGACTGTTCAGCCGCAAGCCGAAGCTGCCCCCGGCCGACCGGCCCCCACTGGCCGCCGACGAGCGGGTGCTCGCCTGGGCAGCGGTGGGCAACGGCGAGGGCGACGGCGTGATCGTGGCCAGCAACCTCGGGCTGTGGCTGCCCGGCCGGGGGCACCGCATCGGCTGGCACGACCTGATCAAGGCGGTCTGGTCCGGTCGGGAGCTGACCGTCACGCCCGCCCAGACCGTCGTCGAGCGCGACGGCTACCTCGTGGTCACCGACGGGCCCGCCGAGACGTACCTGCTGCTCGACCCCGGTGAGCTGCCACACCAGGTGCGCGCCCGGGTGACCCGCTCCGTCGCGTACACCGAACGCCACCCGGTGCCCGGCGGCGCGGCGCGCGTCGCGGCCCGCCGGGTGCCCGGAGTGGACGGTCTGACCTGGACGGTCCGCCCCGAACCGGGCACCCCGCCGGACGACGAGGCCCTGCTCGCCGAGACGGACCGCCTGGTCAGCGTCGCTCGCGCCGCCACCGCGCCGGCCGACAGCTGACCGCCCCGATCACCTCGCGCCGAGGTCGTTCAGCGCCTTTTCGGCGCCCCGGTGCAGCGGCACCGGCAGGGTCCTGCGGGCCTTCTCCAGCGAGATCCCCTTGGCCGCCGGATTGGCCTGGGCCAGGACGTCGCGCTTGTCGAACACCGTCCGGGTGATCGCGCAGGCGACGTTGGCGTCCAGGTCCTCGCGGACCAGCAGCACGTTGGGCACGACGACGGTCGGGGTGTCGGTCGCCGTGCGGTACACGTCCCGACCGATCGTGCCGGACTGGTAGCCGGGGCTCAGCGCGGTCAGCTTCGGCAGCAGCGACGAGATGTCGACGAACGTCACCGTGTCACCGGCGGTGGTGAACAGGTCCGTCAGGCCACCGGTGGGCAGGCCGCCGGACCAGAAGAATCCGTCGACGCTGCCGTCCTTGATGCCGTCGACAGTCTTGGCGAGGTCGAGCCGCTGCGCCCGGACGTCCTTGGCCGGGTCGAGCCCGGCGGCCTCCAGCAGCCGGTTCGCGATCACCTCCGTGCCGGACTTCGGGGAGCCCGTGGAGATCCGCTTGCCGCGCATGCCGGCGACCGAGGTGATCCCGGAGTCCTTGCGGACCACCACCTGCGTGTAGTTGTCGTAGAGGCGGGCCAACGCCCGCACCGGCTGCGGCGCGGTGAAGCTGCCCTTGCCCTCGACCGCGTTGACCGCCGTGTCGAACAGCGAGAACGCCACGTCGTACTGGCCGCCGACCAACTGCTCGACGTTCTGCACCGACGCGCCGGTCTCGGCGGCGGTGCCGGTCAGCTTGCCGCCGGTCGCATCGGAGAGCTGCCCAGCCAGGGCGTTGCCGACCACGTAGTAGACGCCGGTGGCGTTGCCGGTGGCGATGCCCACCCGGGTCTCCCGGGGCACCTCGCAGGTGACCGCACTGGCCGTGTCGTCCGTGCCCGCGCCGCCCTGCTGGCCCCCGCAGCCGGTGCCGCCCGTCAGGACGAGGGCGAGCACGCCCAGGCCCGCCGCGAGCCGTACGTCCGTTCGTCTCACAGTTTCTCCTCTGTTGGTGTTCGCGGTCGGACCTCTGTTGGTGTTCGCGGTCGGCCGGTGGATCCGCGTCGGACGAGCACTCCCGCTGCCGCGACGGCGGCCAGCGCCACGCCGACCCCGACCGGCACGGGTTCGAGCCAGAGCAGGGTGACCCCGCCGAGCGCGCCGAGCACCCGCTCCGGGACGCCGGCCGGACCCACGCCGGGCAGCCAGCCACCGGCGGCGACGGCGAGCACGGCCACGCTGAGCGCCGTCACCACGGCGGCGAAGGCGATCCGTGGCACGCCGCCGATGCCGAGCAGACCGAGGCCGGCCGGGGTGATGACGAACGCGATCGGGGTCAGGTACGCCGGCAGCGCGTACCGCAGGGTCTGCCACATGGTCGGCACCAGCCGGCCCCCGGTGACGGCGGCGGCGGCCACGGCGGCGAGCGCGGTCGGCGGAGAGACCTCGGACAGCACGGCGAAGTAGAAGACGAACATCGCGGCGGCGGGCGCGGCCACGCCCAGGTCGAGCAGGGCCGGGCCGACGATCACCCACCCGATCACGAACGAGGCGGTGACCGGCACGGCCAGGCCCAACAGGCTGAGCGCGACGGCGGCGAGCAGCGCCGTCAGCACCAGGACCAGCGTCGGGTCCGAGGTGGCCGCCTTCGCCCCGCCGATCAGCAGCGCCGCCGCCTGCGGCCCCAGCCCGGTCTTCGTGGTGGTCGCCGTGATGATGCCGGCGGCGGCACACACGGCGGTGACGGCGAGGACCCCGCGTACGCCGGTGACGAGCGCGGTCACCAGCCGGGCCGGGGTGAGCCGGTGCGTGCGGTCCAGCCACGACAGCGCGGCGGTGAGGACGATGGCGAAGACCACGGCCCGCGTCGCGGAGACCCCCACCGCGAGGAGCACGATGATCGCGATCAGCGAGGCGAAGTGGTAGCCGAACCGACCGAGCAGCCGCCACGGTGAGCCGACGTCGAGCACCACCGGCCGTACGCCGGACCGGCGGGCGTCGATCTCCACGGAGAGCAGAATGCCCAGGTAGTAGAGCACCGTCGGCACCGTCGCCCAGCCCAGCACCTGAAGGTACGAAACGCCCAGGTACTCGGCGATGATGAACGCCGCCGCCCCCAGCGTGGGTGGGGAGAGGATCGCACCCACCCCGGCCGCGGCCAGCATGCCGCCGGCCCGTTCCGGCGGATAGCCGGCACGACGCAGCAGCGGCCAGGTGACCGCGCCGATGCTCACCGTCGTCGCCGCGCCCGAGCCGGAGACGGTTCCGAGCAGGAGGCCCGAGGCCACCGCGGTCCGACCCGCGGCGGTACGGGAGCGGCGGAACGCGGCGGCCGACAGGTCGACGAAGAACCGTCCGGCCCCGGACAGTTCCAACACCGCGCCGTAGATGGTGAACAGCACGATGTACGAGGCGGCCACGTCCAACGGGGTGCCGTAGAAACCGCTGTCGGAGTTGTAGAACGCGTCGACCAGTTGCCCGAAGTCGAGTCCGGCGTGCGCGACCGGCCAGGACTGCGGCAGCAACCCGCCGTAGTAGCCGTACCCGAGGAACAGCAGGCAGACCGCCGGCAGGATCCAACCCGTGGTACGCCGGCACGCCTCCAACAGCAGAAGCAGCAGTACGGTGCCGAGCACCAGATCGGTCGGCGCGAGCAGGCCCTGCCGGTCGAGGAACGCGTTGTAGCCGCCGCCACCCGTACCGATCCGGATCGGTAGGACGGGATAGAGGCAGGCCGCCACGGTCAGGGCGGCCAGCAGCCAGTCGGCGACGGTGGGCCGGGTGCTGGCGGTGCGTGCCGTGCTGTCGGTGCGTTCCGTGCTGGCGGCTTGGTCGGTGCGGTCGGTGGCTCGGCGGGGTCGGCGCGGGCGGGCCCAGCGTGGCAGGTCGGCCGGGTAGGCGAGGAAGACCAGCGGGAGCACACCGGCCAGGAAGATGATCAGGTAGTACTTGCTGCCCTGCGCGAGTGGGCGGAACACCTGCCAGAGCGCGAGCGCGCCGACCGCCAGTGCCACCGTGCCGAGGAGCAGCGCCGCCGGACCGGCCAACACCCGGCCGGGCTTCTCGTCCTCGAACTGGGCGGCCATGTCCCGGGTGGCCCGCTCGGCGGCACCGGCCGGTCCGGTCGGCTCTGCGGTCCGGGTCGGCTGTGCGGTCTCGTTTGGCTGTGCGGTCTCGTTTGGCTCTGCGGCCCGGGTCGGCTCTGCGGTCGCGGTCGGTCTTGCGGTCTCGGCTGATTCCGTGGTCTCGGCTGGTTCCGTGGTCGCCGAGCGTGGCCGGGGTGGCCCGTCGCCGGATGAGTTGGCTGGTCGGGCGGGTGATGACGGGCCATCGGGCGAGCTGGCGGGCGGCACAGGGGGACGATACCTGTCGATCGGCCGATGGGGTGGGGCATCGATCGGCGTTTCGCCTCCGGCGGGCCTGGCGTACACGTATTTGCGTGGAGAGGTGTCGGACCGGGCGGTTAGGGTCGGGCGGTGATTACCGGGCGACCACTGATTCAGGCTCGTGGGCTGGTGAAGCGGTTCGGTGACTTCACCGCCGTGGACGGCATCGACGTCGAGGTGCAGGCGGGCGAGGCGTTCGGGTTCCTCGGGCCGAATGGTGCCGGCAAGTCCTCCACCATGCGGATGGTCGGCTGCACCTCCCCGCCGAGCGATGGGGAGCTGCGCATCCTCGGCCTGGACCCGGTGGCCGACGGACCGAGGATCCGCGCCCGCCTCGGGGTGTGCCCGCAGCTCGACAACCTCGACCCGGAGCTGACCGTCCGGGAGAACCTGACCGTCTACGCCCGCTACTTCGGCATTGCACGCCGGGCGGCACGGGCGCGGGCCGACGAGTTGCTGGACTTCGTCCAGCTCAGCGAGCGGGCCGACAGCAAGGTCGATCCGCTCTCCGGCGGGATGAAGCGCCGCCTGACCATCGCCCGTGCCCTGGTCAACGAGCCGGACATCGTGCTGCTGGACGAGCCGACCACCGGGCTCGACCCGCAGGCCCGGCACCTGGTGTGGGAGCGCCTGTTCCGGCTGAAGCAGCAGGGCGTCACGCTGGTGCTCACCACGCACTACATGGACGAGGCCGAGCAACTCTGCGACCGGCTGGTGGTGATGGACGGCGGGCGGATCGTCGCCGAGGGCTCACCCCGGGCGCTGATCGAGCGGTACTCCACCCGCGAGGTGGTCGAGCTGCGCTTCACCGCCGAGTCGCAGGCGCCGTTCGCCGACAAGCTCGACGGGGTGGGGGAGCGGGTCGAGGTGCTGCCCGACCGGGTACTGCTCTACGTGCCCGACGGCGACGCGGCGGTCGCCGAGGTGACCGCGCTGGGGTTGCAACCGGCGAACGTGCTGGTGCGACGCAGCAGCCTGGAGGACGTCTTCCTGCACCTGACCGGCCGCACCCTCGTCGACTGAGGCGGCCTCAGGTGTGCCGCCGAGCTTCGTCTATCGGGCTCTGGCCCAGGTGAGGAAGCGGTCGGTCAGCGGGGCGGTGTCCGCGAGGTCTCCGGTGGCCTCGTCGAGCAGCGTGGCGAGGTAGATGAGCAGGCCGGTCCGGTTCTCCCGGTACTCGCCGAGCAGCGCCAGCCGAGCCGGGGAGCAGGGCCACGCGGCGCCGCAGACCCGGCAGCGCCACGACGGGCGGGCCGCCACATGCGGACGGTAGCGGGGCATGAACGCCTCCCTCGGTCGTGAGCCGACGTGCTCGGGTCGGGCAGGTCCTTTGCTCTGCTTACACCGACGCAACACCCGAGGGCTCCCGGTGTTGCCTCCGGTGAAGCAGAGCAAAGGATGGGTGGGAGCGCCCCGGATCGGGGGTCACGCGGCACTCCCGGCCTGGTTCCGCCCGCCGTCCGATCCCGTGAGCGGTTCCGCTGCGTGACAGTCTGGTGATGACGCGACTACGGTGGGAGGTTCCGCGCGCCGACGGCCAGCGCGTACGACGGTCGGCCCGGCACGGTACGAAGATGTACGGAGGTTGTCCGTGGAGAGTTCGTCCATGCTGGAGCACTTCGCCGAGGAGCTACGGCTGGCCCGGGCCGACCGGGGCCTGTCACAGGCGGCGCTGGCCGAGGCGTTGAGCTACTCGGGCGCGCTGGTCGCCAAGGTGGAGACCTCCGAGCGCCGGCCGAGCCTGGACTTCGCGCGCCGCTGCGACGTCGTGCTCGCGGCCGACGGCCGGTTCGAACGCATCCAACGGCGGATCAGCCGCGAGACCGTCGTGCCGTGGTTCCGCGACTGGGCCGGCATCGAGCAGGAGACCACCGCACTACGGTGGTTCGAGCCGCTGTGCGTGCCGGGTCTGTTGCAGACGGAGGGGTACGCCCGCGCTCTGCTGACCGGCGGCGGTCTGTTTGCGCCGGATGAGATCGAGCAACACGTCTCGGCCAGACTGGACCGACAAGGGCTCCTCACCCGCGACCGGCCGCCGTTGATCACCGCGCTGATCGATGAGCATGTGCTTCGCCGAGACGTCGGTGGATCGGATGTGATGCGCGAGCAGATCCAGCACCTCGTGAAGCTGGGATCGGCGTTCCCGCGGGTGCGAATCCAGGTAGTACCGGATCTCGCGGGTGCTTACGCTGGGCTCGCAGGGCCCTTCGTGATCGCTACGGCGCCTCAGGGTGAGGACCTTGTCTACCTTGCGGGTCAGCGCCACGGGCAGGTTATCGACCGGTCCGATTACGTGCGTCAGATGGTCGAGGTGTGGGAGTCGATCCGGGGTGAGGCACTATCGCACGGGCAGTCCCTGGAACTGATGGCGGAAGTGGCGGAGACATGGATGTGACTGGCGCCCGCTGGCGCAAGAGCACTCGTAGCGGCCCGGACGGGGGCAACTGCGTGGAAGTGGCCGACAACCTGCCGGGAGTGGTGGCCGTGCGTGACTCGAAGGACCCGGATGGCCCGGTGCTCGTCTTCGAGCCCGGGGCGTGGCGCGCGTTCGTCGGGCTCGGTGCCGGTGTCCGATAGGTCCCCGGCCCGGTAGCTCCTCGGTCCGGTAGGTCGCCGCACCGGTGGATGCTCGGCCCGGTAGGTCGCCGGGCTGGTAGTTCGCGGGGCCGGTTGGTTCCTCGACCGGCGCGTGGTCTGGCCGCCAGGGCCTGCACAGCACCAAGGTCCACTCGGCTTCCTGTTAATCGGGGTGTCTGCGGAACCGGGACACCCCGATTTCCGGGAGCCCGAGTTGATCTGCCATGAGGCACTACGGCAGCAGCGACGGAGGCGGAGAAGGTGGCGGAGACATGGAGCTGACCGGCGCGCGGTGGCGCAAGAGCAGTCGCAGCAACGGCAGCGGCGGGGCCTGCGTGGAGGTGGCCGACAACCTTCCGGGGCTGGTGGCCGTACGCGACTCCAAGGACCCGGGTGGTGCCGCGCTGGTCTTCACGGCCGACGCGTGGCGCGCGTTCGTCGGGTCCGAGGCCACTCGTCGAGCGTGATCCACACCAGATCGCCGATCTGGGGGTGTCCGGGCGATGGGATACCGCCACATCGCCGACCTGGAGTGGATCATCGCGCGGGCAGCCCTCGCTAGCGCGGCGCGGGGTGATCCACTCGACTTCCCGGATGTCGGGGCTTCCCCCGGCCGTCGACACCCCGACTTCTGGGAAGCCGAGTCGATCACGCCAGCGCCAGCGCCGGGCACGCCAGCGTCGGGCACGCCAGCGCCGGGCAGGCCGGCGTCGGGCCGGGCACGCCAGCGTCGGGCACGCCAGCGTCGGGCACGCCAGCGTCGGGCACGCCAGCGTCGGGCACGCCAGCGTCGGGCCGGGCACGCCGGGACTTCGGGCCGGGTGCGTCGGGGTCGGGCACGGCGTAAAGGGGTCGCGGACTGTCGTACCCCGGGGGTAGACAGGTCGTGGTCGATGCGGGCGGAGGTGGCGCGGTGAGTGTGGCGGTGCGGACGCGGCCGCCGTGGGCGCCGGCGTCCGCGGTGTTCGGCTACTACCTGGTCGGGCTGCGGCGTACCTGGCGGGCCGGGGTGTTCTCGTCGTTCCTGCTGCCGGTGCTGACCGTGCTCGGGTTCGGGGTGGGCGTCGGGGGCTACATCGACCAGGGCGTCGACGGGGTGCGCTATCTGGACTGGCTGGTCCCCGGGCTGATCGCCTCGACCGCGCTCCAGGTGACGGTGGGCGACTCGACGTGGCCGGTGTTCAGCAACTTCCAGTGGGTCAAGAGCTACCAGGCGCAGAGCGCGTCGCCGCTGCGCGTCGGCGACATCCTGGCCGGGCACCTGGCCTTCGTGGTGTTCCGGGTGGTCACCACGATCGCGGTGTTCGTGCTGGTCACCGGCCTGTTCGGGGCGCTGCGGTCACCGTGGGCGGTGGTCACCCTGCCGGTGGTGGCGTTGCTCGGGCTGGCCGTGGCCGCGCCGACCTTCGCGTACGCCGCGGTGGTGTCCAGCGACAACTGGCTGGCGATGCTGTTCCGGTTCGCGATCATCCCGATGAGCCTGTTCGCCGGGGTGTTCTTCCCGGTCGAGTCGCTGCCCGACGGGCTGCGCTGGGTGGCGTACGCCACGCCGCTCTGGCACGCCGTCGACCTGTGCCGGGCAGCCACGCTCGGGGTCGCCCCACAGTGGTCGATCGTCGGCCACCTGCTCTATCTGGCCGCCTGGGCGGTCGGCGGGTGGCTGCTCGCCCTGCGTACCTTCCGTCGCAAGCTCGTCGTCTAGGGAGTCCCGTGGTCACGTTGGTCCTGCCCCGGCTGGTCGACGTCTCCGGCGCGTCCCGCCGGTCGGCGTCGGTGATCGGGCGCAACGTCACTGCCCTGAAGGCGGTCTACTGGCTACTGCTGCTCTCCGGCTTCGTGGAACCGCTGCTGTACCTGTTCTCCATCGGTCTCGGTGTCGGGGCGCTGGTCGGGGACCTGCCCCTGCCCGACGGGCGGCTGGTGTCGTACGCCGAGTTCGTGGCTCCGGCGATGCTGGCCTCCTCCGCGATGACCGGGGCGATCTCGGAGACCACATTCAATTTCTTCGGCAAGATGAAGTACATGAAGCTGTACGACGGGATGATCGCCACGCCCGTCCGACCGTTCGAGATCGCGCTCGGTGAGCTGGGCTGGGCGATGCTGCGGGGCAGCGCGTACTCGGCGGCGTTCCTCGTGATCATGGTCGCGCTCGACCTGACCACGGTGCCCCGGGCGGTCACCGCGTTGCCGGCGGCGGTGCTGGTCGGGTTCTCGTTCGGCGCGCTCGGCATGGCGGTCGCCACCGTGATGCGGAGTTGGCAGGATTTCGACCTGGTGGGGTCGGCCCAGTTCACGCTGTTCTTCTTCTCGGGCACGTTCGTGCCGGCGCAGGCGTACCCGACCCTGCTGCACTGGCTGGTCGAGGTCACCCCGCTGTACCGGGCGGTGCACCTGATCCGCGGGGTGACCGTGGGCGCCGGCGGTTGGCTCTGGCTGCTCGACGTGCTCTACCTGCTGGCGATGATGGCGATCGGTCTGCTGGTGGCGTCCCGCCGGATGGGCAGGATGCTTTACAAGTAGGGGGTTATCCGAGGCCGTCGACGGGGCATGTCCGCAGGTGACACCGCCGACGACGAGGAGGGGCGATGGCCTCGGACGAGTCTTCCGCCCAGCGCGAGCGCGACCACAGCGCCGCAGGCGACCGCACCGCGCCCGACAGCACCGTGCCCGACAGCACCGCAGGCGACCGCAGCGCGCCCGATCGCAGGCACGGCCGGAGCGAGCACGACCCCCGCAGGCGCGGCACCGAGCGTGACCGTGCCAGCGCGGCGGTCGGGCCGGTGGGGCCCGACGACGGTCCGGACAGCCCTACCGACCTGCCCGGCAGCGGCTGGAAAGCGGCGATCCGTCGCACGGTCGGCGAGTTCCAGGACGACAGCCTGACCGACTGGGCGGCGGCGCTGACCTACTACGGGGTGCTGTCCATCTTCCCCGGGCTGCTGGTGCTGATCTCCATCCTCGGGCTGCTCGGGGAGAGCGCCACCGAGGGCGTCAAGGACACCGTCAGCCAGGCGGTGCCGAACGACAGCATCCAGACAATCATCAACGACGCGATCGGCGCGGCGCAGGACAACGGTGGGCTGGCCAGCGTCGCGGCGATCATCGGTCTGCTGGCGGCGTTCTGGTCCGCGTCCGGGTACGTGGGCGCGTTCATGCGTGCCTCGAACACCATCTACGACGTGCCGGAGGGCCGGCCGATCTGGAAGACGCTGCCGATCCGGCTCGGCGTGACCGCGGTGATCGGGGTGCTGCTGCTGGCCAGCGCGGTGATCGTGGTGTTCACCGGTCGGCTCGCCGAAGCGGTGGGGGACGTCGTCGGCCTCGGCTCGACGGCGGTCACGGTGTGGGACATCGCCAAGTGGCCGGTGCTGCTGATCCTGGTCAGCCTGATGTTCGCCATCCTCTACTGGGCGTCGCCGAACGCCCGGCACGGCGGGTTCCGCTGGGTCAGTCCGGGTGGCGTGCTGGCCGTGGTGATCTGGCTGGTGATCTCGGGCCTGTTCGCGTTCTACGTGAGCAACTTCGGCTCGTACAACAAGACGTACGGGGCGCTGGCCGGCGTGATCATCTTCTTGATCTGGCTGTGGTTGAGCAACATCGCGATCCTGCTGGGGGCCGAGTTCGACGCGGAGTTGGAGCGCGGCCGGGCCATCTCGGCGGGGCATCCCGTCGACGACGAGCCGTACGTCGAGCTGCGCGACGACCGCAAGCTCCGCAAGAAGGGCGCCGCGCACACCGGCTGAGACACCCGCACCCGCCCCGCCAGGACAGACCCGCTGGCGGGGCGGGTTCGTGTCGGTCGATGAAACTGCACGCGAGCGCCTGGGGGCACGCCGTTATCCTTTTCTTGATCCACTTTTAGCTTTTGTTCCTTCGGACAAAAGTTGGGAACGGAACGGCTGAAGCTCTGGACACGCGGCGCGGCGCGCTCCTACTGTGTCGGACACAACACATCGGCGTTGCGTCGATGTGAACGAGTCCGATGAAGAGGTGAACCGCGCGTGCGGACCGTCGACCCCCTGCACGTCCGACTGTTGCGGTTGCTCCGCGACGAGGGGGCCGTGTCCCGCGCCGAGTTGGGTGACCGGCTCCAGATGCCGCGCCCGCGACTGTTGGCCGAGCTGGACCGCCTGGTCGCGTTGGGGTACGTCGCCGAGGCCGGCTTCGCCGCCTCCCGGGGCGGGCGTCGCTCGACTCTCGTCGAGTTGAACCCGAAGCTGCGCTTCGCCGCCGTCGACCTGGGCGCCAGCTCGATGGACGTCGAGGTGGTCAACGGCCGCCTCGAACCGGTGGCCCACTACGCCGAGCCGGCCGACATCCGCAGCGGCCCGAAGGTCACCCTGCAGAGGGTCAACGAGTTGCTGCACAAGGCCCGGGTCGACGGGGCGTACGAGCGGCTGGACGCGGTCGGCATCGGCGTACCCGGGCCGGTGAGCTTCCGCGACGGCGTGCCGGTGTCGCCGCCGATCATGCCGGGCTGGGACCGGTTCCCGGTCCGCGAGCTGCTCAGCCGGGAGCACGCCTGCCCGGCGGTGGTCGACAACGACGTCAACATCATGGCCATCGGGGAACGCCACGGCGGGGTCGCCCACTCGGTGGACGACTTCCTCTTCGTGAAGATCGGCACCGGTGTCGGCTGCGGCATCTACCTCTCCGGCGAGGTCTACCGGGGTACCGACGGCTGCGCCGGGGACATCGGCCACATCCAGGTCGACGCGCACGGTCCGATGTGCTCGTGCGGCAACGCGGGCTGCCTGGAGGCGCTGTTCAGCGGTGCCGCGCTGGCCAAGGAGGCGACCGCCGCGGCCCGCAGCGGAGCGTCGCCGGCGCTGGCCGAGCGGTTGAGCCTGCGCGGCACGGTGACCGCCCAGGACGTCGCCGAGGGCGCCGTCGAGGGGGACGTCACCTGCATCCAGCTGATCCGCGACGGCGGACGGCGGGTCGGTGGCGTGCTCGCCGGCCTGGTCAGCTTCACCAATCCGTCGATGATCGTGATCGGCGGCGGGTTGGCCCACCTCGGGCACATCCTGCTCGCCGAGATCCGCAGCGTGGTCTACCGCCGGTCACTGCCCCTGGCTACCGGCAACCTGCCCGTCGTGCTGTCCGAGTTGGGTGGCCGGGCCGGTGTCGCCGGCGCGGCCGTGCTCGCCAGCGACGTCGCCTTCGGGGAAGCATCATGAGCGAGGAGGAGACCGTGGCCCTGTCCGACGAGACCGCCACCACCGGGTCGGCCGCCGCCGACGCCGCCGCGCCGCTGGTCGAAGCTCCGCCCGACACCGTCGCGGGCGAGGTGGTCCTGCGCCTCACCGACGTGGTCAAGACCTTCCCTGGCGTACGCGCCCTGGACGGGGTCCAACTCGAGGTACGCGCCGGAGAGGTGCACTGCCTGCTGGGGCAGAACGGCGCCGGCAAGTCCACCCTGATCAAGGTGCTGGCCGGCGTGCACCAGCCGGATTCCGGGCTGGTCGAGTGGCGTGGCGAACCGGTCACCTTCGCCAACCCGCAGGCCGCCATGAAGGCCGGCATCGCCACCATCTACCAGGAACTCGACCTCGTCGAAGACCTCTCGGTCGCGGAGAACGCGTTCCTCGGGCACGAGTACCGCAGCCTCGGCTTCGTCCGGCGCGGTCGGATGGCCAAGCACACCCGGCAGATCCTCAGCCGGCTCGGTCACGGCGAGATCCCACCCGGACGGATGGTGCGCTCCCTGCCGGCGGCCGGCAAGCAGATCGTCAGCATGGCCCGCGCGCTGTCGCACGAGGCGCGACTGATCATCATGGACGAGCCGAGCGCGGTGCTGGCCCACGACGAGGTCGGCAACCTGTTCCGGATCATCCGTGAGCTGACCGCGCAGGGCATCGCCGTCATCTACATCTCCCACCGGATGGAGGAGATCCGCGAGATCGGCGACCGGGTCACCGTACTCAAGGACGGCCGGACCACGGCGGCGAACCTGCCGGCGCGCGACACCCCGACCCGCGACCTGGTCAGCCGGATGACCGGCCGGACCATCGAGTACGTCTTCCCGGACCGCCCGGCCGACGACACCGCCGGGGCCGACCTGCTCCAGGTGGAGGGGTTGACCCGCACCGGCGAGTTCGCCGACGTCTCGCTGACCGTGCGGGCCGGGGAGATCGTCGGCATCGCCGGCCTGGTCGGCTCGGGCCGGTCCGAGCTGTTGGAGACGATCTACGGAGCCCGGCTGGCGGAGGCCGGCACGGTGCGGATGGACGGCAAGGTGCTGCGCCCCGGCGTCGGGGCGGCGGTACGGGCCGGCATGGGCATGGCCCCGGAGGAGCGCAAGAGCCAGGCGCTGCTGCTGGGCGAGCCGATCTACCGCAACGTCACGCTTGCCACCTTCGGCCGGTACGCGCGGCTCGGCTTCACCAACGCGGCGGCGGAACGCGCCGAGGCGGACCGGATCGCCGAGACCCTGGAGCTGCGGCCCCGGGACGTCGACCGGCCGGTCCGGACCCTGTCCGGCGGCAACCAGCAGAAGGTGGTGGTCGGCCGGTGGTTGCTCGGCGGCACCAAGCTGCTGCTGCTGGACGAGCCCACCCGCGGTGTGGACGTGGGTGCCCGGGCCGAGCTGTACCAGGTCATCCGCTCACTGGCCGCGCAGGGCGTCGGGGTCCTGCTGGTCTCCAGCGAGGTACCCGAGGTGCTGGGCCTGGCCGACCGGGTGCTGGTGATGCGCGAAGGCCGGGTCGTCCGCGAGGCCGCGGCCGGCGAACTCGACGAGAACACTGTGCTTGACCTCGTGATGGCGGGGTCCTTGATGGAAGGCGCACCGGCATGAGCGACGCGACTCCCACACCCACCGCGACACCGGAGCGCCCGCAGCTTCCGGCCCAGTCGCCGCCGGTGGACCCGGCGGAGACGGCGGTGGCCAGCGACAAGGCGGCAGCCACCGGCAAGCTCTCCTGGTGGCGGGGCGACGGCGGCGACGGCGCGAAGCGCAACCTCGGCCTGATCGGCGTGCTGGCCGCGCTCATCGTGGTCGGCGCGATCACCAAGCCGGACCTGTACGGCGACCCGACCTGGGTCTGGAACAACGTGCTGGCGATCCTCCAGCTCGCCTCGGTCGTCGGCGTGGTCACGGTCGGCATGACCTTCGTGATCATCGGCGGTGGCATCGACCTGTCGGTCGGCGCGATCGTCGCGCTGGCCGGGGTCTGGTGCACCACGGTCGCCACCCAGAGCTACGGCGCCGGCGGCATGATCTTCACGGCCCTGGTGGTCGGCATCTGCGTCGGCCTGGTCAACGGCGTCCTGATCTCGTACGGCAGGTTGGTGCCCTTCATCGCGACCCTCGCGATGCTGGTGGCCGCGCGCGGCCTGGCGGCCTCGATCTCCAACAAGCAGACGCAGGTGTCGAGCAGCACGTTCATCAACGACATCGCCGCCCGCAAGGTGATCGGCATCCCGATCCTGGTCTACATCCTCGGCGCGGTCGTGCTGGCCGGGTGGGTCCTGCTCAACCGGACGACCTTCGGCCGGCGGACCATCGCCGTCGGTGGTAACCCGGAGGCGGCCCGGCTGGCCGGTATCAACGTCCGCCGGCACACCATGCTTCTCTACGCGCTCTCCGGGCTGTGCTGCGGCATCGCGGCCATCATGCTCACCTCGCAGGCCACCTCGGCGCAGGCGGCGATGGCCAACCTGTACGAGCTGGACGCGATCGCCGCCGCGATCATCGGCGGGACGCTGCTCAGCGGTGGTCGGGGCACGATCGTCGGCTCGCTGCTCGGCGTCATCATCTTCGCCACGATCACGAATCTCTTCGCCATCAACGGCCTCTCCATCGAGGCGCAGAACATGGTCAAGGGCGGCATTATCGTCGCGGCCGTCCTGATCCAGCAGTTCCAGTTCAAGTCAGTCACCCGGCTCCTCGCGCGGAACAGGGTCACCACCACGACCTGACGCACCGCACCGTTGTCCTGGCGACGTCGAGATCTTCGACGGTGGCCGGACCTCGCACACCCTCACCCATGTGAAAACCCGCTCCCAGGAGGTCGTTCATGACCCAGAACAGTCGCGACCTGTCGCGCCGCCGGTTGCTCTTCGGTGGTGCCGCGGTCGGCGCCGCCACCCTGCTGACCGCCTGCACCAGCAACGAGACCCCGGCCGCCAGCACGCAGACCAAGGCCGCCGGCAACGCCGAGGGCAACAACGCTCCGGGCAAGAAGGTGGTCATCGGCTTCTCCGCCCCGGCTGCCGACCACGGCTGGATGGGCGCGATCCACGCCAACGCCAAGGCGCAGGCCGCGGCGTACTCGGACGTGGAGTTCAAGGAGGTCGACGGCGGGTCGAACTCGGAGGCCCAGCGCTCCACGCTCGGCACCCTGATCGCCCAGAAGCCGGACATCATCGTCGTGCTGCCGCACGACGGCAAGGAGGTCAACGCCGTTGCTCTCCAGGCCATGCAGGCCGGCATCCCGATCGTCAACCTCGACCGGGCGTTCCCCGACGCGCTGGCCTCGCGGCTGGTGATCAAGGGCGACAACTACGGCATGGGCGTCTCCGCCGGCCACTTCATCGGCAAGATGCTCAAGGACAAGGGCGTCGCCAACCCGGTCATCGGTGAGATCGCCGGCCTGGAGATCCCGCTGACGGTCGAGCGCAGCGAGGGCTTCAAGGCCGCCCTGGCGACCTACGGGTTCAAGGTGAGCAACCGGCGCTCGGCCGAGTTCACCTCGGACAGTGGCCAGCGCGAGGCGGCCCAGCTCCTGCAGGCGCTGCCGAAGATCGACGCGATCTGGAACCACGACGACGACCAGGGCATCGGTGTGCTCGCGGCCGTCAAGCAGGCCAACCGGTCGGAGTTCTTCATGGTCGGCGGCGCGGGCTCCAAGCTCGCGATCGACGCGATCAAGGCCGACAACTCGGTGCTGAAGGCGACGGTCACCTACAACCCGTCGATGGCGTCCTCGGCGATCTCGCTCGCGCGGCTCATCGCGCAGGGCCGGGGCCTGGGCGACCTGACGGAGCTGCAGGTGCCCAAGGAAGTGACCCTCGCCTCCGAGACGATCACCAAGGAGAACGCGAGCAGCTACGACAAGCTCGGGTTCTGACATACCGGGGGGAGACCCACCTTGTCCACGACAGACAGAGAACTGCGGATCGGCATGGTCGGTTACGCGTTCATGGGCGCCGCGCACTCGCAGGCGTGGCGCACCGTGAACCGCGTGTACGACCTGCCGGCGCGGGCCCGGATGGCGCTGATCTGCGGCCGGGACACCACAGCGGTGTCCGACGCGGCGGACCGGCTCGGCTGGGACGCGTACACGACCGACTGGCGTGACCTGGTCAACCGGGACGACATCGACGTGGTCGACGTCTGCACACCGGGCGACAGTCACGCCGAGATCGCCCTCGCCGCGTTGGCCGCCGGCAAGCACGTGCTGTGCGAGAAGCCGCTGGCCAACACGGTGGCCGAGGCACGGGCGATGACCGCCGCGGCGGACACCGCCCGCGCCGCCGGGGTGCGGTCGATGTGCGGGTTCAACTACCGCCGGGTCCCCGCGGTCACGATGATGCGCCAGATGGTCGCCGAGGGCCGACTCGGGGTGATCCGCCACGTCCGCGCGACGTACCTGCAGGACTGGATCGTCGATCCGCAGTTCCCGCTGGTCTGGCGCTTGCAGAAGGACAGGGCGGGCTCCGGCGCGCTCGGTGACATCGGTGCGCACATCATCGACCTGACGCAGTTCGTCGTCGGCCAGCAGATCACCGGCGTCAGTGCGATCACCGAGACGTTCGTCAAGGAGCGGCCGTTGCCGGCCGAGTCGAGCGGGCTGGCCGCCACCGTCGACGGCGACTCGGCCGACGGCGGCGCTCCGGCCACCGGGCCGGTCACCGTCGACGACGCCGCGGTCTTCGTGGCCCGGCTCGACGGTGGCGCCCTGGCCACGTACGAGGCGAGCCGGTTCGCCACGGGCCGCAAGAACGCCCTGCGTGTCGAGATCAACGGCTCGCTGGGCAGCGTGGTCTTCGACCTGGAGCGGCTCAACGAGTTGGAGTTCTACGACGCCACCCGGCCGACGCTCGAGCAGGGCTTCAGCCGGATCCTGGTGACCGAGGGCGACCACCCGTACATGTCGGCGTGGTGGCCGCCGGGCCACATCATCGGCTACGAGCACTCCTTCACGCACCAGATGCGCGATCTCATCGAGGCGATCGCCACCGGCACCGACCCGGCGCCGTCCTTCGCCGACGCGTTGCAGGTCCAGCTCGTGCTGGACGCGGTGACCCGTTCGGCGGAGACCGGTTCCTCGTGGACCGACGTGGAACCGGCGCTGACCGTGGTCGCCGTCTGACCCCTGACCATCCGCGACGGCGGTGTTCGCGCCGCCGTCGCCCGACCGGCTTTCCGGAGCCGACCGGCGAGGGACCGGCCGCGGTTTGCGCCCCGCGGCCGGGACGAGGTCGGCTCCGGAGAGTGTGCAGCCGGGCCCCACGGCCCGGTGGCGCACGAGCAGGACGGTCGTCCGGTGCGACCGGACCGGGATTCCCCGGCCGCACCGGAGGACCGCCACCACCCCTGGCGATCCGGAGGACCCGATGACATCGCCCGCCGCTGCCCCCACCCGCACCGCTTCCGTCCGCCACCGTCCGGCGGACCGCACCCCGGTCGACGATCCGGTGGGCGCGGCAACCTGAGACGTCCGGTCGGGGCATGCCAACGCCCCGGCCGGCGGATGCGGGGGAGGCAGGGTCGAGACGCCGACCGACCCTGCCTGCCAGCCCCGTCTGCCCGTACCCGTGCCGAGATCCGGTCCGTCGTCGTCGCCGCCGACGCCGACGCCGGACCGGCGTCGTACCGGTACGGGTCGGGCGGGCGGGGCCCATCCATCCGGCCCGAAACTTTCCCGAAACTGGGCCGTATCTTTCCGAAACATATTCTGATATTCCTATATTTAGCGGTACCGACGGTTCCTCGGTAGTGGGGAAGGAGCACCATGCGAACAGGTGTCTGGCTGGTAGGAGCGCGCGGTTCCGTCGCGACCACCAGCATCGTCGGGGGGCTCGCGCTGCGAGCCGGCCTGGCCGGGCCGACCGGCTGCGTGACCGAGCTTCCCGAGCTGCGCGGGCCGGCCCTACCGGCCTTCGCTGATCTCGTCTTTGGTGGACACGACGTGGCCACCACGCCGTTGTGCAAGCGCGCCGAGGCGTTGGCCGACGCCGGTGTCATCCCCGGGCGGCTGGTAGCCGCGCTCCGCGACGAGTTGGGCGTGGTCGAGCAGGAGGTGCGCCCCGCGCCGGTCGGCGACACCCAGGCCGACCGGGCCGCCGCCGTCGCCCGGGACCTGACCAGTTTCCGGGAGCGCCACGAACTGGACCGGGTGGTGGTGGTGAACGTCTCCGCCACCGAACCGACGCCGCGACCGCACCCGGGACACGCCGAGCCGGCCGCGCTGCGCGCCGCCCTCGACGGCCCCGACGAGGTGCTGCCGCCCAGCTCGCTGTACGCGTACGCGGCGCTGCTGGCCGACTGCCCCTACGTCGACTTCACGCCCTCGACCGGCCTGCGGCTGCCGGCGCTCGCCGCCCTGGCCCAGGAACGCCGCCTGCCGTACGCGGGACACGACGGCAAGACCGGCGAGACCCTGATCAAGTCGGTGCTCGCGCCGATGTTCGCGATGCGTAACCTCGCCGTCCGCTCCTGGTCCGGGATGAACCTGCTCGGCGGCGGCGACGGCGCCACCCTGGCCGACCCGGGCGCCAACGCGGCCAAGGTGCAGAGCAAGCAGCGTGTGCTGGGCGAGACGCTGGGCTACGTCCCGCAGGGCAACACCCGCATCGAGTACGTCGAGGAGCTGGGCGACTTCAAGACCGCCTGGGATCTGATCACGTTCGCCGGCTTCCTCGGCACCGGCATGCGGATGGAGTTCACCTGGCACGGCTGCGACTCGGCGCTGGCCGCGCCGCTGGTGCTCGACCTGGCCCGGCTGACCGCCGCCGCGCACGCCGCCGGGTATGTCGGGCCGCTGGCCGACCTGGGTTTCTTCTTCAAGGACCCGCTCGACACGCCGACCCACTCGCTGGCCGAGCAGTGGGCCCGGCTGACCGACTTCGCGCGGCGGCTGCACGCCGGTCCGGACGGTGGCCATGACCACGCTGGCTGACCTGGCCGAGCTGGTCCGCGCGCCGGCCGCGCTCTCGGTCCCCGGGGACGTGGTGGCCGGCGCGGCCGCCGCCGGCGCGCTGAGCCCTCGTACCCCCGCCCTGGCGGGCGCGTCGGTCCTGCTCTACTGGGCCGGCATGGCCGCCAACGACTGGGCCGACCGGCGGCTCGACGCCGAGGAACGCCCGGAACGGCCGATCCCCAGCGGCCGGGTCACCCCGACCGCCGCGCTGGGCCTCGCCGCCGGCCTCACCGCCGCCGGTGTCGGCCTGGCCGCCGCCGTGGGCGGTCGCCGCGCCGCCGCGCTCGCGGTGCCGCTGGCCGCCAGCATCTGGGGGTACGACCTGCTGGCCAAGAACACCGCCGCCGGCCCCGCCGTGATGGCCGCCTGCCGAGGGCTGGACGTGCTGCTGGGCGCGTCCGGCGGTCGGCTGGCCCGGGCGCTGCCCTCGGCGGCCACCGTCGCGGCTCACACCTGGACGGTCACCGCGCTGTCCCGTCGTGAGGTCAGCGGCGCGGACGCCGCCCTGCCGATGCGTACCCTGGCCGGCACCGCCGTGGTGGCCGCGAGCGCCGCCGTCGCCGTTCCCGGCGCGCGCCGACCTGCCGACACGGGTGCCCGCCGCGCTGGGAATGTCGAGGCCGGACGGACCGACGAGCGGGCCGACGTGGGTGTGGGCCGGGCCTGGTCGAGAGGGATCGCCGCGGCGGTGCCCGCCGTGCTGGCCGGGTGGTACGCCGTCCGCTACGGCGCGGCCCAGGCCCAGGTGGTCCGGGACCCGTCGGCTCCGAAGGTCCGCGCGGCGGTGGGCGCCGGGATCACCGGCCTGCCCGCCCTCCAGGGCGCGCTCACCGCCCGGGGCGGCGCCGGCCTGCTCGGGCTGGCCGTCGCGGCGGCCGCGCCGCTGGGCCGTCGGCTGGCCCGGAAGGTCTCCCCGACATGACCGTGCCTCAGCCCCGCCGCGTCCCCGACACCGTGCAGCCGCAGGCCGACGCCGCGCAGCTCGCCACCGCGCCGGCCGACGCGACGACGCTGGCCGACGCCGCGCCGGCCGACGCTGCCCGGGCTGACGCGACGACGCTGCGCCTCGGGTACGGCACGAACGGCTTCGCCAACCACCGGCTCGACGACGCGCTCGCCGTCATCGCTGACCTGGGCTACGACGGCGTGGCGCTCACCCTGGACCACGACCACCTGGACCCGTTCGCGCCCGGCCTCACCCGCCGGATCGCCGCGGTCGGCCGGCGGCTGTCCGCGCTGGGCCTCGGGTTGGTGATCGAGACCGGGGCCCGCTACCTGCTGGACCCGTGGCACAAGCACGCCCCGACGCTGCTGCACGACGACCCCACCCGGCGGATCGAGTTCCTGCGCCGGGCGGTACGGATCGGCGCCGACCTGGGCGCGGAGGCCGTCTCGTTCTGGGCCGGCGTCCGGCCGGCGACGGTGTCGCCGCAGTGCGCCTGGGACCGGCTGGTGTCCGGCTGCGCCACCGTGGTCGACGCCGCCGACAGCGCGGGCGTGACCCTCGGCTTCGAACCGGAGCCGGGAATGCTGGTGCAGGACATCGCCGACTGGCGTCGCCTGCACGCCGCGCTCGGCGGGCCGGCCCGCCTCGGCATCACCCTCGACATCGGCCACTGTCGGTGCCTTGAGCCGTGGCCGGTGCCGCAGTGCGTCGCCGAGGTGGCCGAGCACCTGGTCAACGTGCAGATCGACGACATGCGCCGGGGTGTGCACGAGCACCTGGAGTTCGGTACCGGCGAGATCGACTTTCCGCCGGTGCTGGCCGCCCTGGCCGATGCCGGCTACCGCGGCCTGGTGGCGGTGGAGCTACCTCGCGACTCGCACGCCGCGCCCGCCGTGGCCGCCCGGTCCATTGATTTCCTGCGTGCCGCGGCGGTCACCTCAACAATCGGTGACCGCCGGCGACAGAAGGTACCCACCGACGCCCTTTGCTCTGCTTCAACGGACGCAACAGATCCGGACACCGACCGACGCGTGGAGTGAAGCAGAGCAAAGGACGCGCTCGGGCACCCGCGCAGCAGCGCAGCAGCACAGCAGCACAAGGGGAGGAGACGGGATGACACCGGATTCACTGCGGGCCGCGCTGCGAGGCGTACCCGATCCCGACTGGCTGGACACGGCGCTGCGCCGGGTCGCGGCCGAGCCCACCGCGATCACCCGGCTCTTTCCGGCCGTCGGCCGGCGCTGTGGTCGGGCCGCGCTGCCCGACGCGCCCGGCTGGACCGCCGACGACGCGGCCCGGGTGCTGCTGCTGACCAGCCTGCCCGGCGAGCACGCCGAGCACGCCGTGAGCCTCTACCAGCACGGTGACGCCGCCGAACGGCGGGCCGTGCTGCGGGCGTTGCCGCTGCTGCCGATCGGCGACGCCGGGGTGCCGCTGCTGCACGACGCGATCCGGACCAACGACACCCGGTTGGTCGCCGCCGCGCTCGGCCCGTACGCCCGGCACCTCGATCCGGCCGCCTGGCGGCAGGCGGTGCTCAAGTGCGTGTTCAGCGGGGTGCCCCTCGCCGCGGTGGCCGACCTGGACAGCCGGGCCGACGGTGAGTTGGCGGCGATGCTCGCCGCGCTCGCCGCCGAACGGCACGCCGCCGGCCGCGACCTGCCCGCCGACGCCACCGACCTGCTCCACCGGCTCACCGCCGCACTGCCCCGGGAGGCGTGACATGCGCATCTTCGACCCACACATCCACATGACCTCGCGCACCACCGACGACTACGAACGGATGGCCGCCGCCGGCGTGCGCGCGCTGGTGGAGCCGGCGTTCTGGCTGGGGCAGCCGCGCACCAGCGCCGCGTCGTTCGTCGACTACTTCGACTCGCTGATCGGCTGGGAGCCGTTCCGGGCCGGGCAGTTCGGGGTGCGCCACTTCGCCACCATCGCGCTCAACCCCAAGGAGGCCAACGACCCGCGCTGCCGTCCGGTGCTCGACCTGCTGCCCCGCTACCTGGACAAGGACGGGGTGGTGGCGGTCGGCGAGATCGGGTACGACTCGATGACGCCCGAGGAGGACGAGGCGTTCGCCGCCCAGCTGGCCCTCGCCGTGGCGTACGACCTGCCGGCGCTGGTGCACACCCCGCACCGGGACAAGGCCCGGGGCTGCGAACGCACCCTCGCCGTGGTCGCCGAGTCCGGCATCGACGCGGGTCGGGTGGTGGTCGACCACCTCAACGAGGTGACCGTCAAGCTCGTCAAGGACAGCGGCTGCTGGCTGGGCTTCTCCATCTACCCGGACACCAAGATGACCCCGTCGCGGATGGTCGAGCTGCTGCGCGAGTACGGCACGGAACGGATGCTGGTCAACTCGGCGGCCGACTGGGGACGCTCCGATCCGTTGCTGACCCGGGCCACCGGCGAGGCGATGCTCCAGGCCGGGTTCAGCGACGACGACGTCGACAAGGTGCTGTGGCGCAACCCGGTGGAGTTCTACGGGCAGTCGGGGCGGCTCGACCTCGGCGACCTGGCGGAGCCCGCCGCCGTGGACCCGCAGACCGGCAACTCGATCCTGCGCGGCGGCAGCTGATGCGGCTGCGACATTCCGGCGGCGAGACCGTGCACCTCGGCTACTGCACCAACGTGCACCCCGCCGAGGACCTGGCCGGCATCCTCGCCCAACTGGACACCTACGCCGTGCCGGTGCGGCAGACGCTTGGCAGCGACCTGCTCGGGCTCGGTCTGTGGCTGGCCGCCCCGGTCGCCGCCGAACTGGCCGCCGACCGAACGCTGCGCCGCCGGCTCCGCGCCGAACTGGACGCGCGCGGTCTGGAGGTGGTCACCCTCAACGGCTTCCCGTACGCGGCCTTCCAGGCCCCGGTGGTCAAGCAGGACGTGTACCACCCGGACTGGACGACCGAGGAGCGGCTGTCGTACACCCTGGATCTGGCCCGGGTGCTCGCGGACCTGCTGCCGGACGACGCGGCCCGGGGCTCGATCTCGACCCTGCCGCTGGCCTGGCGGCGGCCGTGGAACGCGGACATGGAGGACGCCGCCCGGCGGCGGCTCGATGCGCTCGCGGCCGGCCTGGCCGCCGTGCAGCGGGACACCGGCCGCGAGGTACGGGTGGCGTTCGAGCCGGAGCCCGGCTGCGTGGTGGAGAGCACCGGGCAGGCCGCCGCGCTGCTGTCCGGCATGGACACCGACCGGCTGGGCGTCTGCCTCGACCTCGCGCACCTGGCCTGCGCGTGGGAGGAGCCGGCGGCGGCGCTGGACCGGCTGCGGACGGCCGGGCTGCCGGTGGTGAAGGTGCAGGTCTCCGCAGCCGTCGAGGCGGCCGACCCGGACGGTGGCGCCGACGCGCTGCGCCGCTGGGTGGAGCCGCGTTTCCTGCACCAGACCCGCGGCGCCGGCTGCGCGGGCGCGGCCGACCCGGCCGACGAGGCGTACGCCGCCGACGACCTCGACGAGGCGCTGGACCGGAAGGTGCCCGGCCCGTGGCGGGTGCACTACCACGTGCCCCTGCACGCCCCGCCCGAGGAGCCGCTCGGCTCGACCCTGCCGGTTCTCCGTGCGGCCCTGAGAGCGCTCTTCGAGGGGCCGGTCGCCGGCTGCGACCACCTCGACGTCGAGACGTACACCTGGGGTGTCCTGCCGGCCGCACGGCGGCCCGGCACCGACGCGGAGCTGGCCGCCGGCATCGCCGCCGAGCTGGCCTTCGCCCGCGACGAACTGGTCGGCCTCGGGCTGACCACCTACCGAACCGAGAGCATGGAGGTGACGCGATGAGCCGGCGACTGGTGGTCCTCGACGTGGTGGGGCTGACCCCGCGACTGCTGAAGCACATGCCTCGGCTGCGCGGCGTCGCCGACGGCGGCTTCCGGGCCGA
This sequence comes from Micromonospora sp. bgisy143, assembly GCF_057708145.1. Taxonomy (NCBI): domain Bacteria; kingdom Bacillati; phylum Actinomycetota; class Actinomycetes; order Micromonosporales; family Micromonosporaceae; genus Micromonospora; species Micromonospora sp. bgisy143. The sequence goes on from NZ_JBYIRN010000012.1 coordinate 82,835, forward strand.
ACTGGGCACGGTGCTGCCCGCGGTGACCTGCTCGGTGCAGTCCACCTTCCTCACCGGCGAGCAGCCCAGCGGGCACGGCATCGTCGGCAACGGGTGGTACTTCCGGGAGCTGGGCGAGGTGCTGCTGTGGCGGCAGCACAACGCCCTGGTCGGTGGGGACAAGCTCTGGCACGCGGCCCGCCGGGCCGAGCCGGGCTACACGGTCGCCAACGTCTGCTGGTGGTACGCCATGGGCGCGGACGTCAACTGGACCGTCACGCCCCGCCCGGTGTACTACGCCGACGGCCGCAAGGAGCCGGACTGCTACACCGACCCGCCGGAGCTGCACGACGCGCTCACCGGGCGGCTGGGCACCTTCCCGCTGTTCACCTACTGGGGGCCTACGGCCGCGCTGCCGTCGTCGAAGTGGATCTGCCAGGCGGCCGAGCAGATCCTGGCCGACGTGTCACCCGACCTGACCCTGGTCTACGTCCCCCACCTGGACTACGACCTGCAACGGTACGGTCCCTCGTCGCCGCAGGCCGCCACGGCGGCGGCCGAGCTGGACGCCGTCCTCGGGCCGCTGCTGGACGCCGCCCGTGCCCGGGACGCCACCGTGGTGGTGCTCTCCGAGTACGGCATCACCGACGTGTCCCGGCCGGTCGACGTCAACCGGCTGCTGCGCAGCGAGGGGTTGCTGCGGGTGCACACCCAGGCCGGCATGGAGTACCTCGACCCGTGGACGTCGAAGGCGTTCGCCGTCGCCGACCACCAGGTCGCCCACGTCTACGTCAAGGACCCGGCCGACGTGCCGGCGGTGGCGAAGCTCTGCGCCGGGCTGCCCGGCGTGGCCGAGGTGCTCGACGCCGAGGGCAAGGCCGCGCACGGGCTGGACCACCCGCGCGCCGGCGAGCTGGTGCTGGTGGCCGAGCCGGACTCCTGGTTCACCTACTACTACTGGCTGGACGACGCCCGCGCGCCCGACTTCGCCCGGCTGGTCGAGATCCACCGCAAGCCGGGGTACGACCCCGCCGAACTCTTCTTCGACCCGGTCAATCCCGGCGCGGCCAAGGCGCGCGCAGGGGTGGCGTTGGCCCGCAAGAAGCTCGGCATGCGCTACCTGATGAGCGCCGTCGGCCTGGACGCCGGCGCCCGCGCGATCCGTGGCTCGCACGGGCGGCTGCCCAGCGACCCGGCGGACGCCCCGGTGCTGCTCTGCTCCGACCCCTCCGCCGCCCGGGACCGGATCGCGGCCACCGAGGTCAAGGGGCTGTTACTGGAGCTGGCCGGGTTAAGCGGTGCCGGTGCCCAGGGTCCGGGAGATCGGACGTGACCGTCACCGTCGCGCCCACCGACACCAGCGGTCTGCGGGCGCGCTTCGACGCGGAGCTGGCCGCCTTCCTCGACCGGCAGGGCCCGGACTGGCCGGACGGCGCGCCCCGGGGCGTGTTCACCGCGCTGCAACGGTTCGTGCTGGCCGGCGGGAAGCGGCTACGCCCCCTCTTCTGCTACTGGGGTTGGCGCGGTGCCGGGGCAGCCGACGCCACCCCGATCGTGGTGGCCGCGGCGGCGTTGGAACTGTTCCACGCGTTCGCGCTGATCCACGACGACATCCTGGACGGCAGTGACCGCCGCCGGGGCGAACCGTCGGTGCACCGGCTCTTCGCCGACCTGCACACCCGTTCGTCCTGGCGCGGCGACCCCGAGGCGTACGGGCGCAACACCGCGCTGCTCTGCGGCGACCTCTGTGCGGCCTGGTCCGACCAGATGTTCCACGAGTGCGGGCTGGAGACCGAGCAGGTGCACCGGGGGTACGCGGTGTTCGCGCTGATGCGTACCGAGGTGATCGCGGGGGAGTACCTGGACCTGGTCTCCGGGGTGGGCGACGGCTCGGTCGCCAGCGCGCTCACCGTGATCCGGATGAAGGCGGCCCGGTACACGGTCACCCGGCCGTTGCAGATCGGGGCGGCGCTGGCCGGCGGGAGCCCGGAGCTGATCGCCGCGCTCGGCGAGTTCGGCGACCCGTTGGGGGACGCGTTCCAACTCCGCGACGACGTGTTGGGCGTCTTCGGTGATCCGGCGGTCACCGGCAAGTCGATCCTGGACGACCTGCGCGAGGGCAAACCCACGGTGATGATGGCGCTGGCCCGCAGCGCCGCGGACCGGTCGCAGACCGCGCGATTGCGGGAGCTGTTCGGCAACCCGTCGCTGGACACCGACGGCGCGGCGGACCTGCGCGAGATCATCGAGGCCACCGGCGCGCGGGACCGGATCGAGCAGATGATCCGGGTACGCACCGAGGCCGCGCTGACCGCGTTGCAGAGCGCGGCGGTCAGCGAGGAGGCCCGGGCCGCCCTGGTCGCGTTGGCCGCGCAGGCCATCGACCGGCACGCCTGACCCGCCGACTTTCGATCAAATCGACGAAAGTTCATGCTGTCCTACCGGAAGGTATGGACACATCGACGCTTGCGACTTAGTGTCGGGGCCAACACGACAATGTTTCGTCGAGGTGAACCGGCGGCGCGGTAACCCATCGACCCCACCACCCGCTACGGCATCCGGCGCGACGGCGCGCGCCCCGCCCTGGCCTCTTCGTCAGGAAGGGACACCACAGATGTCCATGAAGGACAGACCCACCCAACGGTCCCGACGATGGTTCTCCGCCGGATCGGCCCTGCTCCTGGTGGCCGCGGCCGGCACGGTCACCCTCACGGCCAGCGCGACACCGGCCTCGGCGCACACGATCAACGCCAGCGACTTCCAGCAGGTCGAACTCGCCCGCGGTGTAACCGACATGGGTGAGCCGATGTCGCTGGCCGTCCTGCCGGACCGCTCGGTCCTGCACACCGCCCGCAACGGCACCCTGCGCCGCACCGACGCGAACGGCACCACCTCGGTGATCGGCACCCTGTCGGTCTACAACCACGACGAGGAGGGCCTGCAGGGCGTCGGCGTCGATCCGAACTTCGCCAGCAACCGGCAGATCTTTCTCTACTACGCGCCGCCGCTGTCCACCCCCGCCGGCGACGCCCCCGCGACCGGCACCGACTTCTCGGCCTGGCAGGGAGTGAACCGCCTCTCCCGGTTCACCCTCAACAGCGACTTCACGCTCAACCAGGCCAGCAAGGTCGACGTCCTCGACGTACCGGCCGACCGCGGCCTGTGCTGCCACGTCGGAGGGGACATCGACTTCGACGCCGCCGGCAACCTCTACCTGTCCACCGGCGACGACACCAACCCGTTCGAGTCCGCCGGCTACTCGCCGCTGGACGAGCGGACCAACCGCAACCCGGCGTACGACGCGCAGCGCAGCGCCGGCAACACCAACGACCTGCGGGGCAAGATCCTGCGGATCAAGGTGAACGCCAACGGGACGTACTCCATCCCGTCGGGCAACCTGTTCGCGCCCGGCACCGCCAAGACGCGGCCGGAGATCTACGCGATGGGGTTCCGCAACCCGTTCCGGATCAGTGTGGACAAGGGCACCGGGGTCGTCTACGTCGGTGACTACGGGCCGGACGCAGGTTCCACCAGCGCCACCCGTGGCCCGTCCGGCCAGGTGGAGTTCAACCGGGTCGCGGCACCGGGCAACTACGGCTGGCCGTACTGCACCGGCACCAACACCAGCACCGAGACGTACAACGAGTGGGACTTCGCCACCAACACCAGCGGGGCGAAGTACAACTGCACCGGCGGTCCGACCAACAACTCGTTCCGCAACACCGGCCTGACCACCCTGCCGCCGGCCCAGCCGGCGTGGATCCGGTACGCCGGCGACGCCGGCACCCCCACCGAGTTCGGCGGCGGCTCCGAGTCGCCGATGGGTGGCCCGGTCTACCGGTACAACGCCTCGTCGACCTCCACCACCAAGTTCCCGCAGTCGTTCGACGGACAGTTCTTCGCCACCGAGTTCGGCCGGGGCTGGATCAAGCCCATCCACGTCAACTCCGACGGCTCCCGGGGCACCATCGACACCTTCCCGTGGGTCGGCAAGCAGGTGATGGACTCGGCTTTCGGTCCGGACGGCTCGTACTACGTGCTCGACTACGGCACCGGCTACTTCAACGGTGACGCCAACTCGGCGCTCTACCGCTTCGACTACGTCGGCGGCGGCAACCGGGCCCCCAGCGCCGCGGCGAGCGCCAACAAGACGTCCGGCGCGGCACCGCTGACCGTGACGTTCTCCTCGGCCGGCTCGTCCGACCCCGAGGGCGGGGCGCTCACCTACTCGTGGGCGTTCGGCGACGGCACCACCTCCACGGCGGCGAACCCGACGAAGACGTACAGCACCAACGGCACCTACACGGCGACGCTGACCGTCCGGGACCCGCAGGGCGCCACCGGCAGCGCCAGCGTGCAGATCAACGTCGGCAACACCGCGCCCACGGTGACCATCAACAACCCCGGCAACGGCCAGCTGTTCAGCTTCGGTGACACCGTGCCGTACAGCATCACGGTGACCGACCCGGAGGACGGCACGATCGACTGCACCAAGGTCAAGATGACCTACGTGCTCGGCCACGACCAGCACGGGCACCAGATCACCTCGAAGACCGGCTGCTCCGGCTCGATCACCATCCCGGTCGACGGCGAGCACGACGACGCGGCGAACATCTTCGCCATCTTCGACGCCGAGTACACCGACGCGGGCGGCCTGACCACGCACACCCAGCACACCCTGCCGCCGCGGCACCGCCAGGCCGAGTTCTTCGGCAGCTCCTCCGGCATCAACGTGTTCAGCAAGACCCCGGCCGAGGGCGGCAAGACCGTCGGCGACATCAACAACGGCGACTGGATCGCCTTCCAGCCGTACCGGCTCGGCAACGTCACCTCCTTCACCGCCCGGGTCTCGTCCGCCGGCAGCGGCGGCACCCTCCAGGTGCGGGCCGGCTCGGCCACCGGCACGGTGCTCGGCTCCGCGACCGTTCCGGTGACCGGTGGTTGGGAAACCTTCACCACCGTCACGGGGGCGATCACCAACCCGCCGACCGGCACCACCACGCTCTACCTGACCTTCGCGGGTACCGGGACCGGCGCGCTCTACGACCTGGACGCGTTCACCTTCACCACCGGCTCGGCCCCGACCGGCGGAACCGGCCTGATCAAGGGCCTGGGCGGCAAGTGCCTGGACGTGCGCAACGCCGCCACCGCCGACGGCACGCAGATCCAGATCTACACCTGCAACGGCAGCGCGGCCCAGACCTGGGCGGTCACGCCGAACTCCACCATCAAGTCGTTGGGCAAGTGTCTCGACGTCTCCGGTGCCGGCACCGCCGACGGCACCAAGATCCAGCTCTACACCTGCAACGGCACCGGGGCACAGAACTGGTCCGCGCAGGCCGACGGCACGATCCGCAACGCGGCGTCCGGCAAGTGCCTGGACGTCTCCGGCAACAACTCCGCGGACAGCACGGTGGTCCACCTGTGGACCTGTGTCAGCGGTGCGGCGAACCAGAAGTGGACCCTGCCCTGAGCTGAGCGGAGGGGCTCCCACCGTCCCGGGAGCCCCTCCCACCGCCCGAAGGAGAGCGACATGCGCAGACTCCTGCGATCCGTTGTCGGCGTGAGCACCGCCGCCCTCGCCGTCATCGCCTGCACCACCCCGGCCACCCCGGCCAGCGCCGCCGACGCCCCGTACGACGTGCTGGTCTTCTCCAAGACCGCCGGCTTCCGGCACGACGCCATCCCGGTCGGCATCCAGACCATCCGTGACCTGGGCGCGGCGAACAACTTCACGGTCACCGCCACCGAGGACGCCGCCGCGTTCACCACCGCGAACCTCGCCCAGTACGAGGCGGTCGTCTTCCTCAACACCACCGGCGACGTGCTCAACGCCACCCAGCAGACCGCCTTCGAGTCGTACATCGGCTCGGGCCGCGGGTACGTGGGCGTGCACGCCGCCGCCGACACCGAGTACGACTGGCCGTTCTACGGCAACCTGGTCGGCGCGTGGTTCGCCTCGCACCCGGCCATCCAGCAGGCCAACGTCAAGGTGGAGGACCGGGGGCACGCCGCCACCGGGCACCTGCCGCAGACCTGGACCCGCACCGACGAGTGGTACAACTACCGCACCAACGCCCGATCCACCGCGCACGTGCTCGCCACGCTCGACGAGTCGTCGTACTCCGGCGGCGGCATGGGCGCCGACCACCCGCACTCCTGGTGCAAGAGCTACAGCGGCGGCCGCTCCTTCTACACCGGAAGCGGGCACACCCAGGCGTCGTACGCCGAGCCGGCCTTCCGCAACCACCTGCTCGGTGGCATCCGGTACGCGGCCGGCCGGAGCAAGGCCGACTGCCGGCCCGAGACCGGCTACACCCCGCTCTACAACGGCTCCACCACCGGCTGGTCGCAGGCCGGCCCGGGCAACTTCACCAACTCCGACGCCACCCTCACCTCCGTCGGCGGCATGGGCCTCTACTGGTACAGCGCGAAGCAGTTCACCAACTACTCGCTGAAGCTGGACTGGAAGCTGGCCGGCGACGACAACTCGGGCATCTTCATCGGCTTCCCGCCGTCGAACGACCCGCAGTCGGCGATCGACAACGGCTACGAGGTCCAGATCGACGCCACCGACGCGGTAGACCGCACCACCGGCGCGGTCTACACGTACAAGGCCGCCGACATCGCGGCCCGCGACGCGGCGTTGAACGCGCCGGGGGAGTGGAACACCTACGAGCTGCTGGTCGAGGGGGAACGGCTCCAGGTCTTCCTCAACGGGGTGAAGATCAACGACTTCACCAACACCAATCCGGTACGGTCGCTGGCCGGCCACATCGGCATCCAGAACCACGGTACGGGTGACGACGCCTACTTCCGCAACATCCGGATCAAGGAGCTGGGCGGCAGCAACCCGCCGACCGGCAACACCACGGTCCAGGCCGAGGCGTTCAGCTCGGCCAACGGCGTCAGCGCGTTCACCAAGGCCGGCGCCAACGGTGGGCAGACGCTCGGCTACGTCGACCCGGGTGACTGGGCCGCGTACAACGGCGTGAACCTGACCGGCGTCACCTCGTTCACCACCCGGGTCGTCTCCGGCGGCGCGGGCGGCACCATCGCAGTCCGCACCGGCTCGGCCACCGGCCCGGTGCTGGGCACGGTCACGGTTCCCAACACCGGTAGCTGGGACACGTACGCCAACGTCACCACGACGCTGTCGAACGTCCCGTCCGGCACCCAGAACCTGTACCTCACGTTCAACGGCAGCGGCACCGGGCTCTTCGACGTGGACGACTTCACCCTGGTCAAGGGCACCGGTGGCGGTTCCGGCGTCGGCCCGGTCAAGGGCCTCGCCGGCAAGTGCCTGGACGTCCGCAACGGCGCCACCGCCGACGGCACCCAGATCCAGATCTACACCTGCAACGGCAGCACGGCGCAGACCTGGACCGTGACGCCGAACTCGACCATCAAGGCGCTCGGCAAGTGCCTCGACGTCAACGGCGCCGGCACCGCGGACGGCACCAAGATCCAGCTCTGGACCTGCAACGGCACCGGCGCGCAGAACTGGTCGGCCCAGTCCGACGGCAGCCTGCGCAACACGTCCTCGAACAAGTGCCTCGACGTGTCCGGCAACAACTCCGCCGACAGCACCATCGTGCACCTCTGGACCTGCAACGGCGCGGCCAACCAGAAGTGGACCCTGCCCTGACCCACCGAGCCCGCTGGGGCCGTCGGACATGACCGGCGGCCCCGGCGTACCACCCGATGACGCCGCCGGCGCGGCGGTACCTCACCGCCGCCGCGCCGACGGCGTCCCGCGCGTCGGGTGGACGCCGCCGGCCGACCCCCAACCGGCTGCCGTACCTTGACCGGCATGGGGCGTTACGCGCGATGGCTCCGGATGGTCCAGGCGCAGGGCCACCGGCTGCACGACGCGCTGCGTCAGGTCGACGAGCCCGACCCGCTGACCGGACCGACACCCAGCCTGAACCGCCTCGACGCCCTGGTGGAGGGTTTCGCCGCAGGTCAGCCCGTGCGCTGGAGCCTGGCCGGGGCGCCCCGGCCGCTACCCGAGGCGGTGGACGTGGCGGCGTACCGGGTCATCGAAGAGGCCCTGACCAACGCGTGCCGGCACGCGCCGGGCGCGGCGGTCGCGGTCCGCCTGCGCTACGACGACGAGGGCATCACCATCGAGGTACGCGACAACGGCGGGCCGCCCGTGGAGCGCGCGCCGGGTGCCGGTGGCGGTCTGCTCGCGGTACGCCGTCGCGTCGAACGGGTCGGCGGCACCCTGAGCGCCGGCCCGAACCCCGACGGCGGCTTCACCGTCCGGGCGGTCCTGCCGGCCCCCGAAGAAGTGGCCGGGTGACGGTCCCGGGCTTTGTGATGCGGCCTGGTGGCGGTCCGGGGGATTCGCGATGCGGCCTGGTGGCGGTCGAGGGCTTTCGCGATGGGCCCGGGTCACGGTCCCGGGCTTTGTGATGCGGCCTGGTGGCGGTCCGGGGCTTTCGTGATGAGGTCGGGTGGTGGTCGGGGGCTTTCGCGATGGGCCCGGCGGAAATAGGGTGGGGGCGGCGACCGTGACGGTGGCCGGTGACCCGGTGGGAGGCGCAACCCGCCGGGCTCAGGTGCGCTCGGCACCCACCGGCGTTCCGCCCCGGTGCCGCGTACCGGTCTGACCGGTCACCCTCGCCCCGGTCCGCACAACGGAATCCCCATCACATCAGGGGAGAAGGACAATGGCGCGACCCATCACGCTCTTCACCGGCCAGTGGGCCGACCTGCCGTTCGAAGAGGTCTGCCGGCTCGCCTCCGAGTGGGGCTACGACGGTCTGGAGATCGCCTGCTGGGGCGACCACTTCGAGGTCGACAAGGCGCTCGCCGACGACTCGTACATCGAGCGCAAGAAGGAGACCCTGGCCAAGCACAACCTCCAGGTCTTCACGATCTCCAACCACCTGGTCGGTCAGGCGGTCTGCGACCACCCGATCGACGAGCGGCACAAGGACATCCTGCCCGGCCGCATCTGGGGTGACGGGGAGCCCGAGGGCGTCCGCCAGCGGGCCGCCGAGGAGATCAAGGACACCGCGCGGGCGGCGGCGAAGCTCGGGGTGAACACCGTCGTCGGCTTCACCGGCTCGTCGATCTGGCACACCCTGGCGATGTTCCCGCCGGTGCCGCCGTCGATGATCGAGCGCGGCTACCAGGACTTCGCCGACCGGTGGAACCCGATCCTCGACGTCTTCGACGAGGTCGGGGTGCGGTTCGCGCACGAGGTGCACCCCAGCGAGATCGCGTACGACTACTGGACCACGAAGCGGACGCTGGAGGCGATCGGCAACCGGCCCGCGTTCGGGCTCAACTGGGACCCGTCGCACTTCGTCTGGCAGGAGCTGGACCCGGTGAACTTCATCTTCGACTTCGCCGACCGGATCTACCACGTCGACTGCAAGGACGCGAAGGTGCGTACCGGCGACGGCCGGCGCGGCCGCCTCGCCTCGCACCTGCCCTGGGCCGACCTGCGCCGCGGCTGGGACTTCGTCTCCACCGGCCACGGCGACGTGCCCTGGGAGGACTGCTTCCGCGCGTTGAACGCGATCGGCTACGACGGCCCGATCTCGATCGAGTGGGAGGACGCCGGCATGGACCGTCTGCTCGGTGCCCCGGAGGCGCTGCAGTTCGTCCGCCGACTCGCCTTCGACGCCCCGAGCGCCGCCTTCGACGCGGCGTTCAGCAGCAAGGACTGACGAGCCGCCGCCCGGCCCGACGACCACCGGGCCGGGCCACGGTCCGGTCGGCCTTCTTAGCCGGTTGACCCGTTGGCCGGTCGGCCGCTTGGCCGCTTGGCCCGTGGGCCGCTCGGCCTTCTTGGCCGCTTGGCCGGTCGGCCGGTTGGCCTTCTTGGCCCATGGGCCGGTTGGCCTTCTTGGCGGTGAGCCTTGGTCGGTGGGTCTTCTCGGCCGGTTGGGCTCCTTGGCCGGTCGGGCTCCTTGGCCAGCGGGCCGGTTGGCAGGTCGGTTGGAGCATGGTCTTGACAGACCACGGGCCGGTCGCCTCGCGGCGGCCGGCCCGTTGACGTGCGGGTGGGTCAGAGCGTGCTTGCGTTGGTGCCCGAGCCGGACGGCTTGGTGCGGGGGGTGGTGGCCGACGGCGACCCGGAGGTCGTGCCGACCGGGCTGCTGCCCGCCTTGGCGCCCACGGTGGCGGGCGTGCCGGCGAACGCGTCGTCGGCGGCGGTCAGCTCCTGCTTGCCGGTGCTGCCGTTGCCCAGCTTCTCGCCCAGCTTGGTCTGGCCGAGCTTGTCCTTGCCCTCGCTGTAGAGCCGGTTGGCCTGGGCCTGCGCGACCCCGGCCGCCTCCTGGACGGTCGGGTGGTCGAGCACCTTGCGGCCCCGGACCACGAGCTCTTCGTACTTCTCCCGGCCGGCACGGGCGCCCAGGACGAATCCCGCAGCCAGCCCGCCAAGAAACATGATCTTTCCGCGCATGGCGGCTCCTTCCGTACCTGACGCGCCGTCGCCCCCGTCGGGTCGCCCCGCCGGGCGCGGCCAATTCGCGCCTGCGTCCTCTGTCCGCAGCTAACTACCCATCCTGCTCCCCGCTCAAGCCTGCTTGTGCCCGGATGACGATTTGCCCTGATTGTGATCGCATCGCCGTCCCTGACCTGCGAACCTGGATCATGGCGGGTTACCGGTGGAACCCACTGGACCACCACCGGGGGATGTCCTGTACTCTTGTCCCCGTCGCACGGTGCCGGCGAGATCCGGTTTCGAGCGGTGCACGATCCCCTGTAGCTCAATTGGCAGAGCAGCCGGCTGTTAACCGGCAGGTTATTGGTTCGAGTCCAATCGGGGGAGCTTCTGCTCCACACCAACGCCCGTCGGCCCACGCCGACGGGCGTTCCCGCATGCCCACCCCAGCCCTGGCCCTCGCGACCCGCCCCCCGTGCCGTCGATCTTGCACTTTCTGCGGTGGCATATCGGGATTTAGTGCGCCTTTCGACAACCGAAACTGCAAGATCGGCGCGATCATGCCGGCCGCGCGGCGGCGCGTGGGTGTGCGGGGCGGGCAGGTTGGCGTTCGTGGCAGCAACTTCGGGGATGTTGCTGCTTCCCGCGCGGCGGATGCGGCAACTTCCCTGATGTTGTGAGGATCTTGGCGTGCGCACCCTGTGCCGGGGCGGAATGGGTTGGTTTGGGGTGCTTGGGGGTGGGCTGGCCGGCAGGATGGTCGGTGTCGACTTAGACTCCCGCTGCGTCGATTGATGCGTCGATTCTTGGAGTGAGGGCGGATGTCCGGACGAGGAGGCTTCGGTCGGGCCACGCTGGTCGCGGTGGCGGTCGTGCTGGCCTGGTTGGTGATCGGCGCGGTGGCCGGCCCGTACGCCGGACGGCTCAGTGAGGTCTCCACCAACGACAACGCCGCCTTCCTGCCCACCGACGCCGAGGCGACCCGGGCCCAGGATCTCGCCGGTGGCTTCGTCGACCGGCAGACCACCCCGGCGCTGGTGGTCTACGAGCGGTCGTCGGGGATCACCGACGCCGACCGGCAGCGGGTCGCCGCCGACGCCGCCCGGTTCGCCCAGGTGCCGGGCGTGGTCACCCCGCTGCCGCCGCCCATCCCGAGCGAGGACGGTCAGGCGCTACAGGTCATCGTGCCGGTCGACGACGCCGAGGGCGAGCAGATCGGTTCGGTCGTCCAACAGGTGCGCGACATCGCCGGGGGCGACCGGGACGGTCTGACCGTGGACGTCGCCGGCCCGGCCGGTCTGCTCGCCGACCTGATCGAGGTCTTCTCCGCCATCGACGGGCCACTGCTGCTCGTCACGCTCGTGGTGGTGCTGATCATCCTGCTGATCGTCTACCGCAGCCCGGTCCTGTGGATCTTCCCGCTGCTGGCCGCCGGGATGTCGTACGCCCTCGCCGCCGTCTTCGTCTACCTGCTCGCCGACGCCGACGTCCTCAAGCTGAACGGGCAGGCACAGGGCATCCTCACCGTGCTGGTCTTCGGTGCCGGCACGGACTACGCGCTGCTGCTGATCGCCCGTTACCGGGAGGAGTTGCACCGCCACGACCGGCCGTGGAGCGCGATGCGGGCCGCGTGGCGGGGTGCTGCGCCGGCCATCATCGCCTCCGGCGGCACGGTGATCGTCAGCCTGCTGTGCCTGCTGCTGTCCAGCCTGAACTCCAACCGGTCGCTCGGGCCGGTCGCCGCCATCGGGATCGTCGCCACGCTGCTGGTGATGCTCACCTTCCTGCCCGCGCTGCTGGTGCTCGGCGGCCGGTGGGCGTTCTGGCCCCGACGCCCCCGGGTCGACCGGGCGGACCCGCAGGCCGAGCACGGCATCTGGAGTCGGGTCGCCGGGTTCGTGGCCCGGCACGCCCGTCCGATCTGGTTGAGCACCGCCGTCGTGCTGGCGGTGCTCACGCTCGGTCTCACCCAGCTCGGCGCGACCATCCTCGGGCAGTCCGACCTGTTCACCCAGCGCACCGACTCGGTGGACGGTCAGGAGGTGATCGCCCGGCACTACCCGGCCGGCACCGGCAGTCCGGCCACCATCTTCGCCACCGAGCAGTCCGCACAGCGGGTGGCAGAAATCGCGCAGGGCGTCCCCGGGGTCGCCGACGTCCGCCCGTTCAGCGACGGCCAGCAGGGCGGGCCGCCCGACCGCAACGCCGCCCCGAAGGTCGTCGACGGTCGGGTGCAGCTGGAGGCGACCCTCACCGACCCGCCGGACAGTGACGGCGCGGAGCGGACCATCCGCGACCTGCGGGAGGCCGTACACCGGGTGCCCGGCGCGGACGCCGTGGTCGGCGGCTTCACCGCGATCAACGTGGACACCTCGGACGCCGCGAAGCGCGACCAGAACGTCATCATCCCGGTGGTGCTGGTGGTCATCGCGGTGATCCTGGCCCTGCTGCTGCGCGCCCTGCTCGCGCCGCTGCTGCTCATCGGCACGGTGCTGCTCAGCTTCGCGGCCACCCTCGGGCTCTGCGCGCTGCTGTTCCGGCACGTCTTCGACTTTCCCGGCGTGGACTCATCGTTCCCGCTGTTCGCGTTCGTGTTCCTGGTCGCGCTCGGCATCGACTACAACATCTTCCTGATGAGCCGGGTCCGCGAGGAGTCGGTCAAGCGGGGTACCCGGGCCGGTGTGCTCGCCGGCCTCGCCGTCACCGGTGGGGTGATCACGTCCGCCGGCATCGTGCTCGCCGCGACGTTCTCGGCCCTCGCCGTGCTGCCGCTGGTGGTGCTCGTCGAGTTGGGTACGGCGGTCGCGGTCGGGGTACTGATCGACACGATCATCGTCCGGTCGCTGCTGGTGCCCGCGCTCGCGTACGACATCGGGCCGAAGATCTGGTGGCCGGGCCGGTTGTCCCGGACGAACGGTGAGCGGGAGGCGCGCGATGCTGGCTGAGACCGACGTGGTGGTCGTCGGCGGCGGCCTGGCGGGCCTCGCCGCCGCCCGCCGGCTGCACCGCGCCGGCGTGCCCTGGCGGCTGGTGGAGGCCGGCGGCCGGCTCGGCGGTCGGGTCGCCACCGACGTCGTCGACGGGTACCTGATCGATCGTGGCTTCCAAGTGCTCAACACCGCCTACCCGCGACTCGGCACGCTGCTCGACACCGACCGCCTGAACCTCGGCTACTTCACCTCCGGCGTGCTTGTCCGTAAGGGTGACGACCTGCTGCGGCTGGTCAACCCGCTGCGCCAGCCGAGCGGCGGCCCGCGTACCGCCCTCGCCGGCGTCGGTTCGCTGCTCGACCGGCTCCGCTTCGCCGCGCTCGCCACCGGGGCCGCCACGCTGCCGGCGTCCCGGCTGCTCGCCGCGCCGGAGACCAGCACCGAGACGGCGCTGCGCCGGGCCGCTCTCTCCGACGCGATCATCGAGGAGCTGCTGCGGCCGTTCCTGTCCGGTGTGTTCATCGACCGGGAGTTGGCGACCTCCAGCCATGTGTTCGCGATGGTGCTGCGCTCGTTCGCCCGGGGCCGCATCGGCCTGCCCGCCGAGGGGATGGCCGCGCTGCCCCGGGCCATCGCCGAGCCGCTCCCAGTCGACCTGCTCGACCTGGACACCCCGGTCGCGCAGGTCGCGCCCGGCCTGGTCCGCACGCAGGCCGGCGACATCAGATGCCGGGCCGTCGTGGTCGCCGTCGACCCGCCCGCCGCGGCCGCGCTGCTGCCGGCTCTGTCGACGGTACGGATGCACAGCTACACCACGTACTACCACAGCGCTCCCGAACCGCCGCTTCGCGAGCCGATCCTGCTCGTCGACGGCGACCGCCGGGAGATCGTGGCGAACACGGTGGTACTCAGCAACGCCGTCCCGACCTACGCCCCGGCGGGTCGGCATCTCGTGGCCACCTCGGTGGTCGGTCCGACGGCCCCGCCCGAACCGACCATCCGGACCGAGTTGACCCGGCTGTACGGACGATCCACCGCCGACTGGACGCATCTCACCACCGTGTCCATACCGGACGCGCTGCCCGCCGCCCCGCCCCCGCAGGGGCGGCTGCGCAAGCCCGTCGCGCTCGGGCAGGGGCTGTTCGTGGCCGGTGACCACCGGGACAGCCCATCGATCCAGGGCGCTCTCGCCAGTGGTTGGCGTGCCGCCGGCGCGGTGCTCGAGGAACTGCGCGCCGGCTGACCTGACGCCGAAAACGGGGGCACCGCAGCCGTAGTTGATTACTTATGATCCCCGCCATGCCCGCCACCCTCCCGGCGCCAACCTTCGACGTCGCCGACGCGTACCCCGAGGTCAGCGACCTGTACAAGGCGCTCGACGCCGCCGACTGGCCCGCGGTGCGGGCGGTGTTCGCGGACCGCGCGCCGGACGGCCGCACGCTGCTCGTCGCCGCGGCCGGCGACAAGCAGGGGACCGAGCCGTTCCTGCGCCGGGTGTACGACGAGGACCCCACCGACCCGCTCGCCGGAACGCTGCTGGGTAACCACCTCATCCGCGCCGGCTGGCGGATCCGCAGCGCCTACCGGGCCCGGTACGTCAGCCGGGAGCAGTTCGACCAGTTCCACGACCACCTGCGCCGTGCCGAGCGGGTCCTCATCGACGTCACCGCCCGGTACCCCGACGACGCGGCCGCCTGGACCCAACGGATCACCATCGCCCGGGGCCTGCAACTGGGGCACAACGAGGCGCGCCGCCGCTACGACCGACTCGCCGCGCACCACCCCCACCACGCGCCCGCCCAGGCGACGCTGCTGCAGCAGCTCTGCCCGAAGTGGAGCGGCGACTGGGACCGCGCCTTCGCGTTCGCCCGTGAGTGCGCGCAGGCCGCGCCCGACGGCGCGCCCAACGCGGTGGTGCTCGCCGAGGCGCACCTGGAACGCTGGCTCGACTTCGACACCGAGCGGGAACGCGCCGCCTACGTACGCAGCCCAGCCGTCGTGGACGAGATCATGCAGGCCGGGCAGCGGTCCGTGCTGCACCCGGACTTCGTCGACCGGCCCGGCTGGGTCTGGGTCCGCTCGTCGTTCGCGCTGATGTTCAGCCTGACCGAGCAGTGGTCCGCGGCGGCCGGCCAGTTCAGAGCGCTCGGCAACCTCGGCTCGGAATTCCCCTGGACGTACGCGGACGACGCCGAGGGCTACACGAAGTACCGCGCGAAGGCGTACGCGAAGGGTGGCCAGTCGTGATCCAGCACCTGGACGTGGACGGGGTGCCCACGCTGCTCGCCCCCACCGGCGGGCCGATGCGCGCCGGACTGACCTTCCGGGTCGGCACCGCCGACGAGACACTCGCCCGGGCCGGCATCACCCACCTCGTCGAGCACCTGGCGCTCGCGCCGCTCGGCCTGGCCGACTACCACGTCAACGGCGTGACCGCCCCGGCCTTCACCATGTTCCACACCCAGGGCTCCCAGGCCGACATCGCGGCGTTCCTGACCGCCGTCTGCGGCCACCTGTCCGACCTGCCGGTCGGGCGACTCGACGTCGAGAAGGACATCCTGCGCACCGAGTGGAGCAGCCGGGGCGCCGCCGCGATCGACGACATCCCGCTGTGGCGACACGGGGCCCGGGACTTCGGGCTCAGCAGCTACCCGGAGTGGGGCCTGGACGCGCTGACCGCCGACGACCTGCGCGAGTGGACGGCCCGCTGGTTCACCCGGGAGAACGCGGTGCTGTGGATCTGCGGCGACCAGGTGCCCGCCGACCTTCGGCTGTCGCTGCCCAGCGGAACACGCCAACCGGTCCCGGCGGTCTCGTCGGCGCTGCCGCAGACCCCCGCGTACTTCGTCCACGGCACCCGGGCCGTGGTGCTCGACGCCGTGGTGCGGCGCAGCGCCGCCGCGGCCGTCTTCTCCGGGGTGCTGGAACGGGAGCTGTACCGGTCGCTACGCCAGGAGTCCGGCCTCTCCTACACCACCACCACCGGGTACGACCCGCGCGGCGACGGCAACGCCACGCTGCGGGCGCTCGCCGACGCGCTGGCGGAGAAGCAGGACGCCGTCCTCGGCGGCTTCGTCGACGTGCTCGCCAAGCTGCGGGTCGGCCGGATCGAGCAGGCCGACCTGGACGCCACCGTGGCCAAGCGCGAGGACCTGCTCGGCACCGCCGAGGTCGATGCCGCGCGACTTCCCGGGTACGCCCTGAACGTGCTCACCGGGGAACCCAACCTCACCATCGACGAGCACCGGGCCGAGTTGAAGGCCGTCGACCTCGCCGACCTGCACGCGGTCGCCGGCGAGGTGATGGGCTCCGCGCTGCTCATGGTGCCGCGCGGGCTCACCGCCGACTGGGCCGGCTTCGTCGCCGCGCCCACCCACTCCAGCGACACGGTGGACGGCACCACGTACCGCGCCAGGGAGGGTGCCGGCGGCCTCCGCGTCGGCGACGACGGGGTGAGCCACCTGGGGGCGGAAGGACCGCTCACCGTCCGGTACGACGACTGCTCTGTCATGCTCACCTGGCCGGACGGCGCGCGACAGTTGATCGGCGCCGATGCCATCACGCTGCACATCGAACCGACCATGCTCGAGTTGTCGCCGGGGACGATGGCGGCCATCGACGCCGGAGTGCCGGCCGACCGGCACGTCGCCATGCCGGCCCGCACCCCCGACCAGATCCCGCAGCCGAGGCCCATCGCCCGAGAAGCCGGGACCGCCCGACGTCCGTGGTGGGAGAAACTGGTCATGGTGCTCAGCGGACTCGGAACCCTGGTCATGGGCGGCTTCACCCTGTTGTTGACCTTCGCCACCCTCTCCGACGACACCGAGCCGGACGAGGCGTGGTTCTGGGGCGTCATCGCGGTCGGATGGGTGCTCACTGTTATCCTCGCGTTGCCCATCGTGCTGCTGAAGCGACGGCGGTGATGAGGTGGGGTCAGGTCGCTGCTGGCCCGTGATCCACCGGGCGGGATAAGATCCGCGCGGTTCCGGGGCGGTAGCTCAGCCGGTTAGAGCAGGGGACTCATAATCCCTCGGTCGCGGGTTCGAGTCCCGCCCGCCCCACAGGTCCGCCGCTCAGCGGCTTGCGTACAGGTCCCGTCGGCGCGGATGAGGTGCGACGCCGGTGGCGGGGTCGCCCCATCGATTTGCTCCCACGCTTTCCCGGTCCAGCCAGCGGTTCGTCGGGGGATGGTCAGGTCTTTCGCGGCTGAGTATGCTTTCCAAAAACGTGGCGGTTATCACGACAGGTCAACATCGCGGTGGCGTTCACCGGCGCCTTCGCCGTTGCGGACGAGGAGCCGGAAGACATGGACGCGACCCTCGTAACGATTCATGGCTTCTGGTCGTCGCCCTCCACGTGGGACAAGCTCGTTGACGTCTGGTCCCGTGACGAGGCTCTCCAGGGGCTGCGGATCCGTCCTTTCGGTTACGCCTCACCGAAACGTCCGGTCCTGCCGTTCTCCCCCACCCGGGTACCGGACCATGACGACATTGCTCAGACCTTTGCGACACAGTACGCCGTCAATCTGTCGGCCGAAAATGCTGTCGCAATCGTGACGCACAGCCAGGGCGGCCTGATTCTCCAGCGTTTTTTCGCGTGGATGGTGTCGCAGGGGCGGGCAAGCGAGCTGTCCCGAATATTCTCCGTGGTGATGCTGGCCTGCCCGAACAACGGCTCCGACTACATGCGTTCCGTGCGTCGCGCGTTCCGGTACAACCGGCATCCTCAGGCCGCCTCCCTGGAGGTCCTCGACAGGCAGGTGGCGAACACCACCAGAACGGTGGTCCAACGCATTGTCAACGCCGATCAAGTCACTGACCATGAGTGTCCCATCCCAATTCATGTATATGCCGGTGATGCGGACCGAATCGTTCTCCCTGCTTCGGCGCAGGGTGCCTTCCCCGGAGCCTCGACCGTGGTCGGAAATCATTTTTCGATACTCGACCCCGCAGCTCCCGGAAACTGCACCGCTGACGTGGTCCGACATCATCTGCGCGAGGACCTGGCTCGGTGGCGTGTCGCGGCCGCTGCTGAGCCCGCCTCTTCGGACCGGGTGGACGAGGCTGCGCCGGCGAACGCCAAGTACGTGGTCGACGTCCGGCACGGTCAAGGGGTTGTCGTGGGCGATCACGCGCAGGTGACGCAGACCTTCGATACCAGATCCGACGCGGGTGAAGCTGGATGAACGCCGCCGAGGACCTGGCGAACCTCATGCTCAGCAAGGGCTGGCACAGTCGCCCGGCCTACCACGTCGACGACCGGACCTACACGCACGGCTGGGTCCATGACATGGCCGCACGGGTCGCGGCTGTGCTCAAGACGCAGGGGGTAACCGTTGGAAGCCGTGTTCTCGTGGTGCTGCCGGACGGTGTCGAGTGGATCGTCACGTTTCTCGCCTCTGCTCGCCTCGGGTCTGTGGCAATCACCGTCAACCCGGACCTGCCGGCGAATGATCATGCCTTTTATGTCCATGACTGCAAGCCGGACCTGATCGTCTCCGAGGGCGCGTTGAGCGGCCGGTTCATGCCGCATGCTCCGACAATCAGCGCCGAGCGCCTGGTGGGCCTGGCCCAAGACGCAAGTCCGGAGGTCGCCGCACCGGTCGGCGCCGACGCGCCGCTGTACGTGCAGTACACGTCGGGCACGACGGGAACACCCAAAGGCGCCATCCACCGACATTCGGACCTGGTTGCCTATCACGCCGCCGTGGGCGACGGCATGCTCGGACTCACCGAGGGTGACGTGCTGCTGTCAACGTCGAAGCTGTATTTCCCCTACGGCTTCGGAAATTCATTCGTCTATCCGTTGCACTCTGGCTCCGCGGCGGTGCTGCGCCGGTCGTGGCTGGATGTCAGCGACGTTCCCCTCCTCATCGCGCGCCGACGTGTCACCGTGCTGTTCGCAGTTCCATCGGTCTACTCCACGCTCCTGTCACGGAGGGATCCGCACCAGTTCGCCACTGTGCGGGTGGCGATCTCGGCGGGCGAGCCGCTCACCGTAGCGTTGGGTGAGCGTACGAGTGGTCGGATCGAAGCACCCGTTCTCAACATGCTCGGTTCCACCGAAGTGGGCGGTGCCTTCTGCGCCAATACCGTTGCAAGCAACGAGCTGGGCACGGTTGGGTCTCCGCTGCCCGGATACGAGGTGGAACTGCGCGACGACAGCGGCCGTCCTGCGCGGCCGGAAGGTGGCGAGTGTGAGGGGCATCTCTGGGTCCGAGGTTCCACGGTCATGCAGGGATATCTCAACCGGGAACCTGAGACCAGGAGCGTCCTGGTGGAGGGCTGGTTGGCGACGTCCGACATGGCGCGCCGAAGGCGGGACGGACGATATATCCACCTGGGGCGTTCAGACGATCTTGAGATAGTCGCCGGGCTGAACATCTCACCCATCGAGGTCGAGAATGTGCTCGCCAGCCATCCGTCGGTGCGGGAGGTGGCGGTTGCGACCATTCCAGACGCCAGGGGAGCGCGAATGCTCGTCGCCTTCGTCGTCCCGTCCTTCCACCGGACTCCGGTCGTGGAGGATCAGGATTCGATCAGGACCTATCTGGCCGAGCGCCTGGCGGGCCACAAGATTCCTCGTGAGGTCCGTTTCGTAACGAGGCTGCCGCGCACACCCACCGGCAAAATTCGCCGCGCCGTGATACGCGGCGGGGTCTGGAATTCCGACTAGAAGCCTTCTGTTGAGGAGCGCGGTGTTGGCTGACGACCACTCCGGCGGCCCTCGCTATGAGGTCGCCGCCTCCGAAGGACAGGGCGTTGTGATCGGCGAGGGTCACACGGTCCATCAGTACTTTGGTGCGGCACCACCCTTCCGGCCTACTGCGATGCACCAACTGCCGCCGGACACGGGACATTTCGTGGGACGGCAGCCGGAGATCGACAGGGTCCTCACGGCGGTCGAGTCGGAGTGGACCGGCAATCTGATCTTCACCGTCAGTGGGATCGCCGGCATGGGCAAGAGCGCTTTCGCGATCCATGTGGCGAACCGGTTGACACCCTCCTTCCCGGACGCTCAGCTCTATCTGGATCTGAATGCCTACGGTCCGTCGTACACGGCGTCCGAGAACCATGCGCTTGAGTCGTGCCTACGAGCGTTGGGCGTGGCACCGGAGGTGATTCCGGCGAGCCGCAGCGACCAACTCAAGCTTTACCGGAGTCTTCTTGCCGGGAAACGTGTGCTGCTGCTGATCGAGAACGTGGCCGCCGCCGCGCAGGTGACCTCGCTGCTGCCGAACAGCGGCCGCTGCCTGGTACTGGTGACCAGCCGAACTCGCCTACCTGAACTGGCGGTGAGCAACAGTGCTCATCTCATGATGCTCGACGCACTGAGTGTCGCCGAGTCGATCGACCTGCTGGCCAACATCTGCGGCGCCACACGTGTGGCCGCTGAACGCAAAGAGGCCGAGCGTCTCGCTGCGGCCTGCGGCTATCTTCCGCTGGCACTGCGGATCGCAGCGGTCAGACTCGTTGTCCGACCGAATCTGGCTATCGCCGACCTGTTGCACCGCCTGCTCGTGGAGGGAAGCCGGCTCAACGAGTTGGCCGTGGGTGATGTCGAGGTTCGGGCAGGCTTCAACCTCTCTTACCAGACCCTGGGCCACGAAGTTCGGCACATCTTCAGGCTTCTCAGTCTGTGCGTGGGGCCGGACTTCTCGCTGCCCGCGGCAGCGGCCTTGCTCGATATATCGTCCCAGCGGACGGAGCAGACGGTCGAAGGTCTCGTCGACGTGCACCTGGTGGACATCGTTCCTGGCACCGAGAGGCGTTACCGGATGCACGACCTGATCCGCGAGTTCTGCTGGGAGCGTTGCACCGACGAAGAACCTGAGGAGAGTCAACGGGCGGCTCGGCAGAGGCTGCTCGAGTGGTACCTCGCCATGGCGACGTCGGCCGAGGAACGGTTGATTCCGACTCGCATCCGGCCCTGGCGGGCAGCGACGCGGGGCGGCGTCGTGCCCGACCTGACCCGGGCCTCGGCACTCGACTGGTTCGAGGCCGAGCGCGTGAACCTGCTGGCGGCCTGCGAGGATGCGCTGCGATCGGGGTCGTACGACCTCTGTTGGCAGATCGCCGATGCTTCCTGGGGCTTCTATCAGTTGCGAAAGTACTGGACCGACTGGGAGGAGAGCCACAGCTTCGGTCTGGACGCCGCCCGTCTCGCCGGGAACCGGCAGGGCGAAGCATGGATGCTCACCGGGCTGGGCGGTGTGCTGTGGGAACGGCACGACCTGGACCGGGCCGTCGAGAGCTTAAATCTGGCCCTTGACCTGCACCGGTTGGCCGCAGACCAGTCGGGAGAGGCGCGCACGCTCATCAACCTCGGATTCGCATATCTGCACGCGACGCGATACGAAATGTCGGCATCAAGCGCCCGGGAAGCGCTCCGAATCGCGCGTGAACTGGATGACGATTACCGGAAGGGGTGGGCGCTTTACTGCCTGAGCAAGTCCGAAGCTCATCTCGGAAATCGGCAGGAAGCCATCACCAGCTGCCGGGCCGCCCTTGAGATTTGGCGAGCCACCGGCAACCGGATGGCAGAAGGTTTCACCTTGGACAGTCTCGGCGAGCTCTACCGCGACAGCAACGACGCCGAGCAGTCGTACCGGTATTTCTTGGAGGCGCTCGCTATTCGGCGCGAGGTGAATGACGTGTACGGCGAAGGTGGAACTCTGTACAATCTGGGCCACCTTGCGAGCCTTCGACTGGGACCCCGGCATGCAGTGCCGTACTGGACGACGAGTCTGGCGATATTCGAGCGGCTCGGGGCGCCCGAAGCCGCGATGGTACGTGCGGAACTGCGGGCGCTGCCTGACGAGGTTCGGCCCGACCGGGAATAACTCTGGCCGCCGATGTCAGGACCTGTCTCTGGAGGAATGGCTCTTGAATATCGACCCTGCCGATGACGAGGACGCTCTGCTCGCCACGTCGGACCCGATACAGCTCACCCGCGCGTGGATCGCCGACGCGGCGAGGACCGGCCCCTGGTCGAACGCCGTGAGTCTGGCCACTGCGGATGCGGCAGGCAAGGTCGGCTGCCGCACGGTGCTGCTGTTTCTTCGGGACGACCGACTCTACTTCGCGACGTCGCTTGAGTCACGGAAAGGTCGAGATCTGATGGCGGTGCCCTACGCCGCAATGTCGGCATTCTGGATGAAGGTCAGGCAGTGGCGTGCCGAAGGCCCGGCCCGTCTCGCGTCGGAAGAACTCGCCGACACACTGTTCTCCGAGGCGCCGCTGCCGGAGCGATTGCTGGTCCGAGCTTCGGCGGACGGACGCCCGCAGACCCCAGATCAACTCAACGTGGCCTATCAGGACTGCCGTTCCCGGTATGCGGGCGTGGTGGTTCCTCGGCCCGGCAAGTGGCGGGCGTTCCAACTGCTTCCGGAAACGTTCGAGTTCTGGGAGGCGGACGTGGTGAAGTGGCAGCACCGCTGCCGACGGTTCACCTGGGATGCGGAGTCAGCAAGCTGGTCGTCCTGCTTCGTCGGCCCCTGAGACGTGACGAGGACCGGTCTCCCGGGGCCCGTTTTCGGCGACGATCACGATGCCACCGCCGTCACTTGCCGGCCCGTTGAGGCGACGGTGCTTCGTCGTCACGGCGATACCGCAGCAGCAGGCTTCCCTCGGAAGTGAGCACCGAGACGAGTTGCATCGCCGACGGTTCAACCTCCGGCCCGGCGGACAGGTTCTGTGCGCCGCCGACGAAGGGTGTGATCGTCAGGCACAGCTCATCCACCGCGCGTGCGGCTATCAGCGAACCGAGCAGGGTCGGCCCTCCTTCGCACAGGACCCTCATCAGGCCGCGAGCCGCGAAGATCTCGTTGAGGCGGTCGATGTCAAGGCGTGTCTCCCCAGCGATCAGCACGTCTCCGCCGGCTGCCCGCAGTCGAGAAACGTTCTCCTTGGGCGCAGCCTCGGTGGTGAGAACTATGGGAGGCACGTAGGTGTCGGTGAACAGCCGGCTGTCGGGTCGTAGGTTTGCCGACGCGCTCACCACGGCGACAGGCGGAACCTCTGACTGGCCGCGGGCAAGACGGAAAGCACGGACGTCGTCCCGCTTTCTCGCGCCCCGGCAGTCCTCGGCCCGGACCGTCTCGGCGCCTACGAGGATGACGTCGGCGAGCCGCCGTAGGCGGCCGAACAGAATCCTGTCCGCGTGCGATGCTATTCCGGCCGACTGCCCGGCGGCGGCTACGTTTCCGTTGACGGTGCTCGCGAGATTCGCGCGGATGTATGGCGCGTTCAACGGCTCCGGATACGAATAGAATGAGAGGAGATCCGTATCGGACAGGGTCGACGCCGTCGAGTCAGATTCAAGTGGCCATAGTAGTTCCATCGCGTCCATCACGTCACTTTCTCCTGCAACATAAGAACCGCGAAAGTGGGGCACGATCACGACCCGGCTTGTTGTTTTGCCCACTCCGCCGACTTTCGGGCGTTTGGGATTATAACGCGTCGCCCTCGGTCGGCGACGGTGGGGATTGTGAAGTGTGGCGAATCATCCAGCGAGTTGGTTGTGTGGCGTATCGGTGTAAGTGTTTGGTACTGGCTTCACTCGTGCTTTGGCCTGTGCTTGGATGTGCCGTATGGATCTACTGTGGCGCCGAGGTCCCGAGCCGAGGTTCGTGCGGGAAGAGGAGCTTTCCGATGTGTATGCCTACCCGGATGGTCTCGCCGCGCCGTACGTCCGCGTAAATGGAATCATGGCCTTGGACGGGGCGGTTGCGGTTCACGGTGTCAGTGGGCCACTCGGCTCGCGGAGCGATCGCGCGGTGTACGACGAACTCCGTCAGTTGGCGGACGTCGTTGTGGTTGGTTCTGGCACCGTACGAAGTGAACAGTACGGGACCGTGCGACTTCCGCCGGAGCTGCGCGAGAGGAGAATGCGCCGATGCGGCGATGAAGCTCCACCATTAGCGATCATCACTGCGAGCGCTGACCTCGATCCACTGTCGCCCGTGTTCTCCGGCGCTTCGGCGGCCCCTCTTGTCATCACCACCGAATCAGCACCCGCCTGGCGGCGGCGCCGGCTTCAGGACGCGGGTGCCGTGCTACTCATCGCCGGCCAGGAGCGGGTCGAGCTGTCCGTGGCCCTCAGCTCGCTCGAGCGGCGCGGTCTCATCAAGGTCCTGTGCGAGGGTGGCCCCCGGGTGCTCGGTCAACTGGTGGATGAGGGACTCGTCGACGAGCTCTGCCTGACACTGTCGCCGCACCTCGTGGGCGGGGCAACGTCTCTCCTGGCCGGTGCGGCGGGGGGATTCCGGGCAATGCGACTCGAAGGGCTCCTCACAGATTCCGGCTTTTTGTTCGCTCGTTATCGGCGCGCCTAGGCGCGGCTTTCGAATCCGGGCTCCGCCACCGACCGGCCGACCCAGGCGGAGACGCAGCCTCATTGCCTCTCCACGTCGGCCAGGACCCACCACGTCGGTGCGTACGCGTCAGAGACCAGCCGGCCACTCGCGGCCAGTGCGGCGGCGATCCGGGCGTCGTCACGGGCGCGGCGCCGCTGTCGAATCGGGGTCGGGTCGTTCGTGGTAAGGGTGGAGGCGGCCGGTGAAGGCCGCCCGGAAGAGGGGAGTTCCGAGATGGCGCGGTACCTGATCTCGTTCAACGACGGCGCGATGGACCACATCCCCGCCGAGGATTGGCCCGATGTGGGTAAGGCGTCGCACGCCGTGGTCCAGGAGGCCATCAACGCGGGCGTCTGGGTGTTCGGCGGCGGCCTCGAACGCCAGCGGGCCAGCATCGTGGCGACGGACGGGTCGGTCACCGACGGCCTCTACCCGGAGACCAAGGAGGTCATCGGCGGGTTCGCGGTCGTCGAGGTGCCCACCCGTGAGGAGGCGCTCACCTGGGCTGCCAGGATCGCCGCGGGTTGCCGCTGCGCGCAGGAGGTCCGGGAGCTCATGGCCGACCCGGAGACGGACGAGATGATCCGCCGGGCCCGCCGAGGCTGACCTCGTGTCCAGTGCGCGACGAACGGATCGGGGCTGCGGCCTGCGGAATTAGCCTGAGCCGGTGACGTCGATCGCGGACTCGGGCGTACGCGTCCGGCTGCTCGGGCCGGTGGAGGTGGTCGTCGCCGGCGGTCCGCAGGCGGTGAACGGCGTACGCCGCAAGGCGGTCCTGGCTACGTTGGCGCTGCACGCGGGCCGCGTGGTGAGCGTCGACCGACTGGTCGACGTGGTCTGGGGTGAGCGTCCACCCGCGACGGCCGAGAACACGCTGCAACGCCACGTCTCCTACCTGCGCGGGGTGCTCGGCGAGCCCGGATCGATCGTGGCGCGTCGGCCCGGTTACCTGCTCGACACCGGGCCGGAGTCCACGGACGTCCAGGCCGCCGAGCGCCTGCTCGACCTCGCCCGGCGTACGACGGACCGGGCCGAGCGGGTGGCCCGCCTGACCGCCGCGGTGGCGCTGTGGCGTGGCCCGCCGCTTGCCGACGTCACCGGCTCGCCCTGGCTCGAGGAGCAGGCCGAGCACCTGGCCAGCCTGCGGTTGGAGGCCGAGCGAGCGCTCGCCGAAGCGCGCCTTGGCGCCGGGGAGCATGCGCAACTCGTCCCCGGACTCGAACGGCTCGTCCGACAGCACCCCTTCGACGAGCACCTGCACGCCCACCTGATGCTCGCCCTGTACCGGGACGGGCGGCAGGGCGAGGCGGTCGCCACGTACCGGCGGTTGCGCGACGCCCTCCGGGAAGGGCTTGGCATCGACCCGAGCCCACGGCTCAAGGAGCTCCAGGCGGCCATCCTGCGCCAGGACGCCGCGATCGCCGCGCCGGCCCCGGCCATCCCGGCCCCGGCCGCGCCCGTACGGGCGGTGGCGGCACAGTTGCCTCCGCCCGTACCCACGTTCACCGGACGTGCGGCGGAGCTGGTGGCCCTGGACGCGCTGCTCGACCGCGGCGGCGCGGTGGTGGTGTCCGGCACCGCCGGCGTCGGTAAGACCGCCCTCGTCGTGCACTGGGCGCACCGCGTGGCCCAGCGTTTCCCCGACGGGCAGCTCTATGTCAACCTGCGCGGCTTCGATCCGGCGGCAACGCCGACCGATCCGATGCGGGTGCTGCGCGGGTTCCTGGAAGCGCTCGGCGTTCCGCCCGCACGGATGCCGAGCGATGCGGACTCGATGGTGAGCCGGTACCGGACGGTCGTTGCGGGCCGGCGTCTGCTGGTGGTGCTGGACAACGCCCGCGACGCGGACCAGGTGCGGCCGCTGCTGCCCGGCTCGCCGGACTGCCTCGTGGTCGTCACCAGCCGCGACCAGCTCGTCCCACTTGTCGTCACCGAGAGCGCCCAGCCGGTGGTCCTCGACCTGCTGAGCCCCGACGAAGCCCGCGACATGCTCGTCCGTCGACTCGGCGCGCGCCCGGTCGCCGAGGAACCCGCCGCGGCCGACGACATCGCCGACCGCTGCGCGCGGCTGCCCCTCGCCCTCGCCATCGTCGCTGCCCGGGCTGCCACCAACCCACGCTTCTCGCTGGCCGCGGTGGCGGACGAGCTGGGCGGTCTGGACGCCTTCCACGGCGGGGACGCGACCACCGACGTCCGGGCCGTCTTCTCCTGGTCGTGTCGCACCCTCAGCCCGGCGGCGATCCGGCTGTTCCGGCTGTTGAGCCTGCACCCCGGACCGGACGTGGCCGCACCGGCCGTGGCCAGCCTCGCCGGCTGCACCCCGCAGGCGGTCGGCCCCCTGCTCACCGAGCTGACCCGGGCGAATCTCCTCGCCGAGCACAGGCACGGGCGGTACGCGTTCCACGACCTGCTGCGCGCGTACGCCACCGGTCTCGCCGACGAGGCGGAGCCGGCGGCCGACCGCCGTGCCGCCGTCCACCGGCTGCTCGACCACTGCCTGCACGCCGCGCACGTCGCCGACCTGGCGCTGCATCCGCACTTCAGCACGATCAGCCTGCCGGCGCCGCTCGCGGGCGTGACGCCGGAGACCCCGCGGAACCGGTCGGCCGCGTCGGCGTGGTTCGCCGCCGAGATTCCCGTCCTGCTGGCCGCCGTGCCGCTCGCGGCGCGGTCCGGGTTCGAGGGGCACGCCTGGCGACTCGCCTGGACCATGGCCGGCTACCTGCACCGGCAGGGACACTGGCAGGACTGGCTCGGTACGCAGCGGATCGCCCTCGCCGCCGCGTCCCGCATCGGGGATCGGGCCGGGCAGGGGCACGCGCACCGTAGCCTCGGTCTCGCCTGCTCCCGGCTGCGCCGCTACGACGAGGCCGACGACCACCTGCGGCGCGCGCTCGACCTGTTCGGCGAGGTCGGCGACGACGCCGGACGGGCACACACCTGCCTGAACCTCGGTCAGCTCGCCGAGCGGCGGGGGGACATCCGGGACGCGCTCGGCCATTCCCAACGGGCGCTGACCCTGTTCCGGCGGGCCGGCAACCGGGCCGGGCAGGGGTACACCCTCAACGCGGTCGGTTGGCAGGAAGGGCTGCTCGGCGACCACCACCGCGCCCTCACCTCCTGCGGCGAGGCGCTGCGGATGTTGCAGGAGGTGGACGACGTCCAGGGTCAGGCCGACACCTGGGACAGCCTCGGCCACGCCCACCACCAACTCGGCGACGACCGACAGGCCGTCGCGTGCTACGAGCGGGCCCTGGAACTCTTCGGCCAGGTCCACGACCGGTACGCCGAGGCGAGCACGTACGTCAACCTCGGCGGTAGCCATCGGGCCCTCGGCGACCTGGCCGCCGCCCGTGCCGCCTGGCGTCGCGCGCTGCGCATCCTCGACGAACTCGGCGACGCCGGCGCCGATGCGGTCCGCGCCGACCTCGGGCAGCTCGACGCCACCCGGTCGGGCTGACGTACCCGCTTTCCGCGCCGTTTCCGGGCCGTTTCAGGGCGGCTCGGCACTCTTCGGACACGAGTTTCCCACCAGGAATGGAGTGTTCGATGAGTCGCTTGGCACGCCGCCTCGCGGTGCTGGGAGTGGCCGGCGCAACGGTGCTGGCCACGTCCACCACCGCGCTGGCGCAGACCGACAAGCCGCCGACCAAGGGCGCCGACTGCGTGGTCCAGTACGTCGACGAACGCGGCGGGGTCGTCCGCACCGGGACCGAGCCGGAGGGCCGGGAGTACGGCCGGTTCCGCTGCGCCGGCGGACAGTGGACGTTCGCCTGGGAGCCGTACGGCGCGGACGACACGATCATGGCGGACGAGGTCGTCGTCGACCCGTCCGGTGCCGTCTCGGTACGGCGGTTCACCGGTCCGGCGCTCGGCAACGACCTCACCATCGGTGAGATCACCGCCATCGCCCAGGCCGTCACCGGCAGCGCGGAGGTGATGGTCGACCGCGCGATCGTGGCGGTCGACGACGGCAAGCAGCGGACCCCCGAGGAGATCGCGGCGCTGCTGGCCGGCAAGGACGACACCGGGGTACGGGTGCTGGGCACGATCGACAAGCCGGACGTCGCGATGTCGGCGAAGGACGTCATCGACGAGGCCGGCGGCACCCCCGAAGGCACCGTCGTCTACTTCAGCATCTTGGGCGCGATCAAGTCGGTGTTCGCGTGGGTCGCGGACACGATCAGCGACATCGGTGACTGGCTCGAACGCCACTGCGACTGGGGGCTTTCCCCCACCGGCCTGGGCGTGGTGGTCACATGTCGCTGGTAGCGCGGGACATCACCAGGCGCGTCGGAATCGTCGCCCTGACCCTCGTCGTCGGGCTGGTCGCGTCGTACGCGCCGTCGCGGGCCGCCGAGGGGGAGGCCCGGACGACGGTCGTCGACCAGCCCGGTGCTCCGGGAACGATGCTCCGACAGTTCGAGGACCTCACCGGCCGGAGCGTCGGTGACCTGAACACGGTGCTGGCCGTCGACACCGGCGGTCGGAACGTCACGGTCGACGAGTTCGCCGCGCTCGTCGGGGGCGAGAAGGTCGACGGTGTCACGGTCCTGGGCACGATGCCCGGCAGCCGGGACATCCTCGGCACGACAATGGCCGACCTGGCCGACGGCGCGTACGACGGCAGGGACGGCGGCGGTACCGTCCTCTTCGCGTCCGCCGTCCCCGGCGGCCGCGAGTGGTGCCTGACCATGTGCGTGGCCTCGGGGAAGTCCGTGTATGAGTGCTTGCTGTCGCGTCGGACGGGCGAGCTGATCCGCACCCTCGACCTCGGCGGCGACACGACGGTCGGCGCGACGAAGACGGCCTTCGAAAAGGTCAACGGGATGGCCGTCGAGGGTCCGTACGCCGTCGACACGCTCACCGGTGACGCCGAGCCCACGGCGGACGAGATCCGGGCGTTGCTGGACGGCAAGGACATCGACTCGCTGCGCCGGGTGGCGACCGTGCAGACGCCGGACACCGGCTGGGCGTTGGCCGACGTCGCCGAGAAGTCCGGCGTGCCGTACCGGAAGACCACCATCCACATCTTCACCCTCGGCCTTCCCTTCATCGGGAAGATCCTGGTGGTCTGCGTCTCGCACGACGCCGGCAGGACGTGGAAGTGCTCGACCCGCCCCTGGAGCGGGTTCTAGGTGTACTGCGGAGCGGTATACCGCAGGGGAATGAACATTCCCCTGAGGTATACCGCTCACCAGGTCAACGCCCCGCGCGCACGGGTAGCGCAGGCTGTACCCGAAGGTGGGTAGCTGGGGGGATCGTCCCTGTATCGGAATTCTTGAACCCTTGGTGGCGTGAAGCGTTTCCGAGACAGAGGAGCAGTCATGCCGCCGCACGCCGTCACGTCCACGCGCCGCCGGGCCCTGCGGACGGTCGCCGCGACCCTGGCCGCCGTCACCGTCCTGACCGGCTCCGCCGCGTTCGCCGCCACCGACAACGGCCGGCCGGCCGGTCCACGGAATGCCGTCCAGCGGCAACTGGACGGCCTGGTCAGCGAGAGCGGCTTCCCCGGCGTCCTCGCCTCCGTACGGGGACCCGATGGACGGGTCCGCGACTACACCGCCGGGGTCGGCGACCTCCAAACGCGCCGCCCGGTGCCTCGGGACGGTCAGGTCCGCATCGGCAGCAACACCAAGACCTTCACCGCCGTGGTCGTCCTGCAATTGGTGGGGGAGGGTCGCATCGACCTCGATGCCACCGTCGAGCACTACCTGCCCGGGGTCGTGCAGGGCCACGGCAACGACGGCAGGACGATCACCGTACGGCAGCTGTTGCAGCAGACGAGCGGCCTGCCGGACTACGACGACGTGCTGTTCACCGAGGCGCAGGATCTTGTGGACAAGAGCCACTCGTACTACCAGCCACGGCGGCTGGTGGACGCCGCGCTGACCAACGCCCCGCACTTCACGCCGGGCGCGAAGTGGGAGTACAGCAACACCAACTACGTCCTCGCCGGACTCATCGTCGAGCAGGTCACCGAGCGTCCCATCGGCGAGGAGATCGCCAACCGGATCATCAGGCCCCTCGGCCTGCGCGACACCTACTGGCCCGGCGTGGGGGAGCAATCCCTTCGGGGTACGCACCCGCACGGTTACGTGGCAGTGGCCCCGGGTGCGCCGTGGGTGGACGTCACCGACATGGACCCGTCGCTGGGCTGGGCCGCCGGCCAACTGGTCTCCACCCCGGACGAGTTGCGGACCTTCTTCCAGGCGCTGGTCGACGGCCGGCTGCTCAAGCCCGCGCAGCAGAAGGCCATGATGACCACCGTGCCCGCGCCCGACTTCGAGCCGACCGGCGAGTACGCGTACGGGCTGGGTATCGCCAGCTACGAACTGCCCTGCGGTGGCGAAGCCTGGGGGCACGGCGGCGACATCCAGGGCTTCGAGACCCGCAACCTGGTGACCCGCGACGGTCGCGGGGCCGTGATCGCCGTGACCGGCCTGCCGACCGGTGAGCAGATGCTCGCCGCGGTGAACGAGAGCGTCGAGACGGCGCTCTGCGCCGCCGACCACTGAGGCGTCACCAGTTCGGTGACATCGCACGCGGACCGCGACGGCTGGGGCTAGCCGTCGCGGTCCGTCCGTGTGCGGGTACCAGCCGCAGGCTCTGGCGTCGACGGAGCTGATGTGCGCGCCTACCTTCTTCCGGACGTGGGCAGGCCGCACGTTCTCCTGACGGTCACGACACCGTCGCGGTGGCCTCCCGGCGGGTCGCGGTGACGCGGTGGCGGCGCACCGGGTACGGGATCGGGTGGGAGATGCCCCAGGCGGCGCCCTTGCAGACGACCTCCTTGTAGCGGGCCGCCAGCCTGCCGGTGAGCAGGGACGGCTTGGCCCGGTCGTCGGCGGTCACGTACTGGATGATCCCGTCGCGCCGGCCGAGGCTGATGCACTGGTTGAAGTAGCGCAGGGGAGCGTTCGGCATCTTCGTCCGACCGGTCAGTCGGGCGGCGATGGCGTCGGCGGCCTGCCAGGCCATCGGGGTCCCCGAGGCGCAGGACATCCGCAGCGGCTTGCCGCCCGGCCCGGCGGCGAGTCCGGCGTCGCCGACCGCGTACACGTCGGGGTGCGAGACCGACCGCATGGTCTCGTCGACGACGATCTGGCCGGTGGCTCCGACGGTCAGACCGCTGGCGGCTGCGATGGGGTGGACGGCGAAGCCGGTCGTCCAGACGGTCACCGTGGCCGGGATCGTCGTACCGTCGGCGGTGACCACCCCGTCCGGCTCCACCCGGACGACGTCGGTGTGCTCGTGGACGGTGATCCCGAGCCGGTCCGCGACGCCCCGCAGGTGCTGTCGCGCCCGGTCGTTGAGCCAGTCGCCGAGACCGCCCCGGGCGGCGATCGCGACCTGGAGGTCGGGCCGGGCCTCGGCGATCTCGGTGACGGCCTCGAGGCCGGTGAGACCCCCGCCGACCACGAGCACCCGCTGACCGGCCGCCAGGTGGGCGAGGCGGTCACGCAACCGCAGCGCCGACGGTCGGCCCGCGATGTCGTACGCGTGCTCGGCGACGCCGGGGACGCCGTGCTCGGCGGCCGTGCTGCCGAGGGCGTAGACGAGCGTGTCGTACCCGATCTCGTCGCTGCCGTGCTCGTCGGTCAGCGCGACGGTGCGGCGGTCGACGTCGACGCCGGTGACCCGGGCAAGACGGACCCGCACGCCGGTGCCCGCGTACACCCGGCTCAGCTCGCGGCGCGGAAGGTCCTGGCCGGCGGCGAGCTGGTGCATGCGTACCCGCTCGACGAAGTCGGCCTCGGCGTTGACGACGGTGATCTCGATGTCGTCGGGGTGCAACCGGCGGGCGAGGCGCCCGGCGGCGGTCGCTCCGGCGTAGCCGGCTCCGAGGACGACGATGCGGTGCTTCATGGCGGCGCTCCTGTCTCGGCGATGGTCGCTACCTGAACCGGGCGGCGACGCTGTTGCTGACAGCGGGCGGCTATGACCTGGGTCACCAGACGTGCAGGAGCGGCTCGGAGTGTGGGGTGACGGACCACTGGCGGGTGACGCGTTCGAGCTTGTCGGGGTTGACCTGGACGCGGATCGCCGCGACTCCCTCGGGTGTCACCTCCAGCGCCATGACGCCGACGACCTGCTCGCCGGTCACCACCACGACCCCGGGACCGCCGTTGACGACCTCGGCGTAGACGGCGGGGCTGTTGCCGCCCACCAGGTTCCGTTTGACGTCGCTGGGCCGGAACAGACCGCGCAGGAACTTCGCCACCGCCAGCGCGCCGACGACCGGCGTCGTACGGGCCGGGATCTTGCCGCCGCCGTCGCCGACGCTCGTCACGTCCCCGGTCAACAACTCCACCAGCCGCTGGATCTGGCCACTGTTGGCCGCCGTGAGGAACTCGGTGACGATCGTCCGGGCGGCCGCGTCGTCCACGGCGGCCCGCGTGCGGTCGACCGCGACGCGTTGCTTGGCGCGTCGGTAGATCTGCTGGCAGTTCGACTCGGTGAGGTCAAGGATCTCGGCGATCTCGCTGTGCGGGTAACCAAATGCCTCGCGCAGCACGTAGACCGCGCGCTCGTTGGGCGACAGCCGCTCCATCAGGGTGAGCATCGCCATCGAGACCGACTCGCGCTGCTCGACGGTGTCGACCGGGCCGAGCATCCGGTCCCCGGCGAGGACGGGCTCGGGCAGCCAGGTGCCCACGTACGTCTCCCGCCGGGCGCGCGCCGAGGTGAGCTGGTTGAGGCACAGGTTGGTGAGCACCCTCGTCAGCCAGGCCTCGGGCGTCTCGACGCGCTCCCGGTCGGCGGCCTGCCAGCGCAGGAACGTGTCCTGGACCGCGTCCTCGGCGTCGCTGGCCGAGCCCAGCAGCCGATAGGCGATCGCCTCCAGCCGGGGCCTGGAGCGCTCGAACACCTCGACCTCGTCAGGACGCAGCGACATGGTTCGACAGTAGCCGCGCGCGTCGCGCGGCTCGGCGTGCGGCCGGCATCCGTCCGGTCCGTCGATATGGGGCCGGGTCGCCCCGCTCCTGGCGGGGCACTCCCGGGTGGTCGCGGCGCTCGCCGTGGTCGCCGACAAGGCCGGCGTCGACCTGGAACGCGCGACCCTGGAAGGTCGGCTCGCCACGGCCCTGAGCATGCGTGACGAGCTGGCGCGCGGCTGATCCGGCGCGGTCAGCAGGCGGAACGCAGGTGGTTGTTCCGATACCACGAGCAGACCCTCGTCACCCCGGGCGCCTGCGCCAGTCGACGACGCAGCTGCTCCTGCCCGTCGGCCGACAGGCCGGGCTCGAACTCGACGAAGCTGATCGGACCCTCGCGGCCGTCGGCGTGCCGGGTCTCCACGCCGCGCACGCTCAGGTCTCCCCGCTCGACGAGGTCGGTGAACCCGGCCCCCGCGCTGCGGTGCACGACGAAGCCCACCGGCGGGGACGTCAGCGAGTCGCGCACCTCTCCGGCCGTCGCCACGACCGGAGCGGCGAACAGCGCCGCGCCCACGAGCATCGACAGTCGGGCCCGCCACGGCGATGACCGAGGGTCCGCGGTGATCGCCAGCAGCACCAGGACCGCCGGCAGGATCGCGGCCGGGACGGGCCCGCAGGCCAGGACGAGCAGCAGGATCCCCACCGCCACACAGGCGTACGTGAAGTGCCGCCGCCGCGCGAGGAGCAGCGGCACCGCGGTCAGCGCGACCGGGATCCACAGGAACCGGAAGACGATGGTGTCGCCCCGGGTCAGGTACGACCAGGCGAGCAGAGCCACGGCGGTCACCAGTCCGGCCGCCACCAGCGCTCGCTGCCACGCGTGCACCTTCGGCTCGGTGGTCGTCCGGGTCGTCGTCACGGCGGCAGTGTGCCACCCGGGCGCAACGGGCAGCCCGGGCGTGAGCTGACCGCCGATCCCACTACCGGCCGTTAGGATGTGGGCCATGAGCGCCGAGGCCGTTGGCATGCACATGCCCGCCGTCGTGACGCTTGACGACGTCGCGGCGATGAACTCCGCCGACCCGAACGGCCACCGCTACGAGACCAGCCCCGAGGGGGTCCTGTCGGTCATGCCGCCGCCCGATTCGGAACACGCCACGATCGCCAGTCGGCTCTTCGCTTGGCTGATCATGGCTGGTTGGCCCGCCGAGCAGGTGTTGCAGGCCGTCGGTGTCCGCATCTCCGGACCAGACGGTGACGGTGGCCGGATTCCCGATCTCAGCGTGTGGCGCAAGCCGCCGGGCCGCAGCGTCTGGGCGTCGGTGACCGAAATCGCGCTCGTGGTGGAGATCGTGTCACCGGGCTCCGAGGCGATGGACTCGGTGACCAAGGTCCGCGAGTACGCGTCGGCGGGCATCCCGCGGTACTGGGTGGTCGACCGTGACGGCGCGCAGACAGTGACTCTGCACCGGCTGGGCGCCGACGGGTCGTACGAGGAGCACGCCAAGATGCCGTTGGCGTGGCTGCTCCAGTCGGCACCCGCCGACCACCTCGACGGAACCGTCTGACGCTCGCCGCAGCCGCTCAGGCGGGCTGCATCAGGCCGGCCCGGTAGGCGAAGGACACCAACTGGGCCCGGTCCTTGACGTTGAGTTTGCACCGCAGGCGGTAGACGTGGGTGCGCACCGTGGTCAGGCCGATGGACAACTCCGTCGCCACCTCCTCGGTCGATTTCCCGTCCGCCATCAACAGCAGCACCTGCCGCTCCCGGGGAGTCAGGGTGGACACCGCCGGTTGGAAGACCTCTTCCGGGTACGGCTGTCGACGCCGGAACCAGTCGACCAGGCGGTCGGCGATCGGGGGAGCGAGGGTGGTCTGCCCGGCGGCGGCCGCGCGCACCGCGGCGGCTACCTCCTCCCAGGTCGCGTCCGGCATGAGGATCCCGTTGACACCCGCCTGGAAGACACTGCTGACCAGGTCGTCGCTGTCGTCGGTGGTGAACACCACGAAACGGGGTCGCGGAGTCAATTTCTCGGCGTTGATTTTGTGAATGAGATTGACGGCAGATATGCCGCGCAATTTCAGGCCAGTCACGATGACGTCGACCCGGTGCGTTCGAGCCAACATTATCGCGTGGTTGCCGCTATCCGTGGTGTCGACCACGGAAACGTCGGGCTCGCTGCCCAGCAGCGTACGGAGGCCATCTCTGACAATTGGCAATTCGTCGCAGACAAGAACCCGGATTGACATTCCCCCGCCTTACGTACTGCCGCCGGTGAATTCAACACATCGATGATCGCGATGTTACTCGGTCGAACGCGGCTGCGACAGCCGTGTTACGCCGCCGCCTGCGGGTCATCGTGGCGTTGACCGGGGTGTCGACGGCGCGCGGACGCGGGACCAGGGGTGGGATTCCTATGGTCGGAGCGGTCCCCGGCCCCCACGAAGGAACGGAAGCCTCCCGTGACAGTCCAGGAACAGACCAGCGCCCGCTGCCCCGAGTGCGCCGCCGACGTGTCGTTCGCCCAGCCACCCCGGCTCAGCGAACTTGTCGAGTGTGCGGAGTGCCAGGTCGAGCTGGAGGTCGTCACGGTGCAGCCGGTGACGCTCGCGCCGGCCCCCGAGGTCGAAGAGGACTGGGGTGAGTGAACCGGCCTCGGTGGCGGTGCTCACGTCCCGGTTGCGGGTGGACGACAAGCGGATCCTGGAGGCGCTGGAACGCCGCAGCGTCGCGGTGGCCCACCTCGACACCCGGACGGCCTGGTGGCCGCTCGACGGTGTGGCGCCCGAGTGGCGGCTGGTGCTCAACAGGGAGATCGGCCAGATCCGCGCCGGCTACGCCGCCCGCGCCATGGAACGACTGGGCGTGATCGGCGTCAACTCCGCCGCGGCCATCGAGACCTGCGGCGACAAGTGGCACACCTCCCTGGCGCTGCGCGCGGCGGGCCTGCCCACCCCGCGTACCGCCCTCGCCGCCACACCGGACGCCGCGCTCTCCGCGCTGGCCGCGATCGGCTACCCGGCCGTCGTCAAGCCACTGGTCGGATCGTGGGGCCGGCTGGTCACGACCGTGCCGGACCCGGACCTCGCCCGCACGGTGCTGGAGTACGTCGCCGCGCTGCCCGGCCCACAGGCGCACATCGTCTATGTGCAGGAGTACGTCCGCAAACCGGATCGGGACATCCGGGTCGTGGTGGTCGGTGGGGAGGTGCTCGGCGCGGTGTACCGGCACAGCGCGGACTGGCGTACCAATGTGGCCCGTGGCGCCCGGACCGAGCGGTGCGGGCTCACCGACCGGATCGTCGAGCTGGCCACCACGGCCGCCGCCGCGGTCGGGGCGGACCTCGCGGGCGTCGACCTGGTCGAGGACGAGGAGGGCCGGCTGTACGTCCTGGAGGTCAACTCGGGGGTGGAGTTCGCCGGCTTCGAGCAGGCGCACGGCAGCGGTGTCGACGTCGCCGGTCGGATCGTCGACCACGTCCTGGCGAGGCTCGCGTGACCGCCGGAGCCGGCCTGGTCCGGGCGGCGGTCGTCGGCGGCGCCGGTTACATCGGTGGCGAGCTGGTCCGCCTGCTGCTCGGGCACCCGAGGGTGGAGCTGGTCACCGTCACGTCCCGCCGGCTCGCCGGCCGGCGGGTCAGCAGCACCCATCCCAACCTGCGCGGCCTCACCGAGCTGACCTTCAGCGCGCCGGAGGATCTGGGCCGGCACGACGTGCTGCTGCTGGCGACCGAGCACGGGCTGGCGATGGGTGCGATGCGTGGCCTGCTCGACCTGGCCGACACGGTGGTCGACCTGTCGGCGGACTTCCGGCTGCGCGATCCCGACGTCTTCGCCAGGTACTACGGCGGTCCACATGCCGCGCCCGACCTCCTCCCCGAGTTCGTCAGCGGGCTGCCCGAACTGCACCGCAAGCAGCTCCGCGACGCCGACCGGATCAGCGTGCCGGGCTGTATGGCGACCGCCGCGATCCTCGCCCTGCACCCGCTCGCCGACGCCGGCCTGCTGGGCACGGGGGAGGTGACCGTCGACGGGCGGACCGGCTCCAGTGGTTCCGGCAGCGCCCCGTCGGCGGCGAACGTGCACGCCGAGCGCAGCGGCGCGATGCGCGTCTTCGCCCCGACCGGCCACCGGCACCAGGCGGAGATCGCCCAGGCGGTGGGCGTACCGGCGCGGATGACCGCGACCGGGGTGGAGGCGGTCCGGGGCGTGCAGGTGCTGTGCCGGGTACCGCTGGCCGACGGCGTCGACGAGGTGGCCACCCGGGCCGTGTACCGCCGCTACTACCGGGACGAGCCGTTCGTGCGGGTGGTCGCCGGGCGGCGCGGCACGTACCGGCTGCCGGAGCCGAAGATCCTGGCCGGCTCCAACTTCTGCGACGTCGGGTTCGCCGTCGACCCCGACGGTGGTTCGACGCTGCTCGTCGCGGCGCTGGACAACCTCGTCAAGGGGGGCGCCGGCAACGCGGTGCAGTGCCTCAACGTCCGCTACGGCTGGCCCGAGCGGCTGGGGCTGGAGTTCCCCGGCCTGCATCCGGCGTGAGCGCCCCGACGGCCCCGCCGGGCGACCTGACCGTGGTCAAGTGCGGCGGCACCGCCGGGGTGGACGCGGCGGCGGTCTGCGCCGACGTCGCCGACCTGGTCCGCGCCGGGCAACGGGTGGTGCTGGTGCACGGTGGCTCCGCCGACATCGCCACGCTCGGCGACCGGCTGGGCGTACCGCAGCGGCGGATGGTCACCGACGACGGGATGGACACCCGCTACACCGACCCGGCCACCCTGGAGGTCGTCGTGCTCGCGCTCGCTGGTGCGGTCAAGCCCCGCCTGGTCGCCGCGCTCGCCCGCGCCGGCGTCGACGCGGTCGGTCTGACCGGACTGGACGCCGGGTTGCTGCGGGCCCGTCGTACCGGCGCGCACCGGGCGGTCGTCGACGGCCGCCGGATGGTGCTGCGCGACAACCACGGCGGCCGGCTGATCGGCGTATGCGTCGACCTGCTCCGGACGCTGCTCGCGGCCGGCGCGGTGCCGGTGGTGTCGCCACCGGCGCTCGGGGAGGACGGCGGGCCGGTCAACGTGGACGCCGACCGCGCCGCCGCCGCCCTCGCCGTCGCGCTGGACGCTCGCACGCTGGTCCTGCTCACCGGAGCGCCCGGGGTGCTCGCCGACCCGGGAGACGAACGGTCGGTGTTGGGCCGGTACGCCGTACCGACGACAGGACTGCCACCCGACGTGGGCCGGGGGATGGCGATGAAGCTCGTCGCCGCCCGCGAGGCGGCACTCGGCGGGGTGGGCCGGGTGCTGATCGCCGACGGCCGGCGGGAAGGCCCCGTCCGGGCGGCGCTCGCCGGTGCCGCCACCGAGATCACCACGAGGAGCGCAGATGCCTGAGGACGCCACGGAACCCGATCCGTCAGGTGCGCGGCCGGCGCCCGATCCGCCGCAGGCGCGGCCCGGCGGCGTCACCGACACCTTCGCGGCCGGGCTGCTGCGCTGTATGGTCGAGACGCCCTCGCCGTCGTACCACGAGGCGGCGTTGGCCCGATCCCTGGTGGACGCCATGGGGCAGCTCGGCTTCGCGGCGTACGTCGACCAGGTCGGCAACGTGGTCGGCGAGATCGGCCGGGGCGACGGGCCGGTGGTGCTGCTGATCGGCCACCTGGACACGGTGCCGGGCGGGCCGGTGGTCCGGGCGGAGGACGGCCGGCTCTACGGCCGGGGTGCGGTGGACGCCAAGGGACCGCTGGCGGCGATGGTGTGCGCCGCCGCGTCGGCGGACTTCGGCGGACGGATCGTCGTGGTGGGCGCGGTCGAGGAGGAGATCGCGTCGCGCGGGTCGCGGGAGATCCGACGTCGGCTACCCCGGCCGGACGCGGTGGTGGTGGGCGAACCGAGCGGCTGGTCGACGATCACGCTCGGCTACAAGGGCAAACTCGACCTGCGCTACCGGGTGTCGGTGCCGGCCACCCACCCCAGCAACCCCGTCGCCAAGGCGTCCGAGTTGGCGGTGCGCTGTTGGACGACGCTGCTGGAGCTGCTCGGCCCGGACAGCGGCAACGGCTCGTTCGACCGGCCCGGCGCGACCCTCATCTCGCTGCGCGCCGACCAGGTCGAGGCGGAGGCGGAGCTGAGCGTCCGCACCCCACCGGGGTACGACGTGGACGGACTGCTGCGCGAGTTGACGCGGCGTACGCCGGACGGGGAGCTGACCGTGGTCAACCGCGTCGCCGCCTGCCGGGCCGACCACCGGAACCCGGTGGTGCGCGCGCTCTCGGCCGGCATCCGCGCCCAACGGGCCCGGCCCGCCCTGAAGGTGAAGACCGGCACGTCGGACATGAACGTGCTCGCCGAGCAGTGGGACGTTCCGATGGCCACCTACGGCCCCGGGGACAGCAGCCTGGACCACTCCGACGACGAGCACATCGTGCTGGCCGACTACCTGCGCGGCATCGCCGTGCTGCGGCACGCGCTGCGCGAGTTGGACGTCCCCGCGTCACCGCCGGCGGCCAACCGGGTCAACGGGTTCCGTCTCGCCCCGAGCGGGGCCTGACGTGCCGCCCCGGGAACGGCTCGCTGTGGCCGAACCGAGCGAGCAGCCCGTTACGAGCGCCGCCCAGGCCGCCGCTGTTGAGGCCGGCGACGCCGCCGAGTTGGCGGCGGTCGCGGTCCGCGTACGGGAGCTGATCGTGCAGATGTGCGCCAGCTCGGACGGCGGGCATCTCGGCGGTTCGATGTCGCTGGTGGAGATCCTGGTGACGCTCTATCACGAGGTGCTGCGGGTCGATCCGACCCGGCCGGAGCTGCCGGAGCGGGACGTGCTGCTGCTCAGCAAGGGCCACGGCGCGATCGCGCTGTACGCGGTGCTCGCCACCAGGGGTTACTTTCCGGTGGAGTGGCTCGACGGGTACGCCGCGGCGGGCGGGCCGTTCCTGGCCCATCCCAACCGGGCGGTGCCCGGCGTGGAGATGCCCACCGGGTCGCTCGGGCACGGGTTGGCGCTCGGCGTCGGGCATGCGCTCGCCGGCCGGCTCGACGGCAGTGACCGGCGCTGTGTCGTCGTCCTCGGCGACGGGGAGTTGCAGGAGGGCTCGGTCTGGGAGGCGGCGATGGCCGCGAGCAGCCTCGGACTGGACCGGCTGACCGCCGTCATCGACCGCAACGGCCTGCAACTGGGCGGCGGCACCGAGGACGTGATCACGCTGGAACCGCTCGCCGACCGGTGGCGGGCGTTCGGCTGGACGGTCCGCGAGGTGGACGGGCACGACCGGGTCGCGCTGCGGGAGGCGTTGACGGCGTCCGGCGCGGGCCGACCGGTGGCCGTCATCGCCCGGACCGTCAAGGGCCGAGGGCTGCCCTACGTGGAGGGACAGGTGCGCAGCCACTTCGCCCGGCTCGGCGAGACCCAACGCGGGCGGGCGCTGCGGGCCGTACGCCGGGGGATCCGGTGAGGGCGGCGGACCCGGCGGCCGGGCCGCGCGCCGGCCGGGACGTCTACCGGGACCTGCTCGTCGAGTTGATGGCGGCGGACGACCGGCTGGTCTGCCTGGACACCGACACCGGGCTGTTCAGCGGTGTGGACTTCGGGTCGGCCGCCGACCGTTACGTCAACCTCGGCATCGCCGAGCAGAACCTGATGGGCGTCGCCGCCGGTCTGGCCCGCAGCGGGCGCATCCCGATGGTCAACACGATGGCCACCTTCGCCAGCACCCGCGCCCTGGAGGCGGTGAAGGTCGACATCGCCTTCAACGACCTGCCGGTGCGGATCGTGGCCACCCACGGCGGGCTGGCCGCCGGTCACCTCGGGCCGACCCACCACGCCCTCGAAGACGTGGCGATCATGCGTACGCTGCCGAACATGACCGTGGTGGTGCCGGCCGACGCCGACGCCTGCGCCCGGTTGTTCCGGCAGTCGCTGGAGCTGCCCGGCCCGGTCTACCTGCGGCTCGGCCGCGCCGCGACACCGGATGTGGCGGCCACTCCCGGCGCGGACGCGCCGGGGACGCGGCTGGGCCGGGCGCGGTACCTGCGCACCGGTGGTGACATCGTGCTGGCCGCCTGCGGCCCGTACCCGGTGCTGGCCGCGCTGGGCGCGGCCGACGAGTTGGCCCGTCGCGGTGTGCGGGCGACGGTGCTCGACGTGCACACCGTCCGCCCGCTCGACGTGGAGACGATCGACGCGGCGGTCCGGGCGACCGGCCGGCCGGCGGTGGTCACGGTGGAGGAGCACTGGCCCAGCGGCGGACTGGGCTCGGCCGTCGCGGAGGCGCTGACCGAACGACGGCCCACCCGCGTGCTGCGGGTGGCGGTGCCGGACGGGTTCGTGGCCGTCGCCGGCGACCAGCGGTACCTGCTGGAACGCGCCGGGGTGACCGCCGCCGCCGTGGTGGACCGGGCGGTGGCGGCGCTGCGATGAACCCTCGGGGCGAACGCCGGAGCCTGGTGGCGCTGCTCAGCGCGCACTACCTGTCCTCCTTCGGCAACGCGGTGACCGTGGTCACCGTGCCGCTGTACGTGCTGGCGCGCACGGACAGCGCGGCGGCGACCGGCCTCGCCGGGTTCGCCGGCGCCCTCCCGCTGATCTTCGCGGGCGCGGTGGGCGGCGTGTGGATCGACCGGCTCGGCGGCCGGCGGGTCAGCGTGCTTTCCGACGCCGTCGCCGGGCTGCTCACCGGCCTGGTGCCGGTGCTGGACGCCACCGTCGGACTGCCGCTGCCCGCCCTGCTGGTGCTGCTGTTCGCCCGCAGCCTGGTCGCCACACCGGCGAACGCGGCCCGGGTGAGCCTGATCCGGCCGGTCGCCACCGCGGCCGGGGTACGCCTGGAGACCGCGAACTCGTGGTACCAGGCCGCGCCCCGGCTCGGCCTGGTGGTCGGCGCGCCGCTCGCCGCGCTGCTGGTCGCCGCCCTCGGCGCGGCCGTCGGCCTCTACGTCGACGCGGCCGGCCTGCTGCTCGCCGCCGTCCTAGTCGCCGCCGGGGTGCCCGCCCTGGCCGCCGCGCCGGCGACCGGCCGCGCCGGCTTCGTGCGGCAACTTCTCGAGGGCATGACCCTGGTACGACGGATGCCCGTGATCGCCGCGATGACCGCATTCGTGTTCGTCACCAACCTGCTGGACGCGGCGTTCACCCCGGTGCTGTTGCCGGTCTACGCGGACGACGTGCTGCGCGACGGGCGGTACCTGGGCTGGCTGATCGCCGCGTCCGGCTGCGGAGCCGTACTCGGCACCTTCCTGTACGCCCCGGCCAGCCGCCGCCTACTGGCCAGCCGGCGGCGCACGATGTTGGGGTGTTTCGTGGTCATCGGCGCGCTGCGGCTGTCCATGGCGACCACCCCGCCGCCCGCCGTGATGATCGGCATCTGCCTGCTGCTGGGTCTGGCGGCCGGCCCGCTCAACCCGCTGCTCACCACCGTCACCCTGGAACACGTGCCGGAGGAGGCCCGGGGGCGGGTCTTCGGGCTGGGCAGCGCGGTCGCCCTCAGCGGCGCGCCGCTGAGCGTGCTGCTGGCCGGCTGGGCCGTCGACGCGATCGGGCTGGTCCCCACGCTGGCCGCCTTCGGCGGGGCGTACCTGCTGCTGGTCGCCGTGGCGCTGCCCGGCCGGTCGTTGCACGCCATGGACGCGTACGCCCCGGGCGGGTCAACCGATGCCGCGCGTCTTACCACCGTCGACCAGCAGGCAGGTGCCGGTGACGAACGAGGCGGCCTCGCTGGCCAGGAAGGCGGCCACCGCGCCGAAGTCCCGGGCCCGACCCACCCGGCCCAGCGGGATGCCCGCGCCGATCTCCGCGAGCCGGGCGTCGGCCGCTGAGCCGTGTTCGGCGCGTACCCCCTCGGTGTCGTGGTAGCCGGGCGCCAGCACGTTGACCGTGATGTCGCCCGGCCCGAGCGCCTGCACCAGGGCCCGGGTGAAGCCGAGCAGACCCGGCCGGACCGCGCTGGACAGCCCGTACTCGGGGATCGGCTGGCGGACCGTCTCCGAGGCGACGATGAGGACCCGCCCCCAGCCGGCCGCGCGCAGGTGTGGCAGGGCCGCCAGGGTGAGGCCGACGTGCGGCAGGAACGCCGCGTCCAACGCCTGCCGGTACGCGTCCAGCCCGAAGCTGTCCACCGTGCCCACGGCCGCGCCGCCGCCGTTGGCGACCACGATGTGCAGCGCGCCGAAGTGCGCGACGGTCTCGGCGACCCAGTCGGCCACCGCCGCCTCATCGGTGATGTCCACCGGACGGGCCAGCACGTCCGGGGCGCCGGCGTCCCGCAGCTCTCGCGCCGCCTCGGCGAGCCGCCCGGGGTCGCGTGCCCCCACCGACAGCGCGCAGCCCTCGGCCGCGAGCGCGCGGGCGGTGGCCCGGCCCAGGCCGCTGCTCGCGCCCGCGACGAGCGCCACCCGTCCCGCGATGCCCAGATCCATGGCGGTCGCCCTCCCTACGGTCGCAACGGATAGCCGTACCGGCGCAGCACCGGGGCGGCGAGTGTGGTGGCGACCGCCGCGGCGCGCGCCGGCAACGCGTCCCGCCACGCCAGGTCGGGTCGGATCGTCGTCGGGCCCTGCCGCAGCCGGTCCGGGTTGCCGGTCACCGTGTGGTTGACGCCCAGCACGGCCCGCCCGTCCGGCCCGACCGGCGGCTCGCCGGGCAGGTCGGCCCAGCGCAGCACCCGGCTCAGCACGTCGTACGGCGCGGCGGCGAAGTCCTCGTAGCGCAGCCGCAGGTAACGCTCTCCGGCGGCGCGGCCGATCCGGTCCGAGGCCACGTTCATCGCGGTCCACATCCCGGTGCTGCGGG
The DNA here is from genome assembly GCF_057708145.1 of Micromonospora sp. bgisy143. NCBI lineage: Bacteria > Bacillati > Actinomycetota > Actinomycetes > Micromonosporales > Micromonosporaceae > Micromonospora > Micromonospora sp. bgisy143. The sequence continues at coordinate 127,166 of NZ_JBYIRN010000012.1, forward strand.
CCGCGCTCATCCGCGGCAGGTACTGCTTGGGTCGGGCGAACGAGTGGGCCACCGCGCGCGGGTCGCGGACCAGGTGCAGCACCCGCAGGTCCAGCCCGCCGTCGCCGAGCAGCACGGCCGCCTCGGCCGGGTACTTCGAGCCGTCGACGATCACCTCGGCCCCGGTCTCCTCGGCCACCGCCCGGTACGTGTCGACCATCCGGCGGGCCACCTCGGTCACCCCCGCCGCTCGGGGCCGCCGCCCCGCGACCTCGGCCAGCCGTACGCGGGTGTGCCGGACCCGGACGTGCCGCTGCTGCTCGCCCACGATGCGCCGGGCCTCCCGGGCGGGGTCGGATCCGGCGACCCGGTCGACGACGCGACTCCACAGTGGGCAGGCAGTGAGCGTCTCGCCGCAGCCACAGGAGGTGTTGGTGCCGGTGCCCAGGACACCGTTGCGCCACAGGTAGTACAGCTCGCCGACGTGCACGACCCCGGGCAGCTCACCGAGCAGGTTGCCCAGCACCGTCGAGCCACTGCGGTTCCAGCCGGTCAGGTAGACCACCTTCATCGCAGGTCCAGCAGCAGGAAATGCTGCGGTAGGTGCACGGCGAGGCCCAACCGCAGACCCGCGCTGATCACGTCGGCGCCGTCCGGACCGACGCCCCGGCGCAGGGTGAGCTGGGACGTGCCGGACTCCAGCAGCGTGACCGCCGCCCGGAAGTCGCCCAGCAGCACCTGGTCCGGCGCGATCATCCTGGTTCGGCTGACCCGGATGCCGACCTCGCCGAGCCGGGCCAGCATCCCGCTGCCCAGCAGGTCCCAGTAACGGTTGGGGTGGGCGACGATCGCGTCGCACGACCCGCCCATCTCCTCGACCTCACCGGCGGCGGTGATCACCTCGGCGGTCAGCTCACCGGGCGCGGCCCGCCGGCGCGCGCCGGGCAGCCCGACGAGGCCGGGGATCACCCCGTCGGCGCTGCCGTGCAGCAGCACCTCGTTCTCGATGGTGCCGAGGCGCACCAGCACCCGGTAGTCGACGAAGCCGGCCAGCAGCGTCGGGTCGCGCAGCAGCTCCGGCGGGACGGCCACCGCGGCGGTCACCTCGGTCAGCTTGGTCTCGACCAGCCGGGGTACGAAGGTCGCCTCGGGGCTGGCCCGGTAGCTGGTGCCGGCGATCTCCGGGGTGCCCGGGGTGGGGGCCTCGCTGACGTAGCTGACCGGCTCCTCGGTCACCGTCGCGCTCTTGAGCAGATGCCGCACCGTGTAGCGGGGTCGGTGCTTGGCCAGCGGAAACAGGGTGGGCAGCGACGCGGCGATCGGCACGTTTACGTCGCCGCCCTCGGCGGCGAGGACCGCGCGGGCGAACTGTTCACCAGGTCCGTGCTCGGTCAGGTCGTAGTCGGCCAGGGCATGCTGCATCGACACTCCGTCCGTCGCGCGGGGCAGTTCAGCAGGGGGTACGGGCCTCCACCCACTCGTACATGGCCTCGAAGGCGAGCCGCTGGGACTCCTTGCCGAGGATGTTGAGATTGCCGGGGATCGCGTTGCACTCGAGGATCACGTAACCGTCGTCGGTGGGCAGGATGTCCAGTCCGGACAGCGTGATGCCCATCGCCCGGGTCGCCCGGATCGAGATGTCCCGCAGCTCCGGTGAGATCTCCACCCGCTCGAAGCTGGCGCCGAGCAGGGTCCGGGTCTTCCACTGCCCGACGGCCGGATACTTCACCATGTTCATCGGCATGGTGTCGCCCGAGACGGTCAGCCGGTACTCGCCGTACTGGGTGGGGTAGTAGGGCTGGCACACCAGGACCCCGTAGCGGGCCAGCAGCGTCTCGATCAGCGGCAGGTCGTCGGCGACGTTGGTGATCCGCTCCACGTCGATGCCGGCGCGTCCGTACGACGGCTTCACCACGACGGTGCCCCACTCCCGGCTCGCCGCCTCGACGTCGGCGGACGTCCGGCAGGCCCGGGTGGGTGGCACCGGCAGACCGGCGTCGGCGAGCACCTGCATCATCCGGAACTTGCTGTAGGCGGCCTGCCACACCTCGATCGGGTCGAACATCGCCACCCCGGGGATGTTGCTGGCCAGCATCAGCCGCTCCACCCGGTCGCGCCAGTCGCCGTGCAGTTGGGCGCGGGAGATGACGGCGTCGAAGGAGCGCCCCAGCTCGCCGTTGAACATGACCTCCGGGCCGCCGCCCGGTGCCGCCGCCACGTCGATCTCCTCGACGGTGAACAGGGAGGTGTCGTGGCCGCGCTCGCGGCCCAGCTCGGCGATGACCGGCGAGTCGTCGTCCTCCTCGCCGTGATCCCAGGCAAGAACACCGATCCTCATGACACCTCCACGCTTCCGCGCACCCCGACAGGCATCTATGACTCTGGTGAGAGTCGTCCATGTCTGATCATTTGTCAAGGTCACTGGATGATGCTCGCTAGCTGCGGGTTTGCTCTGTGTAACCGCCATTTTGTGGACGCGACAGCGGCGGATCCGGGTGGTAGCTTCGCCGGCAGACACATCTCATGTGGACGTGACGGGGCATGGCCGGGAGGCGACCGAACATGTGGGATTCATTGGCACCTGTCGACAAGCAACGGGCCGAGGAGTACGTCGCGGCGGGTTGGTGGCGGTCGGAGACGTTCCTCGACGACCTCGCCGTGGCGGCACGCGACCGCCCCGACCACCCGGCGATCATCACGTACGAGGGCGGCGAGCACGCGCGCACGCTGACGTACGCGGAGCTGGCCACCATGGTCGCCCGGTTCGCCGGCGCGCTGCGGTCGCTCGGCGTCGGCCGGGGCGACGTGGTGATGATCTACCTGCCGAACCGCTGGGTGCTCACCCCGCTCTACCTGGCCTGCAACCAGATCGGTGCGGTCAGCTCGCCGGGCTTCCCGATGCTGAGCACCCGGGAGCTGCGTCAGGTGCTGGAGTCGACCGGGGCGCGGGTCTGCATCACCCTGGACACCTTCGCCGGCACCGACTACGCCACCCGACTCGCCGAGCTGGACGTGCCGACGCTCGAGCACCGGGTGATCATCGGCGACGCCGCCCGGGTCGGCGCGATCGACTTCCAGGAGGTGTTCGTCGACACCCCGTGGGAGGAGCGCTTCCCGGACGACGGTGGGGACGCCCTCGGCCCCGACGAACCGGCCCTGGTGCTGCACACCTCGGGCACCACCGGCCCGATGAAAGGGGTCGTGCACAGCCAGAACACCATGTACGCGTGCGTCCGCGCGTCGGCGGAGCCGCTCGGTCTCGCCCCGGACGAGGTGGTGCTGCTGCCCAGCGTGCTCACCCACATGGCCGGGGTCACGCACGCCGTCTACCTCCCCGTCCACCTGGGCTGCACCGCCGTGGTGATGGACTCCGGCGACGACATGGCGCTGATGGTGGCGCTGATCGCCCGGCACGGCGGCACGTTCGTGTACGCCGCGCCCGGCTTCGTCATCGGGATGCTCGCCGCCCAGCGTCGTACGCCGGTGCGGACCCCGACGCTGCGTCAGATCGTCTCCGGCTCGGCGCCGATCGCGCCGCAGCTCATCGCCGACGTGCGGGAGGCGTTCGGGGTGCCCATGCGGGCGCTGTGGGGGATGACCGAGAACGGCGCGGTCACGGTGACGCGGCTGGACGACCCGGACGACTGGGCGGCGCACAGCGACGGTCGACCGGTGCCGTGGATGCAGGTGCGCATCGACACCGACCCCGGCGAGGAGGCCGGCCGGCTGTACGCCCGGGGCGCCTCCCAGTGCCTGGGCTACCTCAACCAACGCGACCTGTACGAGTCGCTGCTCGACGACGACGGCTGGTTCGACACCGGTGACCTGGCCCGGGACGACGGCCGTGGCGGCATCCGGATCACCGGTCGGCGGGTCGACCTGATCACCCGGGCGAACAGCCTCCGAGTGTCCACTCTCGACATCGAGGCGGTGTTGCAGCGGCACCCGCACGTGGTGGAGGCCGTCCTGGTCGGCTACCCGGACCCGGCCGTACCGGGGGCGGACCTGGTCTGCGCCGTGGTGATCCCCGGGGGCGGCGACACCCCGACGCTCGCCGGCCTGCACGACTACCTGGAAGCCGAGGGCGTCGCGCGGGTGCTCTGGCCGGACCGGCTCCAGTTCGTCCGGATCCTGCCCAAGAACGCGCTCGGCAAGCCATTACGCCATCCGCTGCGCCAGCGACTGGAGATCGCGGCGTCGGCGCGGAGCTGACCGGTGCGCTTCCGGATCCTCGGACCTCTCGAGATCTCCGGCGCCGGGCGCACTCTGACGGTCACCGCGGCACGCCAGCGGGTGGTGCTCGGCACCCTGCTGCTCGACGCGAACTGCGTGGTCTCCACGGCGCAGCTCGCCGACGCGCTGTGGGACGACGCCCCGCCGACCACCGCCCGTGGTCAGGTGCAGATCTGCGTGTCGGCGCTGCGTAAGACGCTCACCGGCCTCGGCCTGCCGGACCGGATCGTCACCCGCCCGCCCGGTTACCTGATCGAGGTGGCCGACGGCGACCTGGACCTGCACTACTTCGACCGGCTGGTGCTGGCCGGGCAGCAGGCGCTGGCCGAGTCGCGGCTCGACGACGCGGCGGAAGCGCTCAGCGCGGCTCTCGCGCTGTGGCGGGGGTCGGCCCTGGCCGGGGTGGAGAGCCAGGCGGTACGGGCCGCCGCGGCCCGGCTCGACGAGCGGCGGCTCGCCGTCATCGAGGACTGGCTCGACGTCGAACTGCACCGTGGACGGCACCAGCACGTGGTGGGCGAGCTGCGGGAACTTCTCGCCGCCCACCCACTGCGGGAGCGGCTGCACGCACAGCACATGCGAGCGCTCTCCGGCGCCGGCCGGCCGGCCGAGGCGCTGGCCGCGTACCGGGCGGCCCGGCGGACGTTCCTCGACGAGCTGGGGTTGGAGCCCGGCGGCGAGCTGCGCCGCCTGGAGCGGGCCATCCTCACCGACGGCCGGGCCGACGAGCCGGCCGACGACGTGCCGGTACCGCCGGCGGTGCCCCGGCTGCTCCCCGCCGACCCGGCCGAACTGACCGGGCGGGACGAGCCCCTGCGGATGGTCCGGACCGCGCTGGGTGACGGCGGTACGACGTCGGTGCCGGTGGTGGCGATCTCCGGCCCGGTGGGCGTCGGCAAGTCGACCCTCGCGGTCCGCGCCGCGCACGCGCTCGCGCCGGAGTACCCGGACGGGCAGCTCTACCTGCGGTTGCTCGACGCCGACGGTCGGCCGGTGCCCCCGGAGGCCGCCCTGGAGCGGTTCCTGCGCGCGCTCGGCCTGTCCGGCGACGCCCTTCCGGACGGCCTGGACGAGCGCGCCGAGCGGTACCGGGACCGGATCGCCGGTCGACGCGTACTCGTCGTGCTCGACGACGTGACCCACGAGCGGCAGGTGCTGCCGTTGCTGCCGGGCGCCACCGGCGCGGGCGTTCTCATCACCAGCCGGCGGCGGCTCACCGGCCTGACCGGAGCCCGCCTGATCCACCTCGACCCGCTCGGCGTCGACGACTCGGTACGGCTGCTCGCCACCGCGCTGGGCCGGCCCCGACTGGCCTCCGATCCCGCCGGCGCGGCGGCGCTGGCCGGGCTCTGCGACGGGCTCCCGCTGGCGCTGCGGATCGTGGCCGCCCGGCTCGCCGCCCGGCCGCACTGGACGGTCGCCCAGCTCGCCGGGCGGCTGCGGGACGAGGCTCGCCGCCTCGACGAGCTGACCTTCGGCGGGCTCGACGTGCGGGCCCGGCTCGCCACCAGCTACGCGACGCTCTCCCCGGCGGCCCGGCTGCTGTTCCGGTCGCTGGGCGCCCTACCGGACGCGGACCTGCCGGTCGCGCTCACCGGCCGACTGCCGGGCTGCGCGGGCCACTCCGTCGAGGACGCCTTGGAGGAACTGGTCGACGCGCAACTCGTCGAGGTCGGACCCGACCCGACCCGGTACCGGCTGTCCGGCCTGATCCGGCTATACGCGGCGGAGCGGCTGGCGAGCGACGAGCCGACCGGACTCGCCCCCGCCGAATCCGCCTGAGACCCGTTCCGTAGGTGGGGGTTGGGTGGCTGTCGCGCATCCTTTGCTCTGCTTACACCGGCGCAACACTGACAGGCCATTTCCGTAGCGTCCGTTGAAGCAGAGCAAAGGACGGAAGCAGAGCAGAGGACGGGGGCAGGGCAGAGGACGGAAGCGGAGCAGAGGACGAAAGCAGCGCAGAGGACGGGAGCCGCCTCCGTCACGATCTGTCAGACAGCCTGACGCCGGACGGGTATCGGGTGGCGGGCCAGCACCGCGTCCGCCAGCACCTCGGTCACGTCGACCAGCGGCAGCGGCCCGGCCCCACCATGCGGCGCGATCACCGGCAGCTCGGTGCAGGCCAGCACCACGCAGTCGGCCCCGACCGGCCACGGCCCGGCCGCGATCAGCTCGGCCAGGCCGGCGCGCAGCGCCTCGACCGGCTCACCCCGCTTCACCCCGTCGATCAGCGCGTCCACCCGGCGCTGCGCCGCCGCGCCCGGGTAGAGCGGCCGAGTCCCAGCAGTCAGGTGCGGCTCGTACAGCCGCAGCCGCGCGGTCGGTGCGGTGGCCAGGAACACCGGGCGGCGAAACCCCCGCCCGGCCAGCGCCGCGCCCACCTCGGCCAGCAGATCCAGCACGGGTACGGCCACCGCCCGCACGATGTCGTCGCGGAAGGCGTGGGTGGTTGCCGACGGGATGACCATCGCGTCCACCCCGGCGGCCTCCAGGTGCTTGGCCGCCCGCAGGAGCGCCGGCACCGGGCTGGGCCCGACACCCCGCAGGAACGCGATACGGCTGGGCACCCGCTCGGCGACGAGCACCACCTCCAGGTGCTCGTCGTCCTCCACGGCCGGAGTGAGCTGGATGAGGCGCTGGTAGAAGTGGGCGACGGCCAGCGGTCCCACCCCACCCACCACGCCTAGTCGGCGGATGTCCAACCCCGCTCCCGCAACGCGTCGGAGATCCGGGCCGCCAGCACGGTCGCGTGTGGCGCGTACACCAGGTCGTGGTGGTTGCCCGGCACCGGCACCACGTAGACCGGGCCTCGGGTGCGGGCCCGCCAGCTGGCCGGGTTCACCTCCGGGTTGGTCAGCGTGGGATGCCGGTCGGTGGCCGTGAACAAATGGATCGGGGCGCGGATCGGGGCGCGCGGCGCGTACCGGTCGGCGGCCCGGCCGTTCGCGGTGAACACCGCGACCATCCGACGCAGCGTGGCCGTGTCCGCGCCCCGGGGCACCCGGCCCCGCCGCTGCGCGTCGCGCAACAGGATGGCCAGCGCCTCCTGCTCCTCGGCGGCGGCCAGCTCCGCGACCTGCTCCGGGGCCAGCTCGGCGATCAGCCCGTACCGTTCCAGCTCGCTGCGCCCGGTGAACCAGGACTCCAACTCCTCCCGGCCGAACGCCCGCGCGTCCAGGACGCCGAGGAAGTCGACCCGCTCGCCGGCCGCCTCCAGGAGGTACGCCATCTCGAAGGCCACGTTGCCGCCGAAGGACCAGCCGGCCAGCCGGTACGGCCCGTCCGGCGCCACCGCCCGAATCTCGTCGACGTACCGCTGGGCCATCTCCTCGATGGTGGCCAACGGCGGGTCGTCGGTGTTGTAACCGACCGCCTCGATGCCCTGCACCGGACAGACGGCGGCCAGCTCCCGGGCGAGCTGCGCGTAACAGGCCACGTCGCCGCCCTGCGGATGGACCAGGAACAGCGGCGGCTGTGGGGCCGGCCCGTCGGCCAACGGGATGAGCAGGCGGTCCGCGGCCGCCGACGCGCTGCCCAGCACCGCGGCGAGGCGTTCCACGGTGGGGTGGGTGAAGACCACGCTGAGCGGCACGGCGACGTCCAGCTCGACCCGGATCGCCTCGACGAGGTCCACCGCCCGCAGCGAGTGGCCGCCGAGGGCGAAGAAGTCGTCGCGTACGCCGACCGGGCCGTGCCCGAGGACCCGTTCCCAGATCCGTACCAGGGCCAGCTCCAGGATGTCGCGCGGCGGCAGCGCGTCGGCGCGGGCCACCGGGGCCGGTGCGGGCAGCCGGGCGCGGTCCAGCTTGCCGTGCGGGGTCAGCGGCAGCGCGTCCAGCGTCTGGAGCCGGGCCGGCACCGACTGTTCGGGGAGCAGATCGGCGAGCCGGTCACGCAGCTCGCCCAGGTCGACATCGGGGTCGGCCACGACGTACCCGACGAGGTCACCGTCGTGCACGGCCGCGGCGGCGGCGTGGACACCCGGGCCGGCGGCCAGCGCGGCCTCGACCTCGCCCAACTCCACCCGCACGCCGCGGATCTTCACCTGCTGGTCCCGGCGACCGTGGAAGACCAGCCGACCGTCGGCACGCCAGCGGACCAGGTCGCCGGTGCGGAACAACCGCCCGCCGGGCGGTCCGAACGGGTCCGGGACGAACCGCTGCGCGGTCAGCCCCGGCGCCCGCTGGTAGCCCCGGGCCAGCCCGGGCGAGCCCAGGTACAGCTCGCCCAGCGCGCCCGGGGGCAGCAGCTCGCCGCGCGGACCGAGGACGTGACAGCGCACGTACGGGATGGGCCGTCCGATCGGCACCGCGCCGACCTCGTCACCCACCTCGTGGTACGTCGAGGTCATCGTGGCCTCGGTCGGGCCGTACTGGTTGACCAGCGCGATGGTCGGCGAGAGTTGGCGGGCGGCGCGGACGTGCTGCCCGCCCAGCGCCTCGCCGCTGACCAGGCCGAGCCGTACCGACCCGGCCGCGCCCGGCCGGCTGCCGGCCGCGGTGGCCAGCGCGGTGAGCATCGGCGGCACCAGCGTCAACAGCGCCGTCACCCGGTGCCGCTCGATGGCTGCCAGCAGGGCGTACGGGTCGCGCGTCGCGCCGTCCGGAGGCAGCACCACCCGCCCACCGACCACCAGCGGACCGAAGATGTCCCGGATGGACGCGTCGAACGAGATCGCCGCGAGTTGGAGAACCACGTCCCGGTCGGTCAACCCGATCGGCCCGCTCAGGTACGCCAGGAAGTTGGTGATGCCCCGGTGCGGCGTCGGTACGCCCTTCGGCGCGCCGGTCGACCCGGAGGTGTAGTAGATCGCTGCCCGGTCGTCGGGATGCGGCAGATGCCCGGGATCGGTGGCCGGCTCGGCGAGCACCGCCGGCCACTCCTCCTCCAGGCGGTACGTCGGGACACCCTCGGCGGCGGCGGCCGGCCCGCGCCGGGCCAGCGCGTCGCGGCAGGTCAGGATCAGCCGGGGCGCGCTGTCCGCGACCAGGTGGGTGAGCCGCCCGGGCGGCGCGGCCGGGTCCAGCGCGACGTACGCGCCACCCGAGCGCAGCACCGCGAGCAGCGCCACCACGAGGTCGATCGAGCGGGGGAGCGCCACGCCGACCACGACGTCCCGGCCGACGCCGTGCCGCCGCAACCAGCGGGCGAGCCGGTTGGCCCGCCCGTCCAACTCGGCGTAGGTCAGCTCGTGCGGGCCGTCGTCGGGCGCGGCCAGGCAGACCGCGACGGCGTCCGGAGCGCGCTGCGCCTGCCGGGCCACCAGTTCCGGCAGCGACGGCCGATCCGGCGCCGGCTCGGCGGTCCCGCCCCACCGGGCCAGCAGTCGCCGCTCGTCGACCGTGGGGCCCAGCTCGGACAGCCGCCGATCCGGCTCGGCCACCACCGCCCGCACCGTCCGGGCGTACGCGGCGGCGAACGCCTCGACGGTCGACGCGTCGTACAGGTCGGCGGCGTACTCCACGGTGCCGCGCAGCCCGTCCGGACCGTCGATGACTGACACGTTCAGGTCGTACTTCGCGCCGCCCTGGCCGAGGTCCAGCGTCTGGACGGCGACCCCGGGCAGCCGCAACGCCGCGCCGTCGCGCTCCTCCGGCCGGAAACCCACCTGGAACAGCGGGTTGCGCGACGGGTCCCGGGCGACCCGAAGCTCCTCCACCAGGCGTTCGAAGGGCACGTCGCGGTGCGAGAAGTCGGTGGCGGTGGCGCGGCGTACCCGATCCAGCAGGCCGGCGAAGGTCGGGTCGCCGCCGACGTCGCCGCGCAGGACCAGCGTGTTGACGAAGCAGCCGACCACCGGCTCCAGGTCGGCGTCGTCCCGGCCGGCCACCGGGGTGCCGACCACCACGTCGTCCTGACCGGTGAACCGGGCGAGCACCGCCTGGAAGGCGGCGAGCAGGGTCATGAAGGTCGTCGCGCCGCGCCGGCGGGCCAGCTCCCGCACCGCCTGCGCGATGTCGGCGGGCAGCGCGAAGTCCACCCGGTCGCCCCGCCCCGACCAGGTGGCCGGCCGGGGCCGGTCGGTGGGCAGCGAGCAGTGCGGCAGGTCGGCGAGCCGTTCCCGCCAGTGGTCGAGCTGGTCGGCGAACGCCGCCGGGCCGCGCCGCTGCTGCCAGTAGGCGTGGTCGGCGTACGTCAACGGCAGGCCCGGCAGCTCCGGCGTCCGGCCGGCGGAGAGGGCCGCGTACGCCGTGCCGACCTCCCGCCACAGCACGTCCAACGACCAGCCGTCCACCGCCGCGTGGTGCAGCACCAGCACCACCGTGTGGTCGTCGTCGGCGACCCGGATCACCCGGGCCCGGGCCTGCGGGCCGTTGGCCAGGTCGAACGGTCGGGTGGCGTCCGCTCCGGCGAGCCGGAGCACCGTGGCGTCCCCGGCGTCGGGCAGGTCGGTGCCTACCACCTCGACCGGCGGGCCGGGGATCTGCCGCTCGCCGGTCCCGTCGGCGACGAACCGGGCGTTCAGCGCGTCGTGCCGCGCCAGGACCGTGCGGAGCGCCTCGATCAACGCCCGCGTCGACAGTGGCCCGCGCAGGCGCAGCACGCTGGGCACCAGGTAGCTGGCGTCGCCGGGGTTGAGGCGGTCGAGGAACCACAGCCGACGCTGCGCGTACGACAGCGGGGCGGCGGCCCCGGCCGGCCGGGCGGTCAGCGGTGGACGTGCCTCGTCGGCGGTGACCTCCGCCCGGCCGGCGCCGCTGACGACCCCGGCGCCACCGCTGCCCTCGGCGCTGAGCGCGGCGGCCAGGGCGGCCGCCGTCGGATGGGCGAACAGGGTCCGCAGGGACACGTCCACCCCGGTCGCCGCGCGCAGCCGGGCAGCCACCTGCAACGCGCGCAGCGAGTGCCCACCCAACTGGAAGAAGTCGTCCCGCACGCCGATCCCGTCCCGGCCGAGCACCGCCGTCCAGGTCTGCACCACCAGGCGTTCCAGGTCGGTCCGGGGCGCGACGTGCTCGGCACGGGTCGGGCGTACGTCCGGTGGGGGCAGCGCGGCCCGGTCCACCTTGCGGTTCGGGCTGAGTGGCAGCTCCGGCAGCTCGACCACCAGGCTGGGCACGAACGCGTCGGGCAGGACGTCGCGCAGGTACGCCCGCAGCGTCGCCACCGCCACCGGCGCGTCGCGCCACACCACGTACCCGACGAGCTGCCGGTCGGCGTCCTCGCCCCAGGTGGTCACCGCCGCCGCGGCCACCGCCGGGTGGGCGGCCAGCGCGGCCTCCACCTCGCCCAGCTCGATCCGGTTGCCGCGCACCTTCACCTGGGTGTCCGCCCGGCCGACGAACTCGATCGTCCCGTCCGGGAGCAGCCGGGCCAGGTCGCCGCTGCGGTAGAGCCGGCCACCGGAGCCGAACGGATCGGGCAGGTAACGTTCGGCGGTCAGCCGAGGCTGCCCGGCGTACCCGCGGCTGACCCCCACCCCGCCGACGTACACCTCGCCGACGACACCGACCGGGACCGGCCGCAGTGCCGGGTCCAGCACGTACACGGTGTTGTTGGGCAACGGTCGGCCGATCGGCATCGGTCGGTCCGGTCGGACGGCGTGCACCTCGTACGCCGTGCACCACACCGTCGTCTCGGTCGGCCCGTACAGGCACCAGAACCGGGACACGCGCCCGAGCAGCGCGGCGGCCAGCGTGCTCGGCACCGTCTCGCCGGACGCGCCGGCGCGGAGCGGCCCACCGGTCCAGCCGGCGTCGACGAGCATCCGCCACATCGTCGGCGTGGTCTGCATGACGGTGGCCCCGCCGTCGGTCAGCAGCTGCCCGAGCGCCCCGCCGTCGGTGGCCGTGCGGCGCGACGCCAGCAGCACGGTCGCGCCGACGGTGAGCGGACTGAGCAGTTCCGGCAGCGACAGGTCGAAGGCGTGCGAGGCGACGGCGGCCACCACGTCGGTGTCGGTCACCTCGAAGAGTCGCCCGAACGCCACCGTGAGGTTGACGATCGCCCGGTGCGGCACCATCACGCCCTTGGGGCGCCCGGTGGAGCCCGACGTGTAGATCAGGTAGGCCAGGTCGTCGGCGGTCGTGGTGGTGACCGGCGGTGTGTCCGGCAGCTCGGCGAGCCGGTCACCCGCGCGGTCGAGGCGCAGCAGCCGTGGACCGGGCGGCGCGCCGAGCCGGTCCCACACGTCGCCGGTGGTCAGCAGCAGCCGGGCCGCGCTGTCGGCGAGCACGTGCCGGACCCGCTCGGCCGGGTGGTCCGGGTCGACCGGCACGTACGCGCCGCCGGCCTTGAGGACCGCGACCAGCGCGATCACCAGGTCCGGTGTGCGGTCCAGGCAGACGCCCACCGTGACGTCGGGGCCGATGCCGTGCTCGACGAGCAGGTGGGCGAGGCGGTTGGCGCGGCGCTCCAGCTCCCCGTAGGTCAGCTCGGCGTCGTCGCACCGGACGGCGACCGCGTCGGGGGATCGTCCGGCCTGCGCCCCGATCAGGTCGGAGAGCAGCTCGTCCTGCGGGTACGCGGCGGCGGTGTCGTTCCACCGGCCGACGATCCGGGCGTGCTCGTCGGGCGGCAGCACCGCCAGCGCGCCGACCGGACTGCCCGGACGGGCCACCGCGTCGGCCAGCAGGGACAGGTAGCTGTCGACCAGGCGCGCCACGGTGGCCGGCTCGAACACGTCGGTGGCGTACTCGACGAAGCCGCGCAACCGGCCGTCCCGGCGGGTCAGCACCAGCTCGACGTCGAACTTGACCGTGCCGGTGTCGACCGGCACCGGCTCGACCACGCAGCCGGGCAGCTCGAACGGCGCGGTCTCCTCGTCCTGCACGGTGAACATGGCCTGGAACAGCGGATTGCGGGACAGGTCCCGGGTCGGACTCAGCTCCTCGACCAGCCGCTCGAAGGGCACGTCGCGGTGCTCGTGGGCGTCCACGACGGCGTCGCGGACGTCGTGCAGCAGCGACGCGAACGGTCGGCCCGGGAGGACCTGGTTACGGATCACCACGGTGGTGCCGAAGAACCCGACGACCGACTCCAGCTCGGGGTGCTCCCGGTCGGCGAAGAGGGTGCCGACCGCGACGTCGGTACCGCCGCTCCAGCGGTGCAGCACGGCGGTGAAGCCGGCCAGCAGCGCGTGGAACAGCGTCACGCCGTGCCGGGTGGCCAGCTCCCGTACGCCGTCGGCGAGCGCGTCGGGCACCGCGAAGTCGTACCGGTCGCCCCGGCCGGTGAACACCGGCGGTCGGGGATGGTCGGCCGGCAGGTCCAGCGGTGCCAGTCCGGACAGCCGTGTACGCCAGTAGTCGAGCTGTCGGGCCAGCCGGTCGCCGCGCAGCTGTTCCCGCTGGTGGTACGCGTGGTCCACGTACCGGACGGGCAGTTCCGGCAGGGCTGGCACGGTACCCGCCAGCAGCGCCCGGTACGCCGCCGCCAGCTCCGCCCAGAGCAGCGCCATCGACCAGCCGTCGACCGCGATGTGGTGCACCACCAGCACGACGTACCACTCGGCGTCGCCCAGGGTCAGCACCTCGGCCCGCAGCGGCAGCCCGGTCGCGATGTCGAAGGGCTGCCGGACCAGTTCGCGGGCCCGCGCCAGCGGGTCCTCGACGGTGCGCACGGCGACCGGGATCTCGCCCAGCTCGTGCGGCACCGGCTTGGGTCGGCCGGCCACCTCCGGGTAGCTGGTGCGGAGCACCTCGTGGCGCTCGATCACGATGCCGAACGCGAGCCGCAGCGCGGCGGCGTCGAGCGGGCCGTGCACCCGCAGCACCTCGGCCACGTTGTAGTCCGGTGCGCCGTCGAGGAACCGGTCGGCCAGCCACACCGACTCCTGGCCCGGTGAGGCGACGAACTGGTCGTCGGGGCAGCGGGGCCGGGTCGGCGAGGACGCCGCCCGGCTCGCCTCGCGTGCCGCCCGCAGTCGTTGGGCCAGCAGCTCCGCCGTGCTGGACACGTCAGGCCACGTCGTCCGGCTCGCCGTCCATGTGCCGACGCAGGCTGGCCGGGCGCATGTCCACCCAGACCCGCTCGACGTGGGCGAGGCACTCCTCCCGGTTGCCGGTGGTGCCCTCGGCCCGCCAACCCGCCGGCACCGGTCGGTCGGCCGGCCAGATCGAGTACTGCTCCTCGTGGTTGACCACGACGCTGTACGACAGCTCGTCGGTTTCGCTCGTCACCGCGCTGCTCCCTCCAGGTCCGCCAGCACGAGCCGTTCGAGCTCGGCCGCGGACGCCGCGATCGTCGGGTGGTCGAAGATCAGCCGCAGCGGGATGTCCAGGCCGAACGCCTGCCGCAACCGGCTGAGCACGCGTACGGCGAGCAGCGAGTGCCCACCGGCGGCGAAGAAGTCCGTATCGACGCCGATCCGGTCGACGCCGAGCACCGCGCACCAGATCTCCGCGACGGTCTCCTCGGTGACCGTCCGGGGTGCCACCAGGGCGCCCTCGTCACCGCCGGGTGTCGGCAGCGCCGCCAACGCGGCCCGGTCCACCTTGCCGTTGGGGTGCAGCGGCAGCCGGTCGAGGACGGTCAGGTGGGTGGGCACGGCGTAGCTGGTCAGCACCGTACGCAGGTGGGCGCGTACGTCGTCCACCGAGATGCCGTCGACCCGTCGGGGCACCAGGTAGGCGGCGAGGTGTCTGGTGGCGGTGCCGAGCGCGAGCACCACCGCGTCGGCGACCTCCGGGTGGCCGCGCAGCGCCGTCTCCACCTCGCCCAGCTCGATCCGTACCCCCCGGATCTTGACCTGGTGGTCGACCCGGTCGACGAACGTCAGCGTGCCGTCCGGGCGCTGCGCGCCACGGTCGCCGGTGCGGTACATCCGGGCGCCGAAGCCGTCCGGGTCCGGCACGAACGCCGCCGCGGTGCGCCGCGGGTCACCCTGGTAGCCCCGGGCCAGGCCGACCCCGCCGATGCACAGCTCGCCCACCTCGCCGGCGCGGACCGGCTGGTGGCGGGCGTCCCGCACGGTCACCCGGTTACCGGTCATCGGCTGGCCGATGGGCACGCTCGCACCGTCGGCGCGGCCGTCGTCGGGTCGACAGATGTGGTACGTCGAGTCAATCGACACCTCGGTGGCGCCCCAGGTGTTGTCGAGCGAGACCCCGTCCGGGAACCGGGCGAAGAACCGCCGTACCAGCTCCGGACGCAGCGCCTCGCCGCTGCACAGCACACTGCGCAGGCGGGTCAGCCTGGCCACGTCGGCGTCGGTGAGCGTCTCCAGGAAGAGGTCGAACACGCTCGGAACGAACTGGAGGTGCACGGCCCGGTGCCGGATCGCCGCGTCGATGATGGCGCGCGGGTCGCGGTGCGCACCCGGGGCGAGCATGGCGACCCGACCGCCGTGCAGGAGCGGCCACAGCAGCTCGACCGCCGCGTCGTCGAAGGTCAGCGTCGTCTTCTGCAACACGGTCTCGCCGGGCTGGAGGTGATGCCGCTCCTGCATCCAGCGCATCCGGTTGGCCCAGCCGCCGTGGGTGCAGGCGACGCCCTTGGGCCGGCCGGTGGAGCCGGAGGTGTAGTAGATGGCGCAGAGTTGGTCCGGGTGCGGTGACGTCGGTGCCAGCGGCGCGCGGCCGGTGACGGTGGCGTCGGGGACCACGGCGGTCCGGCCGGTGGCGCGCACCTCGTCGACCAGGGCCGGGTCCACCACGCAGACGGTGGCGGCGGCGTCGGTCAGGATCGCCTCCCGGCGGGCGGCGGGCGTCTCCGGCTCGATCGGCACGTACGCGCCGCCGGCACGCAGCACGGCCAGCACACCGGCCACCATGTGCGCCGACCGGTCCAGGATGAGCCCGACGGGTTGGTCGGCGCGTACCCCCGCGTCGCGCAGGGCGGCCGCCAGCTCGCCCACCCGCCGGTCCAGGGTCGCGTAGTCAAGCGTGCCGTCGTCGTCCACCACGGCCGTCGCGGACGGTGTCCGGTGGGCCTGTCGCGCGAACATCTCGTCAAGTGATGTCACGGCACCTCCTCGCCGTCAGCCACCGTGCCAGAGGCCGCTATCGATGCGCTTTCGCCGCGGTATGTCGCGGACCGGCAGATATCGACGGGGGTTGTCACGTCGCTGCGGGGCTGGGTATGTTTCTGCGGCCGGCGGAACGGGGAGGCCGAACGTGAATATCAGCGCGCCGTCCGGCCTGACCGGACGGATCGACGAGCCACCCGGCCGGCTGCTCCACGACGAGGTGCTGGCGCCGCAGTTCCGTTTCGAGGTCGAGCATCTGCTCGGGTCGTACGTGGCGGTCGAGAAGGTGCTGGCCCTGGAGTACCAGCGGATGGGGCTGCTCACCGCCGACCAGGCGGCAGCCGTGGCCGCCGGGCTGGACAGCGCCGGCCCGACCGCGCTCAGCGCCGACCCGGTCGCCAATCTGTCGGATCTCGCGTTCGCCCTGGAACGGCACGTCGAGGCCACGCTCAGCGAACCGTTGCCGCTGTGGCACGTCGACCGCAGCCGCAACGACCTCCAGGCCACCGCGCAGTTGCTGTTCGGCCGGCAGCAGGTCGTGGGTGTGGCGCAGGCGCTGCTCGGGTTGGGGGCGGCCCTGCACCGCCGGGCCGGCGCGTACACCACGACGCCGATGCCGGGCTACACCCACTTCCAGGCCGCGCAGGTGATCACGCCGGGCTTCCACCTGGCCGCGTTCTCCGGGCACGTGCTGCACACGCTGCGCCGGCTGCTGAGCACGTACGACGCGATCGACGCCTGCCCGCTCGGCGCGGGCGCGATGGCCGGTCAGGACCTCCCGTGGGACCGGGACCGGATGGCCCGGCTGCTCGGCTTCCGGGCGGCCCAGCCGCACGCGCTGACCGCCGTGGCGTCCCGGCGGTGGGTGTTGGAGGTCACCGCCGAGCTGTCCCTGTTCGGCGCGGAGACCAGCCGGTTCGTCACCGACCTGATCACCTGGGGCGGCAGTGACCTGGGTTTCCTCGACCTGCCCGACGAGCTGAGCGGCATCTCCTCGGCCATGCCGCAGAAGAAGAACTTCCCGATCCTGGAACGGATCCGGGGCCGTTCGGCGCACCTCGGCGCGTTCCACACCGACGCGCTGCTCGGCCAGCGCAACACCCCGTACGCCAACCTGGTCGAGGTGTCCAAGGAGGCCGGCGCCCACCTGCACGCCGCGATCGGCGCCACCCGGTCGCTGCTGCGGCTGCTGACCGCCGTGGTGGACGGCCTGCGACTGCGTCCCGAGCGGATGCTGGCCGCCTGCGAGCGCGAGTTCCTGGGCGGGTTCGCGCTGGCCAACCTGCTGACCCTGCGCGAGGGCGTGCCGTGGCGGCGGGCCCAGGTGCTCGCCGGCCGGTACGTGGTGGCCGCGGCGGCTGCCGGCCGGGCGCCCCGCGACACCGATCCGGAGCTGCTGGCCGCGACCACCGCCGCCGAGGGGTACCGGCTGGTCGATCCGGCGACGCTGCTGCGCGAGGCGTTCGACGTGCACGCGGGGCTGGCCGCCCGGCGCACCACCGGTTCGACCCAACCGTCCGCGGTCATCGATCTGCTGTCGACGCAGGCGCACGACTACGACGAGCTGCGCGCGCAGTGGGAGCGGCGGGCCGCGGTCGACCGGGCCGCGGTCGAGGAGACCGATCGGCTGCTCGGGCTGGCCCCGGCGGCCGCCGCCCACGGGATCGGCTGACGGCATGGGCGAGGGGGCGTGCACCGCCGACCCGGACGCGCTGCTGGCGGCCACCGGCCGGCTCGGCGTCGGCACGGCGTTCGGCACCTTCGGCGAGCTGTTGCAGGGCGTCCTGCCCGAGGCGGACCGGGATTTCCTGGTGACGTTCCCGATGGCCCAGTGGGCCACCGCCACCTTCTGGCCGACCAACGACCTGGACCACATCCGGGTCTTCCCGGGGCACAAGCGCAAGTCGGCCCGGCTGGCCGCCACCATCATGGAGCTGTTCGGCCTGTCCGGCGGGGGCGTGCTGGAACTGGGCGGGGAGCTGGCCGAGGGCAAGGGCTTCGCCAGCTCGTCGGCGGACCTGGTGGCCACCGCCCGGGCGGTCGGCGACGCGTTCGGCATGCCGCTGAGCGAGCGCACCATCGAGTCGCTGCTGCGTCAGATCGAGCCCTCCGACGGCGTCATGTACGACGGGATCGTCGCCTTCTACCACCGGGAGGTCCGGCTGCGGGAACGGATCGGCGTTCTGCCCCCGCTCACCGTGGTGGCGCACGACGAGGGCGGCGCGGTCGACACGATCCGCTTCAACCGGATCCCGAAGCCGTTCGACGACGCCGACAAGCAGGAGTACGCCCGGCTGCTCACCGCCCTCACCGCGGCGGTACGCGCCGGCGACCTGCCCGCCGTGGGTCGGGTCACCACCCGCAGCGCCGAGCTGAACGGCAAGCTGCGCCCGCGCCGGTACTTCGACGTGGTGCACCGGCTCTGCCGTGAGGTGGAGGGTTACGGCCTGGTCATCGCGCACAGCGGCACCGCCCTCGGTGTCCTGCTCGCCGAGGACGACCCGGAGCGCGCCGCGAAGATCGACCATGTGCGCCGGGCCTGTGCCGGGCTGCCCGGCCAGGTGACCGTGCACCGGTCGCTCGGCGCCGACGAACTCTCCGGGGGCGGCTGATGCGCTTCGACACGATCCGCGACGCCATCGGCCACACCCCGCTGGTCCGGCTGCGGATGCCCGACTCGCCGGCCGTCGAGGTGTACGCGAAGCTGGAGTCGCAGAACCTGTACGGGATGAAGGACCGGGTCGCCCGCGCCATGATCCTCGAAGCCCGCCGGCTCGGTGTGCTCGCCGACGGCGACCCGGTGGTGGAGAGTTCGTCGGGCACGATGGCCCTCGGGGTGGCCCTGGTCGGCCGCTCGCTCGGGCATCCGGTGCACATCGTCACCGACCCGCGCGTCGACCGGGTGACGCTGGCGAAGCTGCGCGCGCTGGGCTGCGAGGTGCACGTGGTGTCGGCGATGACCTCGCACGGCTGGCAGAGCGCCCGGATCGAGCGGCTTCAGGAGCTGCTGGCCGGGCTGCCCGGGGCGTTCTGGCCGCAGCAGTACAGCAACCCGGACAACCCCGGCGCGTACCGCTGGCTGGCCGACGAGTTGCTCGCCGACCTCGGCCCGTTCGACGTGCTGGTCGGCTCGGTGGGCAGTGGCGGGTCGCTCTGCGGCAGCTCCCGGGCGTTGCGCCGCCGCCTGCCCGAGCTGCGGGTCGTCGGGGTGGACTGCGTGGGCAGCATGCTGTTCGGCCAGCCGGACCAGCCCGGTCGGCTCCAGAGCGGCCTGGGCAACAGCCTGCTGCCGGGCAACCTGGACCGCCGGCTGATCGACGAGGTGCACTGGCTCAACGACCACGAGGCGTTCGTGGCCACCCGGGAGCTGGCCCGCGAGCAGCAGATCTTCGCCGGCAACACTTCCGGCTCGGTCTACCGGGTGCTGTGCGACGTGGCCCGCCGTACGCCGCCCGGTGGGCGGGTGGTCGGCATCTTCCCCGACCGTGGCGACCGGTACGCCGACACCGTCTACGACGACGGGTACTGGGCCGCCACCGGCGTCGCCGCGCTCCCGTTGGCCGCCGAGCCGGCCGTGGTCGAGCCGGACACCGTGGTCACCTCGTGGTCGCGGGCGGCCCTCGCCCCGCCGGCCGATCAGCGGCACCTGCTCTTCGTCGAGTCCAACACCACAGGTACCGGGATGCTCGCCCTGCGCCGCACCGCTGACCTGGGCTTTCATCCCGTGCTGCTGACCGCCGACCCGACCCGCTACGCCGGGCTGGCCGAGACGGGCGCCCAGGTCCTGGTCTGCGACACCGCGTCGGTGCCGGCGCTGCGCGCGTTCGTGCAGGCCCGCTACCGGCGGGAGGAGGTGGCCGGGGTGATGAGCACCAGTGACTTCTTCGTCCCGGCGGTGGCCGAGCTGACCGGCTGGCTCGGGCTGCCCGGTAACCCCGTCGACGCGGTGCTGACCTGCCGGGACAAGGGCCGGTTGCGGACCGTGCTGGACGCCGCCGGGGTGCGCCAACCCGGGTACGCCATCGTCGAGGAGAGTCCGGAGGCGACCCTCGCCGATCGGGTCGCGGCGGCGGTCGAGCAGGTGGGCCTGCCGTGCGTGGTGAAGCCGGTCGACGACTCCGGGTCCAACGGCGTCCGGCTCTGTGCCACCGTCGCCGAGGCGCTCGCCCAGGCCGAGCGCGTCCTCGCCGTACGCCACAACGTGCGGGGCCTGCCCACCGCCCGGCGGGTGCTCGTCGAGGCGTACCTGGACGGACCGGAGGTGAGCGTGGAACTGTTCGGCACGGGCGAGACCCAGCACTGCCTGGGCGTCACCGACAAGTGGGTCGATCCGCCGCCGTACTTCGTGGAACGCCAGCACGTGTTCCCGGCGGGACTGCCCCCGGAGGCCGCCGCCGAGGTGGCGGACCTGGTCCGCCGGGCGTTGGGCGCGGTGGGCATGAGCGTCGGGGCGACCCACACCGAGGTACGGCTCACCCCGGCCGGGCCGGCCCTTGTCGAGATCAATCCGCGGCCGGCCGGCGGCATGATTCCCGAGCTGATCCGGGCCGCGACGGGCGTGGAACTGCTCGACGCGCAACTGCGGGCGGCGACCGGCCTGCCGGTGACGCTCACCCCGACCAGCAAGGGGTACGCGGGCATCCGCTTCCTGACCGCCGACCGTGCCGGCATCCTGGCGGGCGTGGACGGGGTGGAGCAGGCCGGCCGCTGTACGGGGATACGGGCGGTGCGGATCACCGCCGCCCCGGGCACGCGGGTGCGACCACCGGAGAACGCGTACGACCGGGTCGGGCACCTGATCGCCGTCGGGGACGACGCCGCACAGGTGCTCGCCGCCCTCGCCGAGGCCGGTGCCCTGCTCACGGTCCGGGTGGACGTGCCGTGATTGAACTGCGTAGCGACACCTTCACCCTGCCCACGCCGGCGATGCGCGACGCGATGGTCCGGGCCCCGCTCGGGGACGACGTGTACGCCGAGGACCCGACCGTCCGCGAGCTGGAGGAGCTGGCCGCGTCCACGTTGGGCAAACAGGCGGCGTGCCTGACCCCGAGTGGCACGATGGCCAACCTGGCGACGATCATGGCGCACGCGCCACGCGGCGCGGCGATGCTGGTAGGCACGGAGAGCGACATCTACATCTACGAGGCCGGCGGCGCGTCGGTCTGCGGCGGCGTGACCTACCTGCCGGTGCCGAACCAGCCCGACGGCCGGCTGCTGCTGAGCGACCTGGCCGCCGGTTTCCCCGACGACCCGGACGACCCGCAGTTCGCCGTCCCCGCGTTGATCTGCCTGGAGAACACGCAGAACCGCTGCGGAGGGGCGATCCTGCCGATGGCCTACCTGGCCGAGGTCCGCCGGTTCGCCGACGAGCGCGGGGTGCCGGTGCACCTCGACGGCGCCCGGATCTTCAACGCGGCGGTCGGCGCGGGTGTCGACGTCGCGGAGATCGCCCGGCACGCGGACTCGGTGCAATTCTGCCTCTCCAAGGGGCTCGGCGCGCCGATCGGCTCGATGGTGGTCGGCGACGCCGACCTCGTCGAGCGGGTACGCCGGCTCCGCAAGATGCTCGGCGGCGGGATGCGCCAGGCCGGCGTCATCGCGGCGGCCGGCATCATCGCAATCCGCGAGCACGGCCGGCTCGCCGAGGACCACGCGAACGCCCGCCGGCTCGCCGCCGGGTTGGCCGTCATCGACGGGATCGAGGTCGATCCGGCGTCGGTGCAGACGAACATCGTGATGTTCCGGGTGCCGGAGCACCGGCTGACCCGCACACGGTTCCTCGCCGAGACCCACGCGGCCGGGGTGGCCCTGGCCGAGTTGGGGCACGGTCGGATCCGGGCGGTCACCCACTCGGGGGTGACCAGCGCGGACGTCGACCGTGCGCTCACGGTGATCGACGGGGTGCTCAGCCGGGGCTGAGCACGGCCCGCACCTCGCCCGTCGTCGCGTCCGGGCGGGTCACCACGACGTCGAGGACGCGGTGCAGGTCGGCCAGCAGCCGCCCGCCCTCGGCCGGGCTCACCGCGTCGCCCTCGATCAGCAGGCGGAGCACCAGCTCCGGGGTCGGCTCCACCACCAGGGTCAGCGGGTAGCCGGTGCTCTCGACCACGTCCACCGGGGACAGTCCCGCCGGCAGGGGTGGGTGGTTCTGGAAGACCACGATGCTGTGGAACAGCGGTGTGCCCGGTGGCAGTTCGCCGGCCCGGGTGATGTCGGTCAGCGACTGGTGCTCGTACTCCCGGCTGGTGACCTGCTGGTCCTGCACGGCCCGCAACGTCTCGACGAAGGGTGCGGCGGGGTCGAGGCGCACCCGTAGCGGCACCGTGTTGATGAGCAGGCCGACGATCGATTCCGCGCCGGGCAGGTCGTCGGGCCGGCCGGCGACCGTCACCCCGACCACCACGTCGTCGCGGTCGGCGTGCCCGGCCAGGACCAGAGCCCACGCGCCCAGCGTCACCGCGTACGGCGTCACGCCGGCGTCGGCGGCGCGGGCGGCCAGCGCGGCCCGCAGCCGGTCGCTGAGCGGCAGCCGGGCCACCCGGGTGCCCGGCAGTCCCACCTGCGCCGCGGCCTCGGCGGGCGGGTCGGCGGCGGCGGGGCTGCCCGGCGCGGGCACCGGCGGGTGCGGCAACGCCGTGGGCTCCCCGAAGCCGGCGAGCAGCCGCTTCCAGTAGTCGGTCGACCGGTTCGCGTCGGCAAGCCAGCGCAGGTGCCGTCGCAGCGGCGCCACCGGCTCGCGCCGGCCGTCCAGCACCTCGGCGAGCAGGACGGCCAGGCTCCAGCCGTCGAGCAGCAGATGATGGAAGGTGAGCACGAGGTCGACCGCGTCCGTCGTCCGTCGGATGAGGGTGAGCCGTACCGGCGGCACGGTGACCAGATCGAGCCCGTCCCGACGCTCGTCGGCCAGGAGCCGTCCCAGGTCGACGGGCCCGTCGAGCACCCGTACGTCGGGTGGGTGCCCCTCGTGGACGAGTTGCACCGGCTCGGCGACGTCGTCCCAGCGGACGGTCGTGCGCAGCGCCGGATGCCGGCGAACCGCCTCGCGCCACGCGTCGGCCAGCACGGCCACGTCGACCGGCCGGGTCAGCCGGTAGACGTGCTGCTGGAGATAGTCCGCCTCGCCGGGGGAGAGCAGGGTGTGAAAGAGCATGCCCTCCTGCATGGGTGTCAACGGGTACGCGTCGACCAGCCGCGCGGGGCCGCCCGGCGGGCCGGCCAGCAGGGCCGGGTCGACCGGACAGAGCGCGAACGGGGGACCGTCGCGCAGCTCCGGCGGCGGCCCGGCCACCTGGACGTGCGGCGCGAGCGCGGCGATCGTCGGGTACGTGAACAGGTGCCGGGTGGTCAACCGGAGCCCGGACCGACGCGCCGACGCCACTACCCGCATGGCCAGCACCGAGTCACCGCCGAGGGCGAAGAAGTCGTCGTGCGGCCCCACCCGGCCCCGCTCCAGCACCTGCGACCAGAGCGTGGCCAGTCGGGCCGGCACCTCGTCGACCGGCACCTCGGCGGGGCCGGACGCGTCGTCGGGCGGTTCGGGCAGCGCCCGACGGTCGGTCTTGCCGCTCGGCGTGACCGGGAGGTGGTCCAGCCGCACGAACAGCGCGGGCACCATGTAGTCCGGCAACCGGCGAGCCAGCCCGGCGCGCAGTTCGTCCACGGCCAGGTCCTCCGGTGCCACGTACGCGACGAGCTGCGGATGGCCGGAGGCGAGCTGCCGTACGGTCACCGCCGCCTCGCGGACGCCCTGGTGCGCCAGCAGCGTCTGCTCGATCTCGCCCAGCTCGACGCGGTTGCCGCGGATCTTCACCTGCCCGTCGCGGCGGCCCACGAAGTCGAACTCGCCGTCGGGCAGGCGGCGGGCCAGGTCTCCGGTGCGGTAGAGCCGGCCGGAGCCGCCCGGGTCGGGCACGAACATCTCGGCCGTCAGCGCCGGACGGCGGTGGTAGCCGCGGGCCAGGCCGACGCCACCGATGTACAGCTCGCCAACGACGCCGGTGGGCGTCGGGGTCAGGCTGTCGTCCAGCACGTGCAGGCTGACGTTGCTGATCGGGGCGCCGATCGGCACGCTCGCCCCGAGCAGCGGCGCTCGGACCCGGTGGGCGGAGACGTCCACCGACGCCTCGGTGGGGCCGTACAGGTTGTGCAGGTCACCGGGGAGCAGCCGGGTCGCCTCCCGGGCCAGGGCGACCGGCAGGGCCTCACCGCTGCAGATCACCCGGCGTACCGTCGGCATGGGGGGCAGATCGGGTTCGGCCAGGAACTGCGCGAGCATCGTCGGCACGAAGTGCAGCGTGGTCACGCCCCGCTCGACGACCGTCGCCGCCAGGTAGGCGGGGTCGCGGTGCCCGCCCGGACGTGCCAGCGCCAGCCGGGCACCGGCGGCCAGCGGCCAGAAGAACTCCCACACCGACACGTCGAAGCCGTACGGAGTCTTCTGCAGCACCACGTCGTCGGCGCGCAGGCGGTAGGTGTCCTGCATCCAGCGGATCCGGTTGACGATGCCGCGGTGCGGCACGCACACGCCCTTGGGTCGGCCGGTGGAGCCGGACGTGTAGATGATGTAGGCGAGGCTGTCCGGGGTGGCGCGTTGCTCCGGCGGGGTGTCCGGCTCCCGCTGCGCCGACTCGTCGTCGATGACGCACCACCGCGCCGGATCGACGCCGGGGATCCGGTCGAGCAGGTGGCGTTGTGCCAGCACCACCGGCGGGTCGGCGTCGCCGAACTGGTAGTCCAGCCGTTCGGCGGGCAGATCCGGGTCGAGCGGCACGTACGCGCCGCCGGCGACCAGGACCCCGAGCAGCGCGACGACCAGGTCGACCCCACGTTCGGCGACGACTCCGACCGGAGTGTCCACGTCGACCCCGCGCGCCCGCAGCCGATGGGCGAGCCGGTTGGCGCGGGCCACCAGCTCGGCGTAGCGCAACACCCCGTCATCGGCCAGCACCGCCACCGCGTCGGGCGTCCGGGCGGCCTGCTCGGTCACCAGGTCGTGCAGGCACCTGTCGTCGGCTCGCGGCACGCGGGTAGTCGAGCACAACCCGCTGTCGACAGGCTTTCGATCGGCTATCTCCGGTGCCGACGCATGCCCCGACACCGGGCCTATGTCGCTAACCGGACAAGACGGTAAAGCCCCTGGTAGAGGACGCTTAGGGCAGGCGAGGGAGCGGTGGATGTCGGGCCACATCCCCGCTCGTGCGCCCGGTACGGACAGCACGGTCCGTACCCGGTGCCGCCCTCGCCGGCCCGGCCCCCGCCAATACGGACCCGGCACAGCCGCCGGCCCCGACGAGGCGTACGGCCTGCCCCGTCGACCACACGCATCGTGGATCCCGCCCGGTTCGGCGTCGCTCACCCGCGCGCCCGGCCGGGCGAGGAGAAAGCAGAGAGGCCCTGTCATGGCGGCTCCTACCGCGACCGCAGCCCTGAACGCATCCGTCTTCGCGCCGGGTGACCAGATGCTGCTGACCGTCACGTACTCCGACGCCGACACCAAACCGCTGACCGTCACCATCGTGGTCACCGACGCGCAGGGCAACAGCAGCGCGCCGGTCAAGGTCACCGCGGTCATCGACCCGCTCACCGTGACCGTCTCCGACAACTCCGGGCGTACCTGGTCCCGGGTCTCCGACAACGGCTCCGTGGCCGTGTACCGGGCGGTGGCGTGATGCCCCGGGTCACCGTCCAGGTCCGCGACGCCGCCGGCAACACGGCGACGACCGGGGCCGACTACACCCTGCGCCAACCCGTGCTCGGCGGCTACTACCTGTCCGGCGGGGCCGATCCCACCGCCGACATGGCCGGCGGCAACTTCCGTTCGCTGACCCAGTACCGCAGCTTCGCCGACGGCTACATCTTCCCCGGCTACAACCGGCCGTGGCTGGTCGACCTGGGCAAGGCCGGCGTGCAGATGAACATGGTCCTGGAGTTGAAGCACTACGGCGCCGGCACCGCCGGGCCGCAGAGCTTCCGGGTGGACGTCACCGACTACACCGTCCCGGCGCCGTCGATGACCATCCAGCAGCGACCCGGGACGACCTGGCCGAAGGCGTACGGGTACGGCCAGGTCCTCAGAGGTCAGTGTGACGGGCTGTTCCACCGCGCGCTGGCGCAGTACCGGCTGCTCGGCTTCGGAGTGAACATCCAGATCGCCTCCGAGTTGGATACCGATCACGAGTTCGGCACCACGGAGGACGGCAAGGCCTACACCTGGGCCGAGTCGGACGCACGGGCGGTGCAGGCGGTGAACTACATCCTCACCTGGTTCAAGGCCCGGACGTTGCCCCCCGGCACCACCTTCTCGGTCGGGCTGGGCGGCTTCGACCGGGCGTGCTACCAGCGCACCCACCCCGAGTCGCTGATGTCCCGACTGGACTACCTCCAGTGGAACGCCTACGCGACCGCCTCCGGCCAGACCGCGCTGGCCCGCTTCCGCAGAACCAAGGACTGGGCGGTGGCGGATCTCGGCCCGGTGGCGCTGTCCCGACCGGTGATCATCGCGGAGTACGGCGTGCGGTCGGCGGAGATCCCCGACCAGGCGGCCTGGATCGCCACCGTTCCGGCGGCGATTGCGCAGCTCAACGCCGAGCGTGGGCCCCTGATCGCACGGACCAACTACTTCAACTCCGGGTGGGGCACGCTGTCGCCGAAGGCGGCCGGGTTGGCCGCGCTGCGGACCGCGTACGCCACCCGGCCGTACGTCTGACCGGTCATTCGGCGTCGAACTGCTCGGCGTACGCGTCGCGCAGCTCGGGCCAGCCGAAGTCCTTGGCCTCCGCGCCCCGGATGGGGCCGACCGGATCGCCGTCGAGCAGCCGGTCGGCCACGTCCAGGCAGAGGTGCCAGCCGGCGGCGACCATCGGCAGCACGCCCCGGTCCGCGACGGTGTGACGCAGGGTGAGTCGGGTGCCGTCCCCCGAGGGGGTCAGCTCCCAGCGCAGCAGGTCGTCGCCCCAGGTGTATTCGAGCAGGTGGGGTGGCTCGGCGCGGCGTACCACCGCGGTCTGGTCGGCGGTCGTCTCGCCGTCGACCAGGGTGAGCACGGCGGCGCCGGGGCTGCCGAGGTCACGGTCGGCGAGGAACGGCGCCCACTGCGCGAGCTGGGCCGGGTCGGTCAGCGCGGCCCAGACCGCGGTGGGCGGGTGCCGCAGGTCGCGGACGAACACCAGGGTTGCGCCGCCGCCGGCGTGCTCGGTGTACGCCGTGCCGGGCGGGCTGGGGCGGAACGCGTCGCGGTCCATGTCACTGCTCCTGACTGTCGAGGTGCCGTTGCAGGGCGTCCAGGTGCCGGCTCCACAGCCGGCGGTACGGGTCGAGCCAGCCGTCGACCGCCCGCAGCGGTCCGGAGTCGAGGCGGTAGATCCGCTGCCGGGCGGCCACCCGGCAGGAGACGAAACCGGCCTCGCGCAGCACCCGCAGGTGTTTGGAGACGGCCGGCTGGCTGACGCCGAGCCCGTGGACCAGCTCGTTCACGCTCTGGTCGCGCTCGCGGAGCGCGTCGAGGATCCGGCGTCGGGTGGGCTCGGCGAGCACGGTGAACGCGTCGGTGGACACCCGCCCAATATGCCTGGACAGTCATATGTCTGTCAAGGCATACGACTGTGGCCGCCGTCCCGGAGCGGCACCTCAGGCCGCTATCTATGCTCGGAGCATGGAACTGCGGATCTTCACCGAACCCCAGCAGGGCGCCACGTACGACCAACTGCTCGCGGTGGCCCGGCGCGCCGAGGACGCCGGCTTCGGCGCGTTCTTCCGCTCCGACCACTACCTCAAGATGGGCTCGGTGAGCGGCGACCCCGGCCCCACCGACGCGTGGACCACCCTCGCTGGTCTGGCCCGGGACACCAGCCGCATCCGACTCGGCACGCTGATGACCGCCGCCACGTTCCGGCTGCCCGGCCCGCTGGCGATCACCGTGGCGCAGGTCGACCAGATGAGCGGCGGTCGGGTGGAGCTGGGCATCGGCACCGGCTGGTACGGCGACGAGCACACCGCCTACGGCATCCCGTTCCCGGCCCTCGGCGAGCGGTTCGATCGGCTGGAGGAGCAGCTCGCGGTCATCACCGGCCTCTGGTCCACGCCGGCGGGGGAGCTGTTCAGCCACCCGGGCCGGTACTACCCGGTCAGCGACTCGCCGGCCCTGCCCAAGCCGGTGCAGCAGCCCCGCCCGCCGATCCTGCTCGGCGGAATGGGTCCGAAGCGCACGCCCCGGCTGGCCGCCCGCTACGCCGACGAGTTCAACCTGCCGTTCGCGTCGGCGGCGGACTCGGCGGCGCAGTTCGACCGCGTCCGCGCGGCGTGCGCCGAGATCGGCCGGGACCCGGCGGAGCTGGTCTGGTCCAACGCGCTGGTGCTCTGCTGCGGGCGGAACGACGCCGAGGTGGCTCGCCGGGCCGCCGCCATCGGCCGCGACCCGGACGAACTGCGGGCCAACGGTCTGGCCGGCACGCCCGACGAGGTGTTGAACACCATCGACCGGTACGCCAAGATCGGCAGCCAGCGGATCTACCTCCAGGTGCTGGACCTGGCCGACCTCGACCACCTCGACCTGGTGGCGAGCGAGGTGCTGGCGAACCTGTGAGTCGTCAGGCGCGGTGCTGCGCGGGCCGGTCCGGCTCGCGCAGCACGGTGTCCAACCGGCCGTCCCGGTCGCTGTCCACATAGGTGATGTCCGGTACGCCGTCACCGTCCACGTCGATCTGCACGACGTCGGCGACGCCGTCACCGTCGAGGTCGGTGACGATCTCGACCGACCCGTCCAGATGCCGCGTCACGATCGACCGCGACCCGCCGCCGGGCTCGCGGGGCGGCGGCCCGGGCGACGGTACGGGCGTCGGCGCGGGAGCGGGAGCGGGCGTCGGCCGGGGACCGGGCGTGGGTGCCGGGTGGCTCGGCATCCGGACGTCCGGCGGCGCGCTGGCCGGCTCGACCGCGCTGCCGGTCGGGTCCAACTCCTCCTCGGACGGGAAGACGTCGCCGCGCGGGGCCGGATCACGGTAGCTGCTCATGGGCGTAGGGTTCCCCGACGACGACGAGAACAACCGTGCCCGATTGTCGGGTGTCCTCGGTGCCCGGTGTGGCGGAAGATGTCGGGACCGACGCCACGGTCAGGAAACGGGGGTCCACGGGTGGAATTGCGCCGGAATCGGGGGGCCCGTGCGCTCGCCCTGGCCTGCGTACTCGGTGGGGTGATCCTCTTGGTCTATCCCAGCGACCGCGCCCTGCTACGGACGATCATCGCGGTGGGTGCCATCGCGCTCGGCGCGGTGGCGCTGGTCAGCGCGTTGCGACCGTTCCGGTTCGGCATCCACGCGGACGGGCTGAGCATCCGGCGGCCCGGCCTGCGCCGGGAGTTCCGCTGGGCCGAGGTCGACACGGTGGTCCTCGACGAGCCGCCCCGCCGGGACGGTTACCCGACGCCGCCGAGGCTGCTGCTGGTGCCCGTGCAGGCGCTGCCGCGTGAGCTGGTGACCGCCCGGCACCCGCTCGACGGCCGGCCGGCCATCGAACTGCTCGTCCTCGACCAGGTCCGCGAGCGGCCCGAGCAGGTGTCCGAAGCGCTCAACCGGCACGCCGGAGAACGGTTCGTCGACCTGCTCGCCCGGCGGCGCGCCGCCTTCGCCGTTCCGGACCTCACGGTCGGCCTGCGCGGCTACGCCATGGACGGGGTCGACCGGTTGCTCCGGCGCGGCCAGGACGCCCTGCTCTCCGGCGACGCGGCGGCCCGGCAGGCGGCCCGGGGCGAGATCGAGAAGGCCACCCGGGCGGGCCTGCCGATCGCCAACCGTGGTTACAGCACCTACCAGACGGATACCGTTCTGGACGCCCTCCTCGCCGCTCTGAGCGACCAGCAGTCCACCGATCGGGAGACCGCCACGTGACCACCCCGGGACCGAACGCCACGTCGACCGCAGCTCCCGAGGTGCCGCGCCGCAACTGGGCCGGCAACGTCCGGTACGCGGCCCGGGCGTTCCACCGGCCGACCTCCCTCGACGAGGTGCGCCGCCTCGTCGCCGGCAGCCGACGGATCCGCGCGCTCGGCACCGGGCACTCCTTCAACCGCTTCGGCGACACCGATGGCGACCTGGTGAGCCTGGCCGGCCTGCCGCCGAGCGTCGAGGTGGACCGTGAGCGCGGACAGGTCACCGTGAGCGGCGCGATGCGCTACGGCGACCTCGCCCGGCAGCTGCACCCCCACGGGTACGCGCTGGCCAACATGGCCTCGCTGCCGCACATCTCGGTCGCCGGCGCGGTGGCCACCGCCACCCACGGCTCCGGTCCCACCCACGGCAACCTGGCCAGCGCCGTCACCGGCCTGGAGTTGGTCACCGCCGACGGCGACCTGCTGCGCATCGACCGCGACGACGACACGTTCGCCGGGATGGTGGTGGGGCTCGGCGCACTCGGCCTGGTCACCCGGGTCACCCTGGACCTGGTGCCGGCCTTCGAACTGCGCCAGTACGTGCGGCTCGACCTCGACCCGGCCGCGCTCGACGAGGCGCTCGACTCGGCGTACAGCGTGAGTGTCTTCACCGACTGGCGTACCCCGCGCCTGCGGGAGGTGTGGCGCAAGCAGCTCGCGGACCAGCCGCCGCCGGCGGCGGACTGGCTCGGCACCACCGCCGCCGACCAGCCCCGGCACCCGGTGCTCGGGATGCCGCCGGAGAACTGCACCCCGCAGCTCGGCGAGCCGGGCCCGTGGCACGAGCGCCTGCCGCACTTCAAGCTCGGCTTCACCCCGAGCAGTGGGGACGAGTTGCAGTCCGAGTACCACCTGCCGCGTACCGCCGCCGCCGACGCGCTCGCCGCGCTGGCCGACGTGGCGCACCTGATCGCCCCCGTCCTGCACGTGTGCGAGCTGCGGACGGTGGCCGCCGACGAGCTGTGGCTCAGCCCGAACCACCGGCGGGACAGCTTCGTCGTCCACTTCACCTGGGTGGACGACACCGACGCGGTGCTGCCCGTGCTGGCCGAGGTGGAGGCGCGACTGGCCCCGTTCGACCCGCGCCCGCACTGGGGGAAGGTCTTCGTCACCGACCCCTCCGAGCTGGCCGCCCGCTACCCGAGGTACGCCGACTTCACCGCCCTACTGAGGGAGCTAGATCCGGCCGCCAAGTTCCACACCGACCAGCTGAACCACTACTTCCCCCGCTGACCGGCCTGGGCCCCATTCGCCCGGTGATCATGAAGCTATTGCCTTCCGGCTCGGCGTGTCGGCGCAATAACTTCATGATCAGCGGGAGGAGGAGCGGGAAGCCGCCTCGGTGCGCAGGGTGTTGCGTTGGACGGCTCGGGCGATGTCGCTGGGGGAGACAATGCCCGTCAGGTGGCCGTCGTCGCCGACCACCAGGGCGCGGCCGTCGGCGCACTCGCTGAGCCGGGGGAGCAGGTCGTTGAGCTGTTCACCCGGCTGGGCCAGCACCAGCTCGTCCGCCCGGCAGGCCACCTCCGCGAGGGTGGTCGACGCCCGCCGGTCGGCCGGTACGCCCCGCACCCGGTCCACGGTGACGAGGCCGGTCGGTCGCCCCTGCTCGGTCAGCGGCAGCGCCGAGTGCCGGTACGCGAAAAGGTAGTGGTCGACGAAGTCGGCGACCGTCATGTCCGCCGACGCGGTCTGCGGCTGTGGTGTCATCACGTCGGCGACCCGGATACCGCGCAACGCGGTACCGGTCCGGGCCTGCCGTTCCTCCACCCCGGCGGCACCGATCAGGAACCAGCCGATCAGCGCCAACCACAGGCCGCCGAAGCCGATGCCGGACAGGAACTGCCACAACCCGAGGCCGATGAGCAGTACGCCGAGCACCCAGCCGGCCCGGGCGGCGACCACGGACGCCCGGGTCCGGTCGCCGGTGGCCTTCCATACCGCGGCGCGCAGCAGCCGGCCACCGTCCAGCGGCGCGGCCGGCAGCACGTTGAAGACCGCCAGCAGCACGTTGATACCGGCCAGCCAGGCGATCGCGCCGAAGAGCAGCCCACCCTGCCCGGCCAGCGCGAACAGCAGCGCGATGACGCCGAAGAACGCCCCGAGCAGCAGACTGACCAGCGGTCCGACGCCCGCGATGCGCAACTCCGCGCCGGGGTCGCGCGGCTCGCCCTTCAACTCGGCGACCCCACCGAACAACCACAGCGTGATCCCGTCGACGGTCAGCCCGTTGCGCTTGGCCACCACGGCGTGCGACACCTCGTGGGCGAGCAGGCCGACGAAGAAGACCACCGCCGCGGCCAGGCCGGCGAGGGTGTACGCCACGGGCGAGCGGTCCGGGTACGAGCGGGGAAACTGGTTGGCGGCCAGTCCCCACGCGATCAGCGCGAAGATGACCAGCACGCTCCAGTTGACGCCGACCGGCACCCCCGCGATCCGACCGATCCGGAAACTCGCCCTCATCCCGGGCTCATACCCACGGTCAGCCGAGCCATGCGACACGCCGTCCCGAGGTCGTCGGTCGAAGTAAGCAACGGATAGAGTCAGAGTATGACTCGCCGGATCACCATCAGCCTGCCCGACGACGTGGCCGCGTACGTGGAGCGTACGCAAGGCAACACCTCGGGCTTCATCGCCGGGATCTTGCGCCGCAAGATGCGCGCCGACGTCCTCCGGGCCCGGTGGGCGCGGCTCGGCTACGTGGTCACCGACGAGGACGTCGAGCGGACCCGGTCTCACCTCGCTACCCTGACGCCGATCTCCGACGAGCAGCACGCGCGCAACGCCGAGTGGCTCCGTCAGTTCGACCAGGACGGATCGGCCGCCGCGTGAATGGCCTGGTCCTGGACACGTCCGCCCTGCTCGCGTACGCCTCCGGCACCAGCGTCGAACCGGGGGCGATCCTGACCCTCGCCGAGGAGGACCCGGCGCAGGAGGTGTGGATCCCGGCTCTCTGCCTGGGACAGGCGCAGCTCGAGGTGGCCGGCACGCCCGCCGCTCACCTCCTCGACCTGCTCCTGAGCGAGGAACGGGAGATCAAGGTCGCGGTGTACGACGCGCCGACCAGTCGCCGCGTGGCCCGGATCGCGGCACGGTTCGCCGTGCCGTTGGACGTCGCGCACGCCGTGGCGACTGCTGTGCTGTACCGCTGCTACCTGGTCACGCGTGAGCCCAAGCGGGTCGCGCCAGCGGCACCGCCGGACCTGGAAATCCTCGACATCTCGCTCGACTGGAGCTGAATTCCCAGCGTTCGGTTGGTCATCGAGTATGGTGTCCCACGGACGAACTTCCGCAAGGGCAGGAAAGTCCCTTGTGTCAGCCTGCTTCAAATGAGTAAATAGCGCAAAGGTTGGCTACGAGAATATATTCGGCACTCTGTGCTCCGGCGGCAGGGTTGCCTAGTTAAAGCCTTACCCAGTGATAGATTGCACCAGCAGCAAGAGCCGAGACGGCCGTCTTGGTGCTGAGATCCACGATCGCCGGAACGCGGACTCAGCCAGACCAGTGTTGAAACACTGGCCGGGCTGGGTTGACGCAACCTCGCCCGATAAGGGAGGAGGGGTTGGGAAGTGTGGATCGCCAGTCTTGAGCCACTCTTTAAGGCAGGGCCGACGGCCGTAGCTGCTGCACTTATTGTGCTGGTAGCAGGGTTGGTTCTCATCGTTTATCTTGCCCTACGCGGCAGTGATCCGAAGGATCGGCCCAACATCATCAAGGCCGTAGCCGAGCTGTTGCCATGGCATCGGTGATCCGCTACTGCAGGGCCGTATTCACCGGCGCGGTCGCCGTGCTGCGGCTCTGACGCCTCAACGGCGGGGGGTCTCGCTGGCGATTGTCGCCTCGCGGGGCAGTGCCGCCGCTCGCATCGCCCAGTCCAGCGCGTAGTCGGCGATCTTCTCCCAGCCGGGTGCCCCGACCGTGAAGTGCGACCGGTCGGGAAACTCCTCGTACGCGGTCAGTGCGCGGGACTTCTGGTAGAGCCCCGCGTTGGCGCGGACCACCGACGCCGGCACCACGTGGTCCTGCCCGCCGGCCATCAGCAGCAGCGGCGCCCGGTCGATGCGCCCGGTGTCGACGCGGGCGGGTGAGCGCGGGTCGACGTTGGCGAACGCGCCCTCGAAGAAGACCCGGCCCGCTCCGGGGACCGCGTACCGCTGCCAGGCCCGGTCGGACTCCTCGCGGCTCAGCGTGTTGCCGAAGGTGTAGGCGAAGTCGTCCGGGGTGAACGGGACGGCCTTGCCACGGTTGGCCGGGCTGCGCAGGATCGGGAAGCCGGAGCGCAACTGGCTCAACGGCACCTTGAGCACGCCCTTGATCGCCGCCGGGTGCACACCCACCACCGCAGCGCCGAGGCCCCGGTCGGCGAGGACCTGCGCGAAGAGCCCACCGAACGAGTGGCCCATGATGATCGGTGGACGGGGGAGCGCCCGGATGATCCGGTCGTAGTGGGCGACGATCGTGGCCATGCTCTGCTCGGCGATCGGGCTGGGATCGTCGCGCAACTGCTCCACCGAGCGGTCCATGCCGGGCCAGGCGGGAGCGATGACGTGCATGCCGCGCTCGGTGAAGCGATCGGCCCACCCCTCCCAGCTCCGTGGGGTCATCCAGAGCCCGTGGATCAGCACGACCGTGTCGACCTGGCCCTGCGGCGTGGCACCCATCGCGTCCTCCCGGTGTCGCGGCGTCCGGCGGCGCGCTTACCCGCTGCCGCTCTCGGAATGCCTGGTCGGGGTCGGATGTGCCGGTGGGCGTGATGCCTCAGGGGCATCTTGATGACTGGGTGGCATCACGCTCGTCGCGGTCCTCGCCCGCCGGCCCGTCACGCTGCGTGCCCGCCGGGCTCGGAGCCGTGCCGTCCGTGCCCTGACAAATGTCACGGCCGGAACGTGACGGCCGCTTCAGGACTTGCGGTCCGCGACACCCCAGCATTCATTCCATGACCAGTACGCAGCCGGCCGTCGAACTGAGCGGCCTCACCAAGACCTTCGGTACGGTCACCGCGGTCGACGGACTGAGCCTGCGGGTGCAGCCCGGCGAGGTGGTGGCGTTCCTCGGCCCCAACGGGGCGGGCAAGACCACCACGATCGACATGTTGCTCGGCCTCGCCCGGCCGGACGCGGGCACGGTGCGCGTTCTCGGCGGCACGGCCGACGACGCGGTGGCCCGGGGACGGGTCGCCGCCGTACTCCAGACCGGTGGGTTGCTCAAGGACCTGACCGTGGGTGAGACGGTGCGGATGACCGCGCACTTCTACCGGCGTACCCGCCCGACCGCCGAGGTGCTGGAGCGCGCCGGGATCGCCGACATCGCCGACCGGATCGTCGGGCGATGCTCGGGCGGTCAGCAACAGCGGCTGCGTTTCGCGCTGGCGTTGCTGCCGGACCCGGACCTGATGGTCCTCGACGAGCCGACCACCGGCATGGACGTCGAGGGCCGGCGGGACTTCTGGCAGGCCCTGCGCCGCGACGCCCGCGACGGCCGGACCGTCATCTTCGCCACCCACTACCTCGACGAGGCGGACGCCTACGCCGATCGGATCGTGCTGGTCCGCCGGGGACGCGTGGTCGCCGACGGCACCACCGCCGAGATCAAGAACCTGGCCGCCGGTCGTACGGTGCGGGCCACCCTGCCCGGCGCGGACCAGGCCGCGCTGGCCGCGCTGCCGGAGGTCGACGCCGTGGAGGTACGCGGTGACAGCGTGCTGGTGCGTACCCGTGACTCGGACGCGATCGCCCGGCACCTGCTCACCCGGACCGCCGCCCGGGACGTCGAGATCACCTCCCGCAACCTCGAGGACGCCTTCCTCGCCCTGACCAGCGAGCCGATCGGAGCCTGACGATGACCACCCTGCCCGCCCCGGCCGTCCTCGGCATCGAGTTGCGCCGGGTGCTGCGCAACCGTCGTACCCTCGCCTTCACGCTGATCATGCCGGGTGTCTTCTTCCTCATCTTCGGTCTGCCGCAGCGCGGGCAGACGCTGGACAACGGCCGGCCCGTGACGGCGTACATCATGATCAGCCTCGCCGTGTACGCGGCGATGGTGGCGACGACCAGCGCGGGCGGCGCGGTCGCCACCGAGCGGGCGTTGGGGTGGAGCCGGCAGCTACGGCTCACCCCGCTGCGCCCGAGCGCGTACGTGGCGATGAAGGTCGCCACCGCGATGACCCTCGGCCTGCTCGCGGTCGTCGTGGAGTTCCTGGTGGGCGCCGTGGCCGGCGTCCGCCTCCCGCTGGACGTCTGGCTGCTGGCCGGGCTGGCCGCCTGGATCGGCTCGCTGGTGTTCGCCGCGTTCGGTCTGTTCATCGGCTACCTCGTGCCGGCCGAGAACGTCATGCAGTTCATCGGGCCGATCCTGGCGGTGCTGGCCATGTTCGGCGGGCTGTTCGTGCCGGTTGAGGTGTTGCCGCACGTGCTCCAGCAGGTAGCGACCTTCACCCCGGTGTACGGCATGGGTGAGCTGGCCCGCGCCCCGCTGACCGGCGACGGCGTGAGCATGGCCGCGGTGGCGAACGTCGTCGTCTGGACCCTGGCCTTCGCCGTCGGCGCGACCCGGCTGTTCCGCCGGGACACCGCGCGGGTCTGAGCGTCCCGACCGCTAGCGTGGACACGATGGACCTCCCGACGGGGCAGCCCCGGCCGATGACCCGCCACTGGCGGTACATCGGCTGGTTGCTGGCCGCCGTGTGGCTGTTCTTCCTTAACGTGCCGCTCGCCACCGCGCTGCACCAGCCGGAGCCGTGGCGGCGGGTCGTCGGGGTGACCGCCCTGGTCGTCTTCGGCCTGGGTTATGTGCTGCTGTTCCAGTGGGCCCGCCGGTTGCGCCAGTCGCTGCTGCCGATCCCGGCGGGTCGGGCGCGGCTGGGCCTGCTGCTGTTGCTCGCGGTGGGCGTGGCCAGCATTCCGGGCACCGACGGAGACTGGCTGGCCACGCTGGTCTACGTGGCGGCGGCCGGGGTGTTCCTGCTGCCGGCGTTGGAGGCGGCGGCCACCGTGGCGCTCTGCGCGGTAACGCCGGCGCTGGCGTCCTGGCTGGTGACCGGCTGGGAGGCGGAGAACGGGATCGTCTTCGCGGTGCTGCTCGCCTCGTTCGCCATGTTCGGCGTCTCGCGGCTGGCCCAGCGCAACAGCGAGCTCCAGGCCGCCCAGCAGGAGATCGGCCGGCTCGCGGTCGCCGAGGAACGGGCCCGCGCCGCGCGCGACCTGCACGACATCCTCGGGCACTCGCTGACCGTGGTGGCGATCAAGGCGGAGCTGGCCGGGCGGCTCGTCGAGGTCGACCCCGCCCGGGCCGCCGCCGAGATCGCCGAGGTGGAGCGACTGGCGCGGTCGGCCCTCGCGGACGTGCGGCAGACCGTCGGGGCGTACCGGGAGGTCACCCTCGCCGGTGAGCTGGCCGGCGCGCGGTCCGCGCTCGCCGCCGCGGGCATCGCGGCCGAGGTGCCGGCCGAGACGCCGGAGCTACCGCGCGAGTGGGACCGGTTGTTCGGGTGGACGGTGCGCGAAGGGGTGACGAACGTGGTCCGGCACAGCGGAGCGCGGTGCTGCACGATCCGGGTGAGCCCGGACGGGGTGGAGGTCGGCGACGACGGTCGGGGACCGTCCACCCCGGACGCCGCCGGGTACGGGCTGGTCGGCCTGCGGGAGCGGGCCCGCCGGTTGGACGCCGTGGTGACCGTGGGTCGGCGCGGCGACGGCACCGGCTTCCTGCTGCGGGTGCACGCCCCGGGGCAGGCCCGGTGAGCGGCGCGTCGCCGTCGATCCGGCTGCTGCTCGCCGACGACCAGGCGCTGGTGCGGGGCGCGCTGGCCGCGCTGTTGTCGCTGGAGCCGGACCTGAGCGTCGTGGCCGAGGTCGGCCGGGGTGACGAAGTGGTGCCCGAGGCCCTGCGGCACACGCCCGACGTGGCCCTGCTGGACGTCGAGATGCCCGGCCTGGACGGCATCGCCGCCACCGCCGCGCTGCGGGCCGCGCTGCCGTCCTGCCGGGTGCTGGTGGTGACCACGTTCGGTCGGCCCGGTTACCTGCGTCGCGCCATGGAGGCCGGTGCGAACGGGTTCGTGGTCAAGGACACCCCGGCCCGGCAGCTCGCCGACGCCGTCCGCCGGGTGCACGCCGGCCTGCGGGTGGTGGACCCGACGCTGGCCGCGGAGACGCTGGCCACCGGGGCGAGCCCGTTGACCGAGCGGGAGACCGAGGTGCTGCGGGCGGCCCGGGGCGGCGGCGCGGTCGCCGAGTTGGCGAAGGCGCTGCACCTGTCCGAGGGGACGGTGCGTAACCACCTGTCGGCGGCGATCGGCAAGACCGGCGCGCGCAACCGGGCCGCGGCCGTGCGCATCGCCGAGCAGAACGGTTGGCTGCTGGGCGAGTGAGCGGCCCGGCTCAGGCGGTCGGTGGTGGCGTGGGGAGCTTGTCGACGACCACCAGGCTGCTGCCGGGCCGGACCTCGGCGAGCAGTTCCCGCTGACCGCTGCGGGTCACCCGGATGCAGCCGTTGGTGGTGTTCTCGCCCAGGTCGTCGTCGTTGTGCCAGGTGTGCAGGCCGATGTGCGCGCCCTTGAGCCCGGTCGGCACCGCCTCCGGGTCGTCCGGCACCGAGCCGAGGGCGTAGATGTCCACCCCGCCGTAGACCTCCTCGGGTGGCGGGGTGCGGCCCAGGATGAAGGTGCGCCCGAGCGGGGTCTCCTGCCCCGACTGGCCGAGGCTGGTCTCCCACGAGCGCACCGCCTTGCCGGCCCGGTACCAGGTGAGGCGGTGCACCGTGCGCTCGACCACGATCTGGTCGCGCAGCGGCACGGTGTCGAAGCCACCCGGGGGCAGCCAGGCGAGCTTCCGGTTCGCCGACGGCAGCAGGACGGCCGTCCAGCCGGCCCGCCGCTGGGCGATCGGCACGGTCAGCTCGACACCGGCGAGCGTCGGTTCGACGAACGCCAGCGGACGACCGCCGGGGGCGTCGTACGCGGCGATCCGCCGGGTCGGGTGCACACCCTCGGTCAAGGGTGTGGTGTCCATCGTGGCCGGGTCGGCGGGGAAGCCCTTGGGGGCGGGGTCGTAGTCGAGCACCGGCAGCCCGTCCGGGGCGGGCGCGGCCGGCGGGACAGACTCCTCCGGGCTCTGGTCGACGCTGCTCGGCGTCGGGTCGGCGACCACCACGTTCTGCTCGTCGGGGGCCGTCGAGCGTGGGGTGAGAGCCTGGCCGACCAGCAGCGCGGCGACCAGCAGCACGGGTACGGCGATCGCGCCGGCGATCCAGCCGGCGCGACGACGATACGGGGACATTCGGTCAAACTGCACGAAACTAGTCTATGGCGGTGGACGGCCCGGGGCCCCCGGTTCGGCGATACCCGCCGTCCGGAGGCCCCGGGGTCGGTCAGACCCGCGCGCCGATGTGGATGGCGACCGCGTCGTGCGCCGGCACGTTCGCGGCGAACCAGCCGCTACCGTCCACGGTGATCACCGGACCGCTGCACGATCCGTTCGCGTACGTGCCGTGGATGACGTCGCAGTACCGGCCGGCAGGCAGTCCGGTGTAGTACGAGCGGCCGTTGATCGCCGAGTCCTCGTCGTTGACGGTGAGGTAGCCCTTGCCGCTGCGGCTGAACGCGATGTGGTTGTTGCCGTTGTCGTACCAGTTGGCCACACCGGCGCCCTCGGTGGCGTTGCGGAAGCCGACCATGTTGGCGATCACCGGCCAGCGGTGCTCGCACTCCCAGCCCGAGTAGCAGGTGGTGTTGAGGGTCTTGTTGCCGCTGTCCGAGGGTGGGCCGGCGTCGCGGTCGCTGAAGGTGTAGCTGGACATGACCGTCGGCGACCCGTACGGCCAGGCCAGCATGAACGCATTGGCGAGGGCGTAGATGCCCCGGTCGCGGTAGGTCAGCACGCCGCTGGAGTCGCGCTGGGTGTCGTGGTTGTCCACGAACACCGAGGCCGACCCGCTGGGCAGGTGACCCCAGCCCTCACCGAAGTTCTTCAGGTACGCGAGCCGTTCGGAGCGCAACACCCGGGCCAGGTCCTTGCCGTAGCGGAACTCGTGCACGTCGCCGTTACCGGTGTACTCGGTCGGCTGGACCGGCTCACCGGCGCCGTAGATGACCTCCTGAACGAGGTACGCCGAGCGGGACAGCTTGCCCTTGATCGCGGCGATGTCGGCGGCCGGCATGTGCTTGCTGGCGTCCAGCCGGAAGCCGTCCACGCCGAGCGAGAGCAGGTCGTTGAGGTACGACGCGATCTTCGTACGGACGTAGTCCGACTCGGTCTTCAGGTCGGAGAGGTTGACCAGCTCGCAGTTCTGCACCTCGTACCGGTCGTTGTAGTTGGCGATGTCGTCGCCGCCGTTGCGCCCACAGTGGTGGAAGTCCTGGGTCTGGTAGATGCCCGGGTAGTCGTAGTGCGAGTACGACGAGCCGGCCCAGCCGGTGCCGCCGTTGTCCTGGCCGGACATGTGGTTGATGACGGCGTCGACGATCACCTTCACGCCGGCCCCGTGGCAGGTGTTCACCATCGACTGGAACTGGGCCCGGGTGCCCTTGCGGGACTCGATCCGGTAGCTGACCGGCTGGTACGCCATGTACCACTGGTTGCCCCGCACGTGCTCCTGCGGGGGCGAGACCTGCACGTAGCCGTAACCCTTGGGGCCGAGGGTGCTCTGGCACTCGCTGGCGACCGACGGCCAGTTCCACTCGAAGAGCTGGACGATGACCTTCTTCGTGCCGGACGGGCTGGCGACGGCCGGGGGTGCCGTCGCGGTGAGGGGGACCAGCAGGCTGGCGACCAGGCCGAGGGCGAGGATCGCCGAGCTGCGTCGACGGTGGCGCATCGGGACTCCTGTCGGGAGCGGGGTGGGGGTGGTGATGCGGCGGGGGAACGCAGGGCTGCTCGAATCTTGCAACCCATGCTGAAATTTGCCGAAAGGTTACAAGCGTGTTGCAAGGACTGTCAATGCATGGACATTGATCACTGTCCGGTGGGGCCGCTACACGCGTCCCGACGCGGGTCGGTTCGATCCGGGCCAGAAATTTCCGTCCCCGGGTGATCCGCACGCCCCGCCGGTCCGTACTGGATGGGGGAGCAGGGGTCGGCCGGTGGTACGCCGCCGCGAGACGATCGAGGAGCAGATGGCCCGGGCAAAGCAGAACCAGAAGGCCACCGAGGTCCGGACCAGCACCAGCAGTCGCGGGGTGCGGACCCGGTCCCGCTCGGCGACGACGTTGCTGATCGCGTCGATGCTCGCCGCGTTCTGGGCGGCGACCATGCTGACCGGCGCCGGTCAGATGGCGTACGCGTACGGCTTCTTCTTCACCGAGTTCTTCGCGGGCGTGGTCGCCCTGGTGTCGCTGAGTCTCACCGTGATGCTGGGACTGCTCGCCACCGACCGGCTGGTGCTGAACATCTCGCACCGCGTGCTGATGCAGTCCGCGCACCGGGCCACCGGCGTCCTGGGTACGGCCGGACTGGTCTTCCACGTGCTCACCAAGATCGCCACCGGTCGAGCCGCGGTGACCGACTCGCTCGTCCCGTTCATCGGCGGCCGAGGGCTCTACGTCGGCCTCGGCACGGTGGCCGCCCTGCTCATGGTCAGCGTGATCTGGACCGGCATCATCCGGGCCCGCTTCGCCGGCGTCGGTCCGAAGTGGCTGTGGCGCACGCTGCACTCCGCCGCGTACCTCGCCTGGCCGTTCGCGATCTTCCACGGCCTGAACGCCGGCCGGGCCGCGGCGTCCTGGGTGGTCCTCAGCTACCTCGCCTGCGTCCTGCTGGTCGTGTTGGCCCTGCTGGTACGGCTCTCGGTCACCAT
Organism: Micromonospora sp. bgisy143; assembly: GCF_057708145.1. NCBI lineage: Bacteria > Bacillati > Actinomycetota > Actinomycetes > Micromonosporales > Micromonosporaceae > Micromonospora > Micromonospora sp. bgisy143. The sequence goes on from NZ_JBYIRN010000012.1 coordinate 168,997, forward strand.
CGGCCGGCGCAGCCGCGAGCAGCACCAGGCCGCCGTGCGCAACGCGGCGCTGGCCGGGCGGGGCACCGACGAGGGTCGCGGGCGCGCGCTGCTGGCCGGGCTGGGTCGCCGCCGCGAGAAGAGCGAGGACAAGCGCCCGGCCTGGGCGGAGGCCACCACCGCCACCTGGACCGCGCCGACCGGCCCCCGGCGGCGGGACCCCGAACGGTTCACCGTTCCGGTGGTGCCCGAGCCCGGCTCGCTGGTCGAGCCGACCCGGCCCAGCCGGCGTCGCCGGGACGAGGAGCCCGCCGCCCGGCAGGACCGCCGCGAAGAGATGGAGACGACGGCGACCCGCCGCTCCGCCCGCCGCAGCGCCGAGGAGGAGACGGCGCCGGTGACCCGGCGGCGCGCTTCGCGCAGCCGCGACCGGGACGAGGAGACCACCCAGACCGGGCGGCGGCGTGCCGAGGAGCCGGTGGCCGAGCGGAGCGGTCGCCGGTCCCGCACCGAGGAGGAGGGCACCCGGTACTCGGCCCCGCCGCGGCGGGCCGCCGACGAGCCCGAGGAGCCGTGGGACAGCCCGCGTCGTTGGCAGGCCGCCGAGCCGATCTCGGCCGGCCCGGTCTCCGCGGAGCCGATCTCGGCCGGCCCGATCTCCAGCGGCCCGATCTCCGCCGGTCCCATCTCGGCGGCCCCGCGCAGCGGCAGCGGCCGGCACAGCGCCGAGGACGACCTGCCGGAGGAGCCGGACTACTGGCGCCCGCCGGCCCGGTACGTCCCCGAGGACGTGCCGCCCGTCGACGACACCCCGACCCTGGTCGACCTGGCGTCACGGCGCGCCAAGCGGGCCGCCGGCGAGGGCCGGTCCAAGCGCCGCAAGGCCAGCGCGGACGCCGTGGACGGGGCGTACTGGGCCGGATTGCGGGGTGAGGCCAAGTGATGCGGACGACCGTCCCACCGGTGGCCTGTGTCGGTGAGCCTCGGCTGACCGCCGGCTTCGCCGAGTTCGGACGCCTCGACCTGGCCGCGCACGAGGAGGTCCACGGCCCGATCGGCCCGATGGAGCCGGCGCAGTTGCTGCGGCTCGCCGAGGGCATGCAGCTCAAGGGCAAGGGCGGCGCGGGCTTTCCGTTCGCCCGCAAGATGCGCGCCGTGCTCGAGTCCTGCGAGCGGCAGGACCTCTCCGCCGTGGTGGTGGTCAACGCCACCGAGGGGGAGCCGGCGAGCTGGAAGGACAAGGTGCTGCTCACCCGCGCACCGCACCTGATCCTCGACGGTGCGGCGTTGGCGGCGTACGCGCTGGACGCCGACGAGATCGTGATCGGTGTGGCGGACGACGGGGTCGGCCGGGACTCGCTGATGGAGGCCCTCGACGAGCGGCGCATGCCGGTGCCGACCACCATCGTCACCGTGCCGCACCGGTTCATCTCCGGCGAGGGCGGTGCCCTGGTCAACGGGATCAACGGGTTGCCGCACATCCCGCCCGGCACCAAGAAGCGCTCCAGCGACTCCGGGGTCAGCGGCCTGCCCACCCTGCTGTCCAACGCCGAGACGTACGCCCAGCTCGCGGTCGGCGCGCGACTCGGCCCGTACGAGTACGCGGCGCTCGGCACCGACGACGAGCCGGGCACCGTGCTGCTCACGGTGACCGGCGCGGCGGGCCGGCCGGCCGTGGTGGAGTGCACCGCCGGCATGCCGCTGCGCGACGTCCTCGACCTGTGCGAGGTCCCGGACGTCCAGGGCATCCTGATGGGCGGCTACCACGGCAAGTGGATCACCGCCGAGGCGGCGGAGAAGGCCGAGGTCTCCCGCAAGGGTCTCGCCGCGGTCGGCGGCACCCTCGGCGCGGGCATCATCATCCCGGTCGGTGTCGACACCTGCCCGCTCGGTGAGGCCGCGCAGGTGGTGCGCTACCTGGCCGGCGAGTCCGCCGGCCAGTGCGGCCCGTGCAAGATGGGCCTGCCGGACCTGGCCCGCGCGGTCGACCTGGCCGTGGCCGGCAGCCAACCGGCCGACGTCGTACGCGCCGCCGCCGGCGAGGTCAAGGGTCGGGGCGCGTGCAGCCACCCGGACGGTACGGCCCGCTTCGCGCTCTCCGCGATCGAGGTGTTCGCCGACGACCTGCGGCTGCACAGCACCGGCGACGGCTGCGGCCGGCGGGTCAAGGGCGTCATGGGGTTGCCCGGCGCGCCCGACCCCAACCCGCAGAAGCTCACCCTGGACTGGTCCCGCTGCGACGGGCACGGCCTCTGCGCGCACGTCGTGCCGGACTTCATCCGGCTCGACGCCAACGGCTACCCCGCCTTCCCGGCCACGCCGGTGCCGACCTGGCTGCGCGAGGGCGCCCTCAAGGCCGTCAAGGTCTGCCCGGAACTCGCCCTGCGCCTCGCCAAGGCCGAGTAGGGAAAGGCACTGACCAGCACACCTGCCGAACGGAGCTGCGGATGCGCAAGCGGATCGGGCGGACAGCGGCGGCGTGTCCGCCCCGGGTCGCCATCGTGGGGGCGCTCGTCGCCACCCTGCTCGCCACGGCGGCCTGCACCGGCACGGTGCCGCCCGACGCTGCCGCCGCCGGGACCGCGCCGACCTCGACCAGCGCCCCGGCCCCCTCGGCAACCCCCTCGGCCGGCGCGTCGTCGACCCCGCCGGCCCCGGTCCCGGACACCCTGCGCTTCACCGGTACGACCCTCGCCGGCAGCGCCTTCGACGCGACGCGACTGGCCGGGCGGCCGGTGGTGCTCTGGTTCTGGGCACCGTGGTGCGCCACCTGCGCCAGCCAGGCCTGGACGGTGGCCGAGATCGCGCCGAAATACCGGGACACCGTGCCGATCGTCGGCGTCGCCGGACTGGGCGAGCAGCGCGACATGAAGAACTTCGTCACCGAGTTCGACCTCGGCGACATGCCCCAGATCGACGACCGCAAGGGCGCCCTCTGGAAGCGGTTCAAGGTGACCGAACAGAGCATCTTCGTGATCATCGACCGGGACGGCAAGGTCGTCCACCAGGGCTTCCTGGACGGTGAGTCGCTCACCGCCCGGGTTACCGCGCTGGCCGGGGCGTGACCGGCCCGCTGCTGCTCGCGCTGACCGCCGGCATGCTCGGCGCGGTCAACCCGTGCGGCTTCGCGTTGCTGCCCGCGTACCTCTCCCTGCTGGTCGCCGGGGCGTCGGACGCCCGCGGCGCGGTCGGGCGCGCGCTCACCGCGGCGGCCGGGCTCACCCTGGGGTACGTGGCGGTCTTCGGCGCGTTCGGTCTGGCGCTCGCGCCGCTGGCCGGCTGGCTGCGGCCCCGGTTGCCCTGGCTGACGGTGGTGCTCGGGCTGCTGCTGGTGGTGGCCGGGTGCTGGCTGCTCGCCGGCCGGCGGCTGCCCGCGCCGAGCTGGACCGCGCGGGCGCCCCGGCTGACCCGGTCCTGGCCGTCGATGGCGCTGTTCGGCGCGGCGTACGCGCTGGCCTCACTCGGCTGCGCCATCGCACCGTTCCTGGCCATCGTGGTGACCAGCCTCCAGGCCGGCTCGACCGGACGCGGGTTGGCGCTGTTCGGCGCGTACGCCCTCGGGATGGGCCTGGTGGTCGCGGTCGCCGCGGTCGGGGTGGCGCTGCTGCGCGATTCGCTGGTGGCCCGGCTGCGCGTCGCCGGTGCGCTGGTGCCCCGGCTCAGTGGCCTGGTCCTGCTGCTCGCCGGCGGCTACGTCGCCTGGTACGGCTGGTACGAGCTACGGCTCGCCGCCGGCCGCCGAGATGCTCTGCACGACCCGGTCATTCTGGTGGCCGCGCAGATCCAGCACGCCCTGTCGAACACCGTGGATCGGGCCGGCCCAACGGTGCTCCTGGCCACCCTGGCAGCGCTGCTCCTCCTGGCAGCCCGCATCGCACGCTCCCGCCGCCGTCCTGCCCGCGATCTTGCACTTTCTGTCGCCGCAAAAGACGCGGATCGGGGCATCGAGACGACAGAAAGTGCAAGATCGACGGGGTGAGTCGGTCTGGCTTTGTGGGTCTTGACATCTGGGAGTGATCATCAGAGCCTTCTCTGACAACGTTGTCACACCGAAGGGTCACCATGCGCATCTCCGAATTCGAGCTGAGCAGGCGGCGGCTGCTCATCCTCGGCGGCGCCATCGGCGCTGGACTCGCCATCGCCCGCCCCGCCGCCGCCCACGCCGCGTCACCCGGCACCACGCCACCGGCCACGGCCACCGGCCCGGTTGCCGACACCTACCACGCGCTGCTGCTCGCCCACACCCGGTGGGCCGAGGAGCAGTGGGATCCGGCGATCAACGCGTACCGCCTCGCGGACTTCCGGTTCGCGGTCGTCCTCGGTAACGCGGTCCTGCTCATCTCGCCCGGGTACGACGCGGCGGCAGCCGGCGTCGACCGGGACACGCTGCACGCCCGTACCATCGCCACCATCCGCCGGTTCGCGGCCACCAACCGGCTCACCGGCGGCACCGAGTGGGGCCGACAGCTGTTCTGGGACAGCACTTTCGAGCTGTACTTCGTCCTGGCCGCCCGCCTGCTCTGGTCCGACCTGGACGAGGTGACCCGCACCAACGTCGACCGCATCGCCCGCGGGCAGGCCGCGTACGCCCACTCCCTCGGCACCGGTAACGACCCGCTCAGTGGCAGTTGGACGCCGAACGGCCGCACCGGTGGCTTCAGCGGTGACACCAAGCTCGAGGAGATGGGGGTCTACGCCCAGGCGATCGCGCCCGGCCTGGCCTGGGCGCCGGACGACCCCGCCGCCGCGGCGTGGCGCGAGCGGTTCTCGATGTGGACGCTCAACGCGAGCGGACTACCGGCAGCCGACCGCGCCAACCCCGCCGTCGTCGACGGGCGGGCGATCGCGGACTGGAACACCGCCCACAACATCCACGACACGTTCCTCGTCGAGAACCACGGCTCCTTCGGCCCGCACTACCAGGAAGAACTGTGGCGCACCGCGGGTCGTACCGCGGCGCACTTCCTGACCGCCGGCCAACCGCTCCCCGAGGCGCTCTCCCGGCAGCCCAACGGCGACCAGCTGTGGCGGACCATGCGGCTGCTGGCCAGCGACGCCGGCGAACCCTTCATGCCGATGGTCGCGGACCGCTACCACCTGTACGGCCGAGATGTCCTACCGCTCGCCTTCCTCGCGCAGGTCCAGGGTGACCGGCACGCCGCCCGCGCCGAGGCGGACCTCGCCGAGCGGCTCATGCCGTACCTGAACTACCCGCCGGAGAACCGGCTCACCAAGTTCAGCGGCGAGCCGAAGTACGAGCCCGAAGCCCGGGCCGAGGTCGCCATCAGTTACCTCTTCCACGCCTGGCGGGCGGCCAACGGCGGCGTGGTCCAGCCGGTCGCCAGCACCACGTTCTTCGCGGCGGCCGCCGGCACCCGGGACTTCGGGGAGCAGGCCGGGCTGACCGCCCACCAGACCCCGGCCGCCTTCGCCGCGGCGGTCAGCAAGACCGGATTCGTCTCGTTCCAGTGGGCCCCCGCCCACGACAACTGGTTGTTCGACACCCGGGCCGCCTCGCTGCTGCCGAGGCAGTCCGCGCCGGTCCTCGGCCGCACCTCCGCCGCGTACACCGTGGCCCGGGACGGCGTCGACGCCACGGCGACCGTTCTCCGCGTCGCCGGCGGCGCCGCCGGATACGTCACGCTTCCCACCGGTACGGTGGTGTACGCCACCACCGGCATCAGTGCCGACGAGGGCGTGCTCACCCTGTTCAACCTGGACATGCCCGGCGTACCCGGGCTCACCGGCACCCGTACCTTCACCGGCGAACAGGGGTCCGTCACCCTGGCCGGACAGTCGGGCGTCGGCGACGGTGGAACGGACCAGCTCAGCTTCGCGCCCCGGTCGGCCAGGTACGTGCGGATGCTCGGCCGATCCGCCGCCAACCAGTACGGCTACTCGCTGTTCGCTTTCGCCGTGCTCGACACCGGTGGGGTCGACCGTGCCGTCGGCCGGCCCACCACGGCGTCGTCCGCCGACCCCGCCTACCCGGCAGCGCGCGCCACCGACGGCAACCCCGCCACCCGCTGGGCGGTCGCCCGGGAGGAACGGGCTCGCGCGGACAGTTGGCTCGCCGTCGACCTCGGCGAGCCGATCGACATCAGCGGCGTACGCCTGGACTGGGAGGCCGCGTACGGCACCCGCTACGTCGTCCAGACCTCTCTGGACGGCATCGACTGGAGCGACGCGGTGGTGGTGCCGGACAGCCCGAACATCGCGGGCTCCTGGCTGGACATCGACGGACGAGCGGGTCTGGTGGTCCACAACGCCCAGAATCCGATCACCGTGACCGCCACCACCGTCACCCTGTCCAGCGGACCGGCCGCCGGCAGCGCTCGGCTGATCGTCGAGGGGTACGCGGGCGCGAGCCGGTCGGCCCTGGCCGCCGCGGCGTCCCGCACCCTGCCCGGCGGTGGTCCGGAGGCGTTGCGGGTGAGTGACGCGGACGGATACCTGAGCCTGTTCAACCTGTCCGACAACCCCGTCACGACGGCGGCCGTGACGCTGTCGCAGGACGCTGCGCTGCGGCTGTACCACGGAAGCCAGGTCACCGGATCGGGGACCACGACCTACCAGGTCGACCTCGCCGCCGCCACCGCACGCGTCGAGCCGCCCCGGTTCACCGTGACCGCGGCGCAGCCGGAGAAGGCGATTCCCGCCGGTACCCGGTTCGAGGTCACCGACTCGCACCAGGTCCGGATCACCGCACCCGCCGGGCAGATCGTGAAGGTGCAGTTGGAGTCAGCGGTCGACGGCGCCCGACAGCGTGTGACGGTTCCCGCCGGACACCGCAAGGACGTCGCGTTCGCGGGTGGAACGGTGACGCCGACCAGCGATCTGGCCCGGTCTCGGACGACCTACCCGACGTCACCGCTGCCGGCCGGCATGACCGACCCGTCGGCCGCCGTCGACGGCGACCCGGGGACCGCCTGGCAACCCGGCCCGACCGGCCGAATGGTGATCGACCTCGGATCGCCGCAGGAACTGGCCTCGGTCCGCCTGACCTGGACACCCGGCCGGCGCCGGCCGATCACGGTGTCCACCTCGGTCGACGGGCTCGGCTACCTGACGGTCGCCTCGGTCCCGAAGCCGAAACCCGAGACCACCATCTCGACGACGTCCTCCGCGCGGTACCTGGCGGTCGCAGTCGCCGACTGGCAGCCCGGTGACGCCCGGCTGACCTCCGTGGAGGCGTTCGGAGCCTGAAGGCCCGAACGGACGGCGGGGGGGGGGGGGGGGGG